>CANHQP010000005.1 GCA_947462925.1 Flavobacteriia bacterium | reverse complement strand
TAGAACACTCTCGCCATCGGTCATTTGAAAACTTTATTACCAACCTAATTTCAGGGTTAATTGCCTATTGTTTTTTTCCTAAAAAACCAGCAATTAAAGTGGAGTATTCAGACACAAATCAATTAGTGCTTTTTTAATCGAACTCAGGTAAATAACAACCCGAATCAATTCCAGAATAGGAATCAAAAAAGAAAACTCCTGCTGTAATGATGCCAAATAGGTATAGAAAAGCAGTTTTCGGAGTGAAATAATAATTAACTGCCAAGGTCAAAAGACTCAATATTGCTAATAATTCAAGAAAAATTCCAGATTGAGGATCTCCTATTAAAAAGTCATTTATTCCAGTTGTTAAAAATATGCCACAAGACAACAAGCCAAAGATATTTGCTAGCTTTACTTTGGAGTTCATTTTATCAGCAATAGATAAATCTTTCTCAATTTTTGTATTATTCAACTTTTTTAAGACTTGTTAATTTCTTAAATATAGTAATTTGATTTACAAAAGATAGATTTACTTGTTACAATTATTGTATTTATTAGCTGAACGACAGTTAAAAAACGACAAAGTGTAAATATTTACATCCAAGCTAGTAATTTGACTTGGATACATTCAAATCAACCAATTCATCAATTCCCGGCAAACTTCCAGATTCAGAAAATTGCCAATGTATGATTCTTTTATCATTGATACATTGAGGTTTACGAGAATAAGCTGCTATCCAAAACTGGTAGTCCAAAAAGTCATTTTGAAACTTTGTTTCGTAAAAATTAAGAGAAGTATATATGACGGGACGCACTCCAGTTTTCAATTCCACTTCAGTGAGCCAAATTTTCATTTTAGCAATCAAATCTTTGTCTGAAAATCCTTCTGATTCAACATCTAATACTGGTGGAAGATCGATATCTCTTTTTTTCCAAACATCCAAGAAATGGGTTGCTTGCGGTCTGGGCGGATCGGTGGGTATAAAAAAATGATAAGCGCCATTTGGAATTCCTAAATCATTCAAAGCCTTGCGATTCTGTTCCCATTTTGTATCTAAATGCGTATTTCCTTCAGAGGCTTTGCAATATACGAAGTGAATGATGCTGTCAAATCCTGATTTAACCATTAACTTTTCCCAATCAATGTCTCCTTGATGGTGAGAAACGTCTAATCCAATTGTGGCAAAACCTTCAGGAACAGATTTTCGAAAGGTATCAACTGTCATCACTTTTTTCTCAGCAAAAGTATAGTAAACAATTATTCCCGTGCTTAAGAGTAAAATAATCAAAGAAATCCATTTCCAATTTTTCGAACTGCTTTTTGCTTTTTTTCGTTTTATTGGTTTCCGTACAGGTTTTCGCCTAACTGCTTTGATTGGATTTTTCTTTGCCATTTTTATTTACAACAAAAAAGCGCTATTCCAAGGAAATAGCGCTTTAAATAATGATTTTATTTTTTAAAATTCGGTGCTACGAGAAGCTCTTTTGTACCATGTCCCCAACTGTAAAAACCTTCACCAGTTTTTACTCCTTTTTTTCCTGCGGTTACCATGTTTACTAATAACGGACAAGGTGCATATTTTGGATTACCAAATCCGTTATGCAGCACTTCTAAAATTGCCAAACAAACGTCTAATCCAATAAAATCAGCCAATTGCAATGGACCCATTGGATGTGCCATACCCAATTTCATTACTGTGTCAATTTCTTCTACACCAGCAACTCCTTCATACAGGGTATAAATGGCTTCATTGATCATTGGCATCAATATTCTATTAGCAACAAATCCCGGATAATCATTTACTTCTACTGGAATTTTATTTAATTTTTTAGAAGTTTCCATGATCAAATTTGTCACTTCATCCGTAGTTGAATAACCACGAATAATTTCAACCAATTTCATCACTGGAACTGGATTCATGAAATGCATTCCAATCACTTTTTCAGGTCTGTTTGTTACGGACGCAATTTTCGTTATTGAAATGGAAGATGTATTTGAAGCTAAAATCACAGATTCAGGAGTTACATCACTCAATTCTTTGAAAATTTTCAATTTTAAGTCGATATTTTCAGTTGCTGCCTCAACGACTAATTCAACGTTTTTTACTCCTTCAGCAATTGAAGTGAATGTGGTAATGTTATTTAGTGTTTCAGCTTTTTGAGCTTCAGAAATTGATTCTTTTGCAACCTGACGATCTAAATTTTTTGTGATTGTTGCAATTCCTTTGTCTAGGGAAGTTTGCGCAACATCTATCAAAGAAACTTTATATCCAAATTGGGCAAATGTATGTGCTATACCATTTCCCATTGTTCCTGCTCCAATTACAGCTACGTTTTTCATTGTTTTATTTTTAAGAGTTGTAAAGATAGTTATTTTAAATTTTTAGTACTTTTTTTCAAGCATCAAAATTTAAAGAAACGTTTCAATTTCTTGCTCAAATTGCTTGATTTTATCCATCGTTTGTGAACCTTTAGGGATCAAAATGGGTGTTCGAGCGTAAAAATAAAATTGAATGTATTTTTCTTCAATGATAATGTTTTTACATTCAATCCATTTTATTATTTCTTTCTGACTTTTATAAGCAAAAATCAAATTTGCCTTGTTGATGCTAATTTCTACACCGTCTTTTATATAATCGTAGTATTCTTTTAAGTTTTTCATCGTTAAAATCAATTTTTGGCTTTTTTTCAAAGTATGAGCCAAGAAAATCAATGAGATTAAGAAAGTTACCACACAAATGGCCAAGTCGAAAAATTTATTATTTTGCATGTAAACAAATGCAAATAAACTACAAACGACTAGGAATAGAAAGGTGATAATGATCCAAGGTAAAGTACTGTAATGATTTAAAACATTAGACTTTCTAGTGAATTTTGACACGTAGATTGACCAATATTCTTCCTCTGTGTATTTTAACATGAACGATTTATCCATTGAAATCCAATTAGTTTTTTACGATTTTTCTAATAGTTTGATTTCCATCAGCACTTGTAATTTGCAACAAATACAAGCCTTTAATTTCTTTTGTCAAGTCAATCTGAATATTTTTATCAAAACTCTTTTGAGCAACGATTCTACCCTTTGTATCCAAAATATCAACTTTGTAATTTCCTGCTTTTTTTAGTGATAAAGTAAAAATTCCATTATTAGGATTTGGATAAATGTCAATCTGTTCTTCTTTTGATATTTCTTCTGTTGAAGCTACAAAAGCATTGTCAAAAACGATAGAACCCGTGCGATTGATAATCCAGTTATTAGGGTCTAAGCTAGAAATATTAGAGATGGCAGCCATGTTTTGAATGACATAATTTTCGTCATTCGATTGAATGTCAAATCGAATCGTTGTATCTGCTAATCCAGTTCTTGTGAACTTTATTTCCAGTGGATTTGTAAAAGTTGGGGTAACATTTGGTCTCGATGTAGTATGAGTAATTTTTAATTGTAAATCAGTTCCAATTTTGTTCCAAACAACCGAATATGTTGGAAATCCTTCACCGAAATACCATTCTTCAAAATTGGCGGTGTAATCTACTCCGGTTGCATTTTCAAGCGCTGCCTTTACATCTAATCCAATTGATACGCTGTCTGAAAAAGTGTTTAGATAGTCATTCAAGCCTTGAAAAAATAAAGCATCATTATTAGCTAAAAAGCGCATAGTGTGCACAATCGCAGCTCCTTTGTCGTATACCAATCTACTTGAAAAAATAGCTCCTTCATTCAAACTATCTAGCACCCAAACACTTCCTCCGGGTTGCTGCATGATATTATTATGTCTAGCATTCATATCTGCAATTTCTTCTGAAGGATATAAATTTTCCAAAATTAAATATTCTGCATAAGAAGCAAATCCTTCATTTACCCAAATATCAGCCCAAGAAGCACAAGTTACTTTATCTCCAAACCATTGGTGAGCCAATTCATGAGAAGTCAATGTTTTTTCAAAAAATCCTTGAGTTGTCATTGTTTGATGTTCCATGCCTCCGCTCAATGGTGCCATGCAATGTCCATATTTTTCATCGGCAAAGGGATACAATCCAAAAATATCGGAAAAAAGCTCCATAAAATCAACTGTTTCATCTATTTCATCCTGAAAATTGGGTAAAGTTTGAGGATTATTGTAAATAAAATTTTGAATCAAAATTGGATTCGTTGCGCCTGTTGGGTTTGCATAAACATTATATTCAATATATTCTGCAACAGCGACTGAAACTAAATAGTAATCAATTGGATGACGGTGTTTCCATTCATATCTCGACTTTCCATTTCCCAAATCAACAACATTTTCTAAAACACCATTTGAACCAGCTTTACAAGTGGATGGAACAGTTATTTTCACTGATACACTGTCTGCTTTGTCGCGCAAAGATTGTTTACATGGCCACCATTCGTAAGCAGAAAAAGGTTCACTCAAAGACCAAGTAACTTGATTTCCCCAAGATGGTGAATTATCATTGGTCATTCCTGCACCACCCAGCGGATTTGTAACCGCAGTTGGAGGAGTTCCTTGATAATCAGTAGAAATAATAAAATTCTCACCAGATAAAATATTCACAGGAACTTTAATTGCAGAACCTTGTCTTGCATAGGGAGTTGTTATTCCGTTTAGACGAATTTCATTGATTGTGAAAGCATTAAAAAGTTCAAACCAAACCGTATCCAAATCTTCATTTGCAGTTCCATAAATTTCGCCTGTACCAGCAATATCTGTAGATAGATTCGTCATTTCAACATCCAAAGTGTAATAATGCACATCATATCTTTCTGTTTGTGCAATTTGAGCGACAGTTAAACTGGCACTTTTTGATAAATTCATTTTGGATTTTAGATTAGAACAACTATGTTCATTCTTTTGGGAAAACACAGAAAGTGAACTGATTGCAAAAATAGAGAGGAGAATTTGTTTTTTCATTTTAGTTTGTTTGATTTCAAAAATACATTTATTGCATTTGAAAAGCAATCAATTTATGTTAAATGTAAGATTCGTCTATTGTTTTGTAAGCTTTTGTTTACATTTGAAAAACTAAAAAAAATAAATTTATGAGACCTAATGCAAATCGTGCAAAACTAGCTACCACATTTATTTGGATCGTAATGGCATTTCAAATAATTTCATCTATTTCAAGTTTTTTTCAATATCTGCTTTTAAAAAGTGTTGCTGAAGGTTATAGTATTACGCCAGAAGTTGCTAATTCCAATGACTTTCGACAGTCAATAATCGCAATTCTATTTGCAATTCTTTACCTTTTTTCAGTGGTGTTTTTTATTCAATGGTTTAGAAGAGCTTATTTTAATCAGGAAATAAAATTTAAATCTATGGCTTCAACAAATGGATGGGTTTCAGGCGCTTGGTTTGTTCCAATTATGAATTTATTCAAGCCATTTCAATTGATGCAAGAAATTTATGAAAATGCTGAAAACTATTTGCTTGATAAAAAGCTAATTGATGAAAAAAAATCTCGCAAATCCATCATTGGTTGGTGGTGGGGTCTTTGGATTGGAACAGGCGTACTTAGCAGGATATCTAGTTCTTTTCTTGGTTCAGCTGACGATTTAGGAGAATTAATAGCTTCTACACTTTTTTCGATATTTATGGTTGTAATTTTTATTCCATTGTCTATCCTAACAGTGAAGACGATACAAAATTATAATGAAATGGAATTGCTTTTAGAAAAAGAAATTGATAATCAAGGCTATAATAAGATAAATGGCGATTTACTTGATGCAGGAATTTAATTGATTTTTAAGTCAAAAAAAATCCTCTCACATTCTATTGTGAAAGGATTTTTTCTTTTTTTTCAAGTTCTAATGACCTTTTGCGGCCAAATATCTTTCTGCATCTAAAGCTGCCATACATCCTGTTCCTGCTGCTGTAATTGCTTGTCTATATCTTTTATCTGCCGCATCACCAGCAACGAAAACACCAGCAACATTCGTCAAAGAAGTTCCTGGTTGCTCATATTTAATGTATCCTGTTTCGTCCAAGTTGATGTAATCTGCAAAGATGTCGGTATTTGGTTTGTGTCCAATTGCCACAAAAAATCCTGTGCAAGGAATCGTTTTTTCTTCTCCGGTTACACTGTTTTTTACTAGTGCACCTGTCACACCATTGCCATCACCTAGTACTTCCACAGTATCTGTACTGAATAGAATTTCAATATTTGGGGTGTTTTTAACTCTTTCCGCCATGATCTTGGAAGCCCTGAATTCATCTTTTCTTACCAGCATGGTCACTTTGGTACAAAGTTTAGATAAATAATGTGCTTCTTCACAAGCTGAATCTCCAGCACCTACAATTACTGTTTCTTGTCCACGGTAGAAAAAACCATCGCAGACAGCGCAAGCAGAAACACCACCACCTAATTCTAAATATTTTTGTTCCGAAGGTAAACCCAAGTATTTTGCACTTGCACCAGTTGATATAATAACCGTTTCAGCATGAATTTCTTTTCCGTCATCAGCCCAACATTTATGAAGATCTCCAGAGAAATCGACCTTAGTGATAAAGCCAAATCTCACGTCAGTTTCGAATCTTTTGGCTTGTGCTTCTAATTCAACCATCATTTCTGGTCCTGAGATTCCATTTGGATATCCAGGGAAGTTTTCTACTTCATTTGTTGTTGTTAATTGTCCACCTGGTTGCATACCTTGATACATAACAGGATGCATATCCGCTCTTGCAGCATAAATTGCTGCCGTATAACCTGCTGGTCCAGAACCAATAATAAGGCATTTTACTTTTTCGATATTGCTCATTTCGTGTTTGTTTGTTGGCAAAAATAAGGTTTTTTTCAGGATTTTGAACTGATTTTAGTCAATCTACTTTTAACAATAGGATTATAACAATTGAGTAGATTAAAGCTTCGAACAGAGCCTTATAAAAAATAAAAAATCTTATTTCTTATTTTAGGTTTGATATTCCATAAAAGAAGCGTAATTTTGTAGCCCAATTTTGATACAGACAATGATAGATACTGAACTTTATGAAGCGAAAAAATTATATCCATTCCAAGAAAAGACAGTTAAAAGTATATTGTCAGAATTAGAGGAAAACGGTTCTAATTTCAATCTATTATTTCAATTACCTACTGGAGGGGGAAAGACGGTTATTTTTTCCGAAATCGCCAAAAAATACATTGAAAAATGGGAAAAGAAAGTCCTAATTTTAACTCATAGAATTGAATTATCGGTTCAAACATCAAAGCAGTTAAGCGCAATTGGTGTTGAAAACAAGGTCATTAACAGTGATGTTAAAAAACTGGATGAAAATGAAGATTTCGATTGCTATATTGCAATGGTAGAGACCTTGAATAACCGTCTACACGAAAATGAAAATTTTATTGAAGGTGTTGGTTTGGTAATTGTCGATGAGGCCCATTACAACAGTTTTCGAAAAATATTTCAATATTATCAATCAGCGAATATTTTAGGTGTTACTGCAACGCCTTTGAGCTCGAATAAAGCATTGCCTTTAAATGATAATTACAATAAACTTTTGGTTGGAGAATGTATATCATCCCTGATTGAAAGTGGATACTTGTCTGATGCGGAGACATTCACTTATGATGTCAATTTACATGGTCTAAAAATTGGTTCAAACGGTGATTTTACTGTAAGTAGTTCAGAAATGGTGTATGGAAATTTTTTCATGCAAGAGAAATTACTTTTTGCTTATGAAGAAGTTGCTGTCGGAAATAAAACCTTGATTTTTAATTCAGGTATAGAAACTTCAATCAGGGTAGAAGAGACCTTTAAAAAACGCGGTTATAAGATCCGACATCTAGATTCAACTTTCAGTGAAAAAGACAGAAAAGATGTACTTGAATGGTTCAAAGTTACTCCAGATGCGATTTTAAGTTCGGTCGGGATTTTGACAACTGGATTTGATGAGCCTACAGTGGAAACAATTATTTTGAATCGTGCAACTCGTTCCTTGACTCTTTACCACCAGATGATTGGAAGAGGTTCAAGAAAACTACCAAACAAAAGTCAATTTAAATTGATTGATCTTGGTAATAATGTGCGAAGATTCGGTTTATGGCAAGATTTTATCAATTGGCAAGATGCGTTTCGCTTCCCAGATCGTTTTCTTGAATCTAGACTTTCTGAAGGCGATGATTTGGAATTCGAAGTGGTGTATGAATTCAACAGAATGGCGCGTGAACGCATGGATGTTGAAATGTTGGACAGTTTCAATATGAAAGATGTTTACTATGCATACTTGGATAAAAGTGAAAAAGGAAAATTGGCTGTAGATGATTCGTTAGAAAATCATTTTCAGGTAATTATGAAATCGGCAAAAGATTTTTACGACGGCCTTGATTTACTTGAAATGTTGGGAGAACACATCGAATATCGTTTGAAGCAATACACCAAATGCATCGCTAAAAGTACCCCGAATTATTTCAAATATTTGATGGAAACCTATATCAGACAATTGCGTCAAAAATTGCGAGAAAACCTTGAGGATGAATAATGACTATCTCAAGGCTTTAATAAATCAATAAGTTTTTGTTATTGTAACTGTGTCGAAAGGTATAGTTGTAATAGTCTCAATTCCCTGAATACTTGTGTTTACAACATTGAAGTAATACGAATATTCTGTATTGGCGTCGTTCACGCAATAAATCGCGGTGTCAACGATTCCTACTAAGGTATTTACTTCATTAGGGCAACATTCACTGCATCCAACTTTTCCTGATTGCTTGGTGAAGGTCAATCCATCGCCAATTGTTGCTGGGGCTTCATTGCGAAAAATCAGTTTAACCCAAGATTTTGCCGTTGTAGTATAGTTTTTCTCTAAATCACTTTCAGTAGAGAAGGAAGAAAAACTGATATCTTCCGATATTGTAAAATAATTCGTTTTATCGACAGTTAAAATATATTTTTCTACTTTTTCTCGCGGAAAAGTAAAACTGTATTTACCATCACTTGTCAAAGTAGCTGTACCAAGTACTTTTGGCGTGCTTCCTCCAATTGGAATCTGTGTTAATGTAATTGTTGCTCCAGTCAATCCGCCGCCAAAAGTCGCATCGTTAACTGTTCCTTTCAAAGTGAAATCAATATCTTCTTTTTTACAAGCGAAAACCATGGAAACTAATAAAGTCAAAAGTGCAATTTTTCTCATTCTGCCAATTTTTAAACAAAGTAACGAAATAAATCGGCTGGAAGTATGTATTTTCGCTAAACGATGCAAACTCCAAAATCAATAGCCAATCATAATCTTCGAATTTCGACTGTTGCTATTTTTGTGATTATCTCAGTAATTGGCTATTTTACATTCAATAAAGGAATACCATTTATTTTAAATTGGGATTTGTTTGGCCACCATGCTTATCTAGCAAATTTGTTTCACAATGGAACACTTGATATTCAAGATTTAAGTTTTTTTGAAGGAATTCAAAAGCAATACGAAAATACCAACACTTTGTATCAATTTGTGCTGCTTGAGAATGGGCATTTTATGATCAAATATACCTCGGGTTGGGCGATTTTGATGACACCATTTTATGCAATTGCTGAAGTTTGGGCACGTATAGGAAATTATCCATCTGATGGATTTTCGTACCCATACCAAACAATGATTGCCATTGGCGCATTTTCTTACTTCATTGCTGGGATTTTTGTGTTGCGAAAAGTTTTGGCTTATTTTTTTAAAGATAAATTAGTTGCTGTGCTGCTGATTTTAGTAGTTTTTGGAACCAATTTTTTCTTCATGCAATTTGCATCACTGGGAATTTCCCACAATTTGGAGTTTTTTTTGGTTTCGCTTTTATTGCTTTTTACGATCAAATTTCACCATGAAATAAATCTTAAAAATGGAATTATTCTGGGTGTGATTGTTGGTTTCATCGGATTAGTTCGCCCTCCAGATTTGATTTTGACATTGATTCCAATAGCTTGGAATGTGAATGATTTCGGTGGTTTTTTAGTTAAAATTCGCCATTTTATTAAATTCAGAAAGTGGGTGCTTTTTGCGACAATTTTCGCTTTTCTAATCACTTTTTCACCCCAATTTATTTATTGGAAATTGGTTTCAGGTTCATTTGTTGTCAATAGTTATGCAAATAATTTAGGCGAAGGTTTTGATTGGTTTACCCCTTACATTTTGGAAGTACTTTTCAGCTTTAAAAAAGGTTGGCTGCTCTATACTTCATTGATGTTTTTTACGATTTGTGGCTTTTATTTTTGGATCAAAAAAGCACTAAATGGATTCACTTCTTTTCTTGTATTTTTGATTTTCTTATACGTCGTAAGTTGTTGGACAACATGGTGGTACGCTGAAAGTTTCAGTCAGCGTGCATTGTTGGACATTTATCCACTATTGACAATTGCATTGGGTTTTTTCATTTTAAGAATAAAAGAATCTAAATTTAGTTGGTTTTTTGCCGGTTTAATTTCATTGTCATTTTTGTTCAATTTGTTTCAAACTTACCAAATGACACTTGGGATTTTGCACGGTTCGAGAATCACCAAAGACTATTATTTTTCTACTTTCGGTCAGATTGGCGGAGTGACAGATTACCAAAAATCCTTGTTATCGATTGATCGCGGCACAATGAATGAATTTGATTTTAAAGACGATAATTTCAAAAAATGTTACCAAAAGTACTTTCGCTTTAAATCGGATTTTCAATTGGATAGTTTGAATCAATATACACCAACGATTGATTTACCACCATCTAAGATTTCATCGAAGTCTTATTTTTGGGTGGTCGCACGATGGAAATATGAAGGAAAAGCAGAAGATCTAAAAGGAAAATTTTTCACAATGGCAATGAAGCACGGAAATGGCTTTTACGCTTGGAGAGGCATTTCAGTGGAAGAAACCATTTTTCATCTTGATACCGTAAAAAAGGAAGTATTAGTATCTTACATAACACCAAATTTCAGGAGTAAAAAGGATATCATTCGCATCGATGTTTTCAATCAAAACGGCAAGAAATTGAAAATTTTAGGTGTGAAATTAGAAGCATACGAACCGTTGGTTGATCGAGAAAAAGATTTTTGAATGCTAAATTCACTTGCGTATCAGTCTAAAGCAGTGTTAGAAAGTATTAATATTCCTTTCGATACACATTGATTTTCAATTTTGTAGAGTGTTTAAATCGTCTAAAGTCTAAAGTCTAGAGTCTTGGGTCTAAAAATCATTTCGCCGTTGGTCTAAAAATACCTTTTTCACTTAGCAACAAAATACAAGCTTCATTGTAGTGATTGCAGCCCAAAATTTTAGATTCTTCAGGAAATTCCGGATAGGTAACCCTTCCGCCCAAAGCGATTCTTCCGTCTGACAATTGAATCCCGCAGTGAAATTCTGAACTTGTTGGTTTTGCAATCATCGCTAAAGGCGTTAAGTCAGCATCTGGCGAATCTTTGGCATTCATTTCATCTGCTACAATAACTTTTAGAGAATCATCTAAAATGACCCAATTTCCCTTGCTAATGATGAATCTTCGGTCGTAAACCTGAAAGTGCGTACCATAAAAAATGGTATTTCCATTTTTCAACAAAAATTGACCGTTCGATTTGATATTCTCAATTTTTGTCTCCCCTATCAAATTTCCTTTGTTGTCGAATTTCCAAATTTGCGTCCAACAAGTTCCCATTTTGTTATTGCGATAAGCTGCTGAAAAAAGTACATTGTTGTGTTTGTCAAGACTAATTTTAAGATTTTCAAATGTTTTGTCGATTTTTGGAAAATTTGTCCATCTTTCATTGCCTAAAGAATCAAAAGCGTAAACAAAAGGTGTGATGGAATCATCAATCACTTTAATTCCTGTGATAAAGAAATTCTTATTCTTGTCTAAAACCGCATTCATGCACATTTCTGTGTATTTCGATTCATGCACACCAAATGGAGTAGAAGAATAAGTTTCATTTGGTGTTTTAATGAAGTTTAAATTGAAAATTTTACTGCCATTTTTTCTGACAGACTGAATGATAAAAGTGTGTGTCTTAGAGTAGGGAAGTACTTCGCCATAAACTACAGAATTCTCACTTTCGATTGATTCAAACGTTGCTTTCGTATCTTTTCCAATGGTTTGGGCATACATTTTAGAAATTCCACCGACTGTAGTATTCATACCATAAAGTCTATTGGTGGTTGCATTGATAGGAATAATTCGTTTTACATTGTTGACATCTTTATTAAAATGTATTTTTCGGATTATTTGTCCTTTATTGTTAGTTTCCATTAAAAATGGAGCCGTTTTCGTCAACTTTTCATCTTTTGATTCGCCGAATAACATCAATTTTTTTCCTGCAGTTTCTTGCATGTCTTTGATTTGTTTGTGCACCATTCCAGGAACGGTATCTTTCAATAGAAAAAAGCCTAATTGACTGAAAGAAAAGTTACTTGAAAGTAAAATGATGAAGAAAATACAAAAACGTTTCATGGTCTTATTTTATAGGATAAAGTTAATTGATTCTTTGAATAGATTATTTTTTTAAAATCCTTTTAACAAAAAAAAACGCAGTACAAAAAGTAACTGCGTTTCAATATTTGAGTTTGGTATTATTGTAAACCAGCTAATTTATCTTCCAAAATGGCAATTTTTTGGCGGGCATCAGCTTCTTTTTTACGCTCATTTTCCAATACTTGCTCCGGCGCACCAGACACGAATTTCTCATTTTGCAATTTTTTCAAAACCGAATTTAAAAATCCTTGCGTATAAGTCAATTCTTCTTCCAATTTCGCGCGTTCTGCATCTAAATCAATGTTATCACCAAATGGAATGAAATATTCATTTGAATTTACCAAAAATGAATAGGCATTGTTGATTTTTTCAGAAACATATTCCAATTGACTTAAATTCCCCATTTTGATGATCACTGAATCAAAGGTTGCATCCGATTCTTGGTTTTTCTTAACAAACAGATCCATTTTGATTTTCGTCGCGATGTTGTTTTGTTTGCGGATATTTCGAATGTTGGTGATGATTTCCTCCGCTTTCGTGAATTCTATCAACACTTTTTCATCTTTCTTCTCTACCGTCGGCCATGCAGCGATAATAATGTCTTCACCCTTTTTGCGTTCGCGAATCAAATGCCAAATTTCTTCAGCAATAAATGGCGTGAAAGGTTGAATAATTTTCAAAATCTTTTCGAAAAATCCTTTCGTTGCTTCCAACGTCAATGCATCAATTGGTTGTTCATAACCAGGTTTGATCATTTCTAAATACCATGAACAGAAATCGTCCCAAATCAATTTGTAAGTAGACATCAACGCTTCAGAAATTCTAAATTTATCGAATGAATCGTTGATTTCAGCCAATTGTTGATTGAATTTCGTGTCAAACCATTCAATTGCTTTAATCGAGGCTTTTGGTTGTTCAATGTCGCGTACTTCCCAATTGCTCACCAAACGGAATGCATTCCAAATCTTATTGGTGAAATTCCTTCCTTGCTCACATTGACTCGTATCAAAAGGCAAATCGTTTCCGGCTGGAGAAGAAATTAAAATTCCCATTCTCACGCCATCTGCTCCAAATTTTTCAACCAATTCAATTGGATCTGGAGAGTTTCCAAGCGATTTAGACATTTTACGGCCTAATTTATCACGAACAATTCCTGTGTAATACACATTTTTGAAAGGAATATCTCCCAAATATTCATATCCAGCAATAATCATTCTCGCCACCCAGAAAAACATAATTTCTGGTGCAGTTACTAAGTCATTTGTCGGATAATAGTATTTAATCTCTTCATTTCCTGGACGAGTCAAGCCGTTGAAAACCGAAATTGGCCACAACCAACTTGAAAACCAAGTATCCAATACATCTTCGTCTTGTTTCAATTCAGATGCAGTGATCGATCTTCCAGTTTTTTCTGAAGCAATAATAATCGCTTCTTCAATTGTTTTCGCAACTACATAATCATTCGGACCGGCACCAAAATACCAAGCAGGAATTTGATGTCCCCACCAAAGTTGGCGAGAAATACACCAATCCTTCACATTTTCCATCCAATGACGATAAGTATTTTTGAACTTTTCAGGATGAAAATTGATATTTCCATTCATTACATTGTCCAAAGCAGGCTGTGCCAATTCTTTCATGCTCACAAACCATTGCAATGACAATTTCGGTTCAATTACCGCGTCTGTTCTTTCAGAAAAACCAATTTTATTGATGTGGTCTTCGGTTTTAACCAAATAACCTTTGTCATACAATTCTTTCTCAATCGCTTTTCGTACATCAAAACGATCTTGTCCTGCATAATGCAAACCTAAATCGTTCAATGTTCCATTGTCGTTGAAAATATCAAGGGTTTCTAAATTGTGTTTTTTTCCAAGTTCGTAATCGTTTGTGTCATGCGCAGGTGTAACCTTCAAACAACCAGTTCCAAACTCCATATCCACGTATTCATCTTGGATAATTGGAATCACTCGATTTGAAATTGGAACGATGGCACTTTTACCATGTAAATGTTTGAAACGATCGTCGTTCGGATTGATACAAATAGCAGTATCACCTAAAATAGTTTCCGGACGCGTTGTTGCAATTGTCAACCATTCATCTTCGCTACCGGAGATTTTATATCGAACATAAAATAATTTCGAATTAACTTCTTTGTGAATTACTTCTTCATCAGAAAGTGCAGTCAAAGCTTCAGGGTCCCAATTGACCATTCGAACGCTTCGGTAAATTTTACCTTTTTTATATAGGTCGATAAAAACATCCAAAACAGATTGCGAATATTCAGGATCCATCGTGAAGCTAGTTCGCTCCCAATCACAAGAGCAACCCAATTTTTTCAATTGCTCTAAAATGATTCCACCATGTTTGTCTTTCCATTCAAAAGCATGCTTCAAAAATTCGTCACGCGTAAGATCAGATTTTTTGATTCCTTCTTTGCGTAATTTTTGAACAACTTTGGCTTCAGTTGCAATTGAAGCGTGATCTGTTCCCGGAACCCAACATGCATTTTTGCCGAGCATTCTTGCACGACGAACCAATACATCTTGAATCGTATTATTCAACATGTGACCCATGTGTAAAATTCCTGTTACGTTTGGCGGAGGAATGACGACAGTATATGCTTCGCGACCATCTGGTTCAGAATGAAAATAACCTTTTTCCATCCAGTAAGCATACCATTTTTCCTCTGCCTTAACAGGCTCATACATTTTTGGGATTTCCATGATTTTTGTAAATTTTTGAGTGTAAAGATAAGGAGAATTTTGCGAAAGTGCGGTTGGTAAAGTTTGGAAGTTATCAGACCAATGTTAGTTAGTTCGTCAAAAATCATTTGCTAAACCTGTCTGATAAATTTTGTGAATAATGGCGAGCGATTTAAATAAAACATTTAGGTTAATCTGCTTCGACAATTTTGATGCTCAATTTTTTTATTTCAGACGCGATTTGAACCAAGTTGTTGCAAAGTTCGATTTGTTGATTATTCACTTCGTCTGAGATATTTAAATTGATGTTGAAATCTACTTCAATTAATACTTTATTAAAAGTGTTATAACTTTCTTTCATTAAGTTAATTGACTTTCTTATTTCTCTAATTTCTTTGTCGCTAAATTGAGGTTTTTCTTCTTTCATTAAATATGAAATTGACGCGACATTTGATGCGAACAAATTGTTTAATAGGATGAACTTATTTGCTTCATTTACATTCTGTTGCTTTCTTTTTGGTTCGTTTAACATGCGTTGAAATGCTGAACTTAAATTTGAAGTGCTAACATACATTTCTTTTCGTGCAAGTCTATATTCAAGTTGAGTGCTTAAATTGTCTGTTTTATAGTTGATTACACTTTTTAGATAAAGTGTATTTTTATAAATCATTTCAGACATCATTTTTTTTATTTGGTAAGATTCCCAGCTTGGAAGGATAAAATAACTCGCCAAAGATGCGATTCCAGCTCCGATAAATGTGTCCAAAATTCTTTCTTTAACAAGTAAAATTTCATTGTTTTGACCGATAAAATCGAACATCAAAAGGATAAAAGGAGTCATAAAAAAGACACTTACAACATATTTAATTCGTGCAAAACTGTAGGTTAAAATCATAAAAATTAGCAATAACCAAAACTTAAAATTGAGATCTTTTACGAAATATAAAATCAAAATTCCAAGTAATCCGCCGGCAACAGTTCCGACAATTCTTTCATAATTTCGCTTTTTTGTTTGACTAAAAGCAGGTTTTAAAATGACCAAAATCGTTAACAAAATCCAATAGCTAAATTGTCCAGTGTAAAAATTTCTGGCAAAAATAAATGCGATTAAACACACAATTGCAACGCGAAATGAGTGTCTAAAAATGGAAGATTTGAAGGTTAAATTTTCTCCAAAAAGTTTCCAATCGAGTTGTTGATGTGTTGCCAAAGTGTGAATTTCATTTTTTCGCGCGTCTGGAACATTTGTTTTTGATTGGTGATAAGCGTACATTTTTTCCACCCGTTGCGTCATGTTTCTTAAGTTCACGAGGATCTTTTTTAAGCTCACAGTTTGGATACCTTTTTGGTCTAAAGCGTCAATTTGAGATTTAATCCCAACCAATAAATCAGCAGTCAAAGGGATTTTTTTTGGCGTCTCATGGTTGTGAATACAAAGTCCGATGTACTTTAATTCTTCACTCAGGTTAAAAATTATCTTTTGAAAATTGGTTAATATTTTGGTTGAATCATATTCATTGTGCAGTACATCGTAATTCTGGTGGCTTTCCATCGCATGCTCATATAAATCAACGACATCGATAAATGACATGATTAATAAATTGCCTTGCGGACTAGAATCTTTGAGTAATTTTCTTGTTTTAAATAGTATTTCTCTTACGTTCTCTTGTGCTTGATTTACCAAAATTTGTTGATCGATAAGCGCTCGTTGATTAATTTCTTTGTTGTTTTTTGAATCGTAAAAGTCGCTCTTAATCTTGATGTATTTCGCAATTTCGAAGATGCATTCACCTAGCATTTGTTCAGCAGGACGATAAGGTAAAACCTGGGTAAGTGTCATACTAAACAGCAAATACCAAATACCTCCAGAAACCAAAAGTAAGGCATGAATGAGCGTTTGAGTTGGATTTAAATGTTGGTCAATTCCAACAATCATGACCAAAAGCGCAGCGATTCCAACAGATGAAGCGCGTGCACCATAAATAGTAAACATCGAGAATACAAAGCAAAATACTGGGATTTCAATCGCGAGAAGGATGCCAAATCTATTCGTGAACCCAATAATGATAGCCATGATGAAAATGAAAACATTGGCGGTAATCATTGCATTTCTTTTGTGAGAAATAGCTCCCGGATTATCTGTGATACTTACAAATAAAGCACCCAATGAAATGGTGATTCCGATTTGAAGTTGATCGAGTTGGTAACATATAATAGAAGGTAGAATTACCCCCAAGGTGATTTTTAGTCCGTCGTAAAAGTATTGACTTAGAAGAAATTGTTTAAAACTTGAGACAGATTTTGAAATCGGTAATCGCATGTGCAAAGATAGGAATGATGTTCTAAATTTTCAGTTGATAAAGGCGATTTTTAAGTTTTGTTAACGTCAAAATCAAAATAAATTAAACATTTTTATTTAGAATGATTCTTTGTAAGAGAAAAGTTATATCTTTGTGATGTCCAAATATAGAACAGATGCAACAACAAGTTTTACCGATTTCTCAGGATGTTTACAGTCAATCGATGACTTGTACTAGTTGTAGTTGTGGTAAGAAAAAAGATTGTTGCAAAAAATACAAGAAAAAGGGCGTTCATTGTAAAAAATGTCCAAAATTGTAATCATTATAAAATGCCTTATATTTGAAAGGAAATTCTCTTTCAATGCGTTTATTGTTCGTTTTTTTATTTCTTTCATTTTTTCAAATTTCAGCCCAAACTGAAAAGAAGTCGTTAATTGGCGCAACATTTCAGTATCAGTCTATGGACTTTTTTTTGACAGGAAATTACTTTCGTCAGCTACAAAAATTCGAATATACTGCTGGATTTGGAGTTGGAATTAACAGAACTTTTTTTCAAAAGCGATTTTTCCCAATGATTGGAATTTCAGGAAGTTATTATTTTTTGAATTGTTCAAAATTTCAACTTGGACCGACAATCTTGTTTCAAAGTAGTTTGTTGAAAGTGAATAGTCAAACGACGTATTTTAATTATTACAATCAACTTTCTGGAGGATATACTTTAGCGTTTGGCAAAAGATTAAAAGTTTATCAATCTATATTTTACGGAATTAACTTTGAAAGCTATTACAGTACTATGTTAGATAAATATAACACTATCAAAAGTTTGAAGTTTTCATTACAAGTAGGAGTAAAGTATGCGTTATAGATTTTTGTTTTTAGCCATTTTATTGTTTGCATGTGAAAAAAAAGAAGATTTTTCAGATGTTAAAATCATTGCGCACGCGGCAAGTGGCTTAGAAAATCAGAATGCAACGTTTCATGACAATTCCAAAGAAGCGATACAGTTGTCTTTGGAAACGGTTGGTTGTGATGGCGTTGAGCTGGATGCGCAACTTTCAGCTTCGAATCGTTTGTGGTTTTTTCACGATCAAACAATGGACATTGAAACCAATTCACAGGGATGTCTTGCTTCTAAAAATGATGCAGATTTAGAGGCTGTTACCTACAAGTCGTTGAAGAAAGAAAAGCTTTTGTCTCTGCAAAATTTACCAGTAAATTATTTTGATAAGCAAGTTTTGATGTTGGACGTACGGCACTACGATTTATGTAGCGAGCAAACGGTAGATGAAATGCAATTTATCAAAGAAATAGCTGATTTTAAAGACTTTTACAGTGGACAAATCGAAGTGATAATCTTGTTGAGCAATCCTGCATGGGTAGAAAAATTCAAGGAATTGCCTTTCAAAGTTTACTATTCAGGGGGAGATTTTGCTGATGCATACCAAAAGTTGAACGCTTATAATTTTGATGGTATTGTAATTAAAAATGAATACATTTCTAAAGATGAAGTAAGTGCATTGCAAGCAGCAGGAAAAAAAGTGATTATCTTTGAAGTCAGATCACCAAAGGGAATAAAAAGTGCATTGAAAAAGCATCCAAACTATTTGGTGACTGATGATTTAAGAGCAACAATTATAGAGAAATATTGATGGCAAAAAAGAAATTTACCAATGTAGTATATTCTACTAATCCTAATTTTCAATTTGAAACTGAGGAAGAAGAAACAGTTGATACACTTCCTAAAAATCAACAAAAATTATATGTTTCCCTTGACAAAAAGCAGCGTGCGGGAAAAGAAGTCACGTTAATTGAAGGATTTATTGGTTCTGAAGATGATTTGAAAGACTTAGGGAAAACGCTAAAAAGTAAATGTGGCGTCGGAGGAACCGTAAAAGACGGAGAGGTAATAATTCAAGGAAATTTTCGAGACAAAGTGATGGATTTACTTGTAAAAGAGGGCTATCAAGTGAAAAGAAAAGGAGGTTAAAATCCTGATTCCGAAAATAAAACCAAAGGGAAAACCACTAACCCAGGAACTTATTTTTTTCGGAATCAGGAAATTCTTTGAAACAAAACAAAATAATACTGAAAAATCTATTGTTCAAAAGTATAATTTTTCTGTTTTTGGTTTTTAAATATTATCTTAACTGTTCATTTAATTGATTGATTTGTATAGTATGTCATTTTATTAGAATATCGTTCTCTTTAATATGAAAGTAACTAATATATTATTTCTCTAAGTATTGCTGCAAGCGGTCGAATTCCACTTAATTCTTTATATTTGTCTATGATTCTTTTAAAATCCAATACACCTAGATGGGTCATAAGCTTTTTAGATTTATTTATAAGCTTGTTTTCTTTGGCATTTGCTTATTTGATTCGATTTGATTTAAAAGCAAATGAAACTTTAATTGCGACTGAATGGGAAATTTTGTACAAATCCCTGCCAGTTTATATATTGGTGAAATGGACTGTTTTTTATTTGTTTCAAGTCCACAAAGGATTAGTTAGACATACTTCTACAGAAGATTTAAAGCGTATTTTTTATGCAATCTCAATATCAAGTGTCTTATTTTTAATCTTTGGTTTGATTCGTTGGAAATATTTAGATGGATATTTCTTATTTCCAAGTTCTGTATTGGTAATGGAATTTTTGGTTAGTTTTTTCTTGATAATTTCTTTGAGATTCTCTGTTAAGTTAATTTATTTAGAATCTATTAAAAACAAAGAAAACAAACAGCGAGTATTGATTTATGGTGCAGGGGTTTCGGGATTAATCACCAAAAGGACAATAGAAAAAGACAGTCATTTTAGTTATGAGATTGTTGGTTTTGTGGATGATAATGCAAAAATAAAAGGAACAAGATTAGAAGGTGTCAAAATTTTTCATGCCTCTCAAACTCGGAAATTAATTAAATCAGAAGGAGTTACAGAATTAATTATCGCTATTCAAAATCCCAATGAAGTTAATAGAAAAGAGATTGTAGAAATTTGTTTGGAAGAAAAAGTCAAAGTTCAACAAGTTCCAAGTGCTCAAAGTTGGATTAATGGGGAGTTTTCCACCAAACAGATTAATAAGATTAGAATTGAAGATTTATTGGGTCGAAAACCTATTGTTTTAAATGCTGATAAAATTGCTCAAGAATTAAAAAATAAAGTTGTTTTGGTGACAGGGGCAGCAGGCTCAATCGGTAGTGGTATTGTGCGACAAATCGCTGATTATGAGCCAAATTTAATTGTTATTTTGGATCAAGCAGAGTCACAGATGTATGATTTTCAAAATGAATTAAAGTTCCAATTTCCAAATTTACATTTTGAAGTAGTGATTGGTGATATTCGAAATAAGGAGCGCATGAATCATTTATTTGAGACTTATAAGCCTGCTTTTGTATATCATGCAGCAGCTTATAAACATGTTCCATTGATGGAAGACAATCCTTCAGAAGCTGTGGTGACAAATATAGGAGGGACCAAAAATTTGGTGGATTTAGCTATCGAATATCAAGTTGAAAAATTTGTAATGATTTCTACTGATAAAGCAGTCAATCCTACCAATGTCATGGGTGCATCAAAACGCATTGCAGAGATGTATGCACAAACAAAAAATGGAGGATTTACAAAATTTATTACAACAAGATTTGGTAATGTTTTGGGTTCCAATGGCTCAGTGATTCCTTTGTTCAAAAAACAAATTGAGCAAGGTGGACCGTTAACCGTAACTGATGCCAATGTTACTCGTTTTTTTATGACAATTCCTGAAGCTTGTCAGTTGGTTTTGGAAGCTGGAAACATGGGGAAAGGAGGGGAGATTTTTGTGTTTGATATGGGTGAATCTGTGAAAATCATTGATTTAGCAAAGAAAATGATTCAGTTAAGTGGTCTGGAAGAAGGAAAAGACATTGAAATTAAGGTAACAGGTTTAAGACCAGGTGAAAAACTTTATGAAGAACTTTTAGCATCAGAAGAGAATACGATGTCGACCTATCATCCACAAATTTTGATTGCTAAAATTAGACCTTTGAATGATGAAATTTTGCCTGAGATTGAGAATTTGATACAACTGTTTCATCAGCAGGATAATAAACTGATTGTTTCAAAAATGAAGTCGTTGGTACCTGAATTTATTAGTAATAATTCTGAATTTTCAAAACTTGATAAATGAGAATAGAGCCAGCCAAAATTCAAGTTCGCTTCAGTGATTGTGACATGATGGGACATGTTAACAATGCCGTATATTTGAGTTATTTCGAAATGGCAAGAATTTACTATTTTGGTATGCTTTTGGCAAAGGATCGAGATTGGAAACGTGAAGGTGTGTTATTAAGAAAAAATGAAGTTGAGTATTTGAAGCCAGTTTTATTGCACGATGTACCTGAAATTTCAGTTTACCTTGACCATATTGGAACAAAAAGTTTTACTGTCGCTTATGAATTGAAGGTAAATAATGAGTTGAGAACCATTGGGAAATCAGTTCTAGTTTGCTATAATTCGATTGAAAATAAGTCGTTTGAGGTACCTGTTGAATTGCGTTTTGCATTGGAGAAATTAAGAAAATAACATTAAAATTTAGATTATGAATATTCGTAAATTTTTGATTGTATTAGTTTTAGGTTTTTGTTCAACCTTTGTTTTGTCTCAAGGTGATATTTCCGTTGGTAGCAAAAAGGCAAAATGCTATGAGCGGGCAGATGCTCAAAAAAACAAGAAATTTGTGGATTGGGAATGTGGTAAGATCGCAGGAATAGTAGATTGCAATGAAAAATTAGAATATGATGAGGGTACCAATACGATTTTTTCTGGTTCTTCCGGCTCTCCATTTACTGGAAGATGTGAAACCTGTCACCAAAATGGAATTTTAGAAAGAAGAATTACTTTCATGAATGGAAAAGAAGATGGCGCTGATACGACATATTATCAAACTGGTTGTATGATGGTTATGCGAAATCATATTTTGGGAAAAGAAAATGGAAAATGGACATTCTTTTATGATAGCACGAATTATGTTGCTTGGGAAATGAATTATTTGTTGGGCCAAAAGCATGGAAGACAATTGTTTTTCGGTCCAAAAGGTGATACAACTTTGGAGGAAAATTACAACAATGGCGTTTTGAATGGTGTAAAAAAGACTTATTTCAAAAATGCACAATTGGAAAAAGAAGTTCACTACAGACAAGGAATTTTGGATGGACCTTTTCTAGTTTATAATAAAGAAGGGAAGCAAATTCAAAATAGCAATTACCGTCAAGGAAAGAAAAATGGAGTTTTTTCCTACTATTACGATGATGGAACTTTGCTGAGAACTGAAAACTGGATAAATGATGTGAAAAGTGGTGAATTTAAGACATTGTATTATCAAGGTACCATTCAAAAAATTGAGAATTACAAAAAAGGTTTAAAAGAAGGTTGGTTTGAAGATAGAGACTTTGAACAAAAGGTGAGACGAAGAGCACTTTACAAGAAAGATGTGTTGATTGAAGAACATATTTTTGATGACGAAGGAAAAGAAATAAGTACATTTGGTGGAGAAGCTAAAAAGGGCGCGGAGGACGATGCTATGCCAGCAGATCCTAAGAAAAAGAAGCCGAAAAAAGAGAAAAAGCAGTAAATTAACTGATTACAAATTTCGCATTGCGTTTAAAAGTGTTTGACTTTTATTTTCTGTTTCTTCCCATTCCATTTCAGGAATTGACTGTGCGGTGAAGCCTCCACCTATATAGAGATAAGTGTTTTTTTCCTGTATTTGAGCGCATCTTAGATTTACGAATAGACGTGCAGTATTTTCAGAAATTAACCCAATCATTCCGGTGTATAATCCCCGATCGTGCGTTTCCAAGGTTTTTATCAAAGCGATTGCTTCTGCCCTAGGCAAACCACTGACAGCAGGAGTAGGATGTAAATTCATCGCAATTTCAATTGGGGCGATTGTGGAGATTTGAGCACAAATATCAGTGCGTAAATGTTCGACTGGTCCCGCTTCAAAATTATATGGTCCGATTATTTCTAGGCTATCAACTTGCATTTTTTTGAGCTCATCGGCAATGAAATCAGTTACCAATTCTTGTTCAATGATTTCTTTTTCCGTCCATTCGATGTTTGCGTTTACTTTTTTTGTTCCAGCAAGAGACATGGTAAATAAGTAATCATCATGCGCTTCCAGCAAGACTTCAGGACTTGCGCCAATCCAAGTGCCCATCTGTTTACTTGAAACTAAATAGACGAGCGCATTTGGATATTTGTCGCACAATTCACTGAAAAGTTGTAATGTTTTGTTCGTGTCAAATAGGGCCGTCTTAATTCTTGAAAAGACAGCTTTACCTAGTTGCAATTGTTGAATACAATTTAGAAAGGAAGTTGCTTGGTTTAAGTATTCATTTTTGGTGAAGACGTATGGTTTTTCTGTATCGAAATGAATTTCAAAGTTTTTTGTTTCTACACTCTCCCTAAAAATATAGCAGTTCTCTTTTAAGAAATCAGTAAAAATGAAACCATCTTTCAAGTTGTCAAAAGTTGATTTTTCTACAATACCTTCAACATGAACAATTTCACTTCCAGGATATCTGTATAATAAATAATCTTTTGAGGTAGGATTTTCCATTTTATTTCTGAACGACCATTACAGTTAATCTTCCTGTGCAAATTAATTTTCCGGTTTCAACACTGAAAATATCAACTTGCCAAACGTGCGTTCTTTTTCCTGCGTGTACAATTTTCCCTACTGCTTTTACAAGACCAGATTTTACGCCACCAATGTGGTTCGCGTTTATTTCCAATCCAACAGGAAATTCATTTTGTAGGTCACAAAGTAGGGCAGAACCAATCGAACCAATGCTTTCAATCAAAACAGCACTTGCTCCGCCATGGAGTAAACCCATAGGTTGGTGCGTTCGGTGATCAACTGGCATTGTCGCAACGACATAATCTTCGCCTACCTCAACACATTGAATGTCTAGTAGTTCCATCATCGTGTTGCGATTCATCGCGTTGATTTTTGTCAAATCGGTTGTATTCCATTTCATGGTGTAAAATTAAGGAAATGTTTGTAAGGAATGGTAATGTTTTGAAAATGAATTTCTATGGAATATTGTAAAATAAGGTGTTTAAGTGATTCTAGCGGATAAAAACCCTTAAAATGCAAAAAGTTCTTAGGCGAAAATTTCAAGAAAAATAAGATTTCTATTGTTCCAAATAAATTTAAATAATACAATTTGGATACAATGATTACGGGGTAGTTGAAAAAAATATTGGAATTTATCAAAACCTAAGTAAAATCAAAGTTCTAAGTGATTCTAACGGATAAAAACACTTATTCTCTTGGTTTCCCTCCAAAACGATAAACTATATTTACAGCAGCTTGAAATCCTATTTGTTTACCTACATATCTTTCCAGTTTTCCGTTGGAATAAAGTGAATAGTATGTATTTAAACTATTGAAATTTAGTCCTGCTTCAGTATTTATTTGTACATATCTAGAAAAATTGAATTGGAATCCTCCATTAAGAGCTACTCTAAAATACGTTCTAGCTGGGGCTGGAAAATAAAATGTTGTCGATGTCACATAATTACCGTAATCAATGACACCTTTATTACGGCCAAAATAAATTCCAGGTAAAAGATATGGGGTAATCCTTTGGTTGTCACCTTGCATGATTGAAACTTCTGCTCCACTTTCAAAAATGAGTTCTCTGTTATAGTGCCAAAAATAGCCATTGTTATAATTAAAATTTGTATCCTTTAATTGTCCAAAACCTATTCTCACGGGCAAGCGAATACCTATTTTATCATTCAAATTGTATTGAAAAAATAAGCTTTGATTATAATTGGATGAAATAGTCCGTCGAAATCGATACCCAGCCCCGGATAGTGGGGAAAGCAAATTTACTCCTAAAGAAAATTTGCTGTATTCATAGGTGCTTGGATCTTGAAATGTGCTTTTTGATTTGGATTTTTTTTTGTTTTCTGGTTCAGGCGAACCAATTTGATTTAAAAAACTTTCATTTCCAAGGTTCAAATGATTTGTAAATGATTGTAAAGATCTTATTGTTCTGATTTCTTGTTTATCTCCAATACGATAGTAAATAAGTCCTGTTTGTTGATTTACTGAAATTACTTCAACTACTTTTATCTCACCTGAAGGAAAGTACAAAGTGTCTTGAGTAAATGCAGGAAACGCACTAAAAAATAAAATGATAGAAAGAAATGATTTCATCGAGTTCAAGATTTTAATTTTCTTTAAAAATTATTTATTTTCTAATTCAAATAATGTCATGTTTTTGTAAGCCTCATACAATTCTTTAGAGAACAATGAAAATCCACCTTTCTGTTTGAGAGCAAACATAGCTTGCCAGTTAGTAGGTCCTTCATATTGCTTTTTGGAAATATAATAACCTTTACTATGTAAAAACAAACTGCGAGATTCAAATGATATTGGTAAATTATCAAAACTGATTAATGCTGAATCACCTGTGTTTATGTGTTGCATGTAATTTTTATCATCTAATAAAAGTGAATTTGTGAAATCTTCATTTCCGATCGCGCTCGTCGGTTTTAATTTTTGAATTTCAACTTGTTGTGGAGAAGAAAAATCCATATGAACTGCATCTAATTCCCAGAATTTGTATCCAGATGTAATTCTAAATTCAACCGTTGAATCTCCCAAATTTTCTTTCGGTATAGAAATCGCTACTTCATTATAATTGATTTCACTGATCAAATTGATGGCTTCAAGTGGCATCCAATTTCCATTTTTCTTTATTTCAACAATCAAGGGAATACCAGCCTTGATAATATCTTCTTGCGCTTCTTTTGGCGTTCTTTTTAGATTGTTTTTTACCCATTTAGAATGGTTTTTTCCCATCATTTCTGCAAATGAGTGGTAAACCAATCCTCCCCACGTACTGTTTTTTGAACGAATAATAACTTTTGCATTTTCTTTCGCTTCATTTACATTAAAAGTAGCATAAACATGGCTAAAATCATCCTTTCCGATTTGATCAAAAGCATATGAATCATCGTCAGCATCGTTGATTTTATTTGAAAGATTATTTCCTAAATCGTCATTTACTTTGATGGCCTTTTCGCGCTTGAGTATTGTATGTGTATTACCTTGTTGATCCAAGACGACTTCAATATTTTTTTGATGATTTACGACAATCATTTCCAATACGTTTGTAAATTGACTTTCGTCTTCTTCATTCTTTATTAGCATCTTGTATGCTGAATTTTCAGGATGATAATCTGGAAGAGATTTGTAATCGTTACGTTCAAGATTTGGAGCGGTTGCGCCAGTAAAAAGCGTATTGTTATAGTGGTATTTTTCACCGTCATAAGTATAATTATGCGGACAACCGCAGACAATTAATAGAAAAATATAAAAACCACCTACAATCGATGCACTTGTTATTCCAATATTGAGCAGGTTTGTTAGTCCTTTATTTTCATCTAAAATTTTGATTTCTTTGATGTCATTCAAGTTTACTATCGCTTTTTTATCATTTAATTCAAAGGCATCAACATACAAGTGCAGCTGATTTGCATAAAATTTATCTGCTGCTGAAATTTGAAAATTACCTTTTGTTAAAGCTTTGCGATATAAGAAATCAACTTTTTCATTTACAGAAGTTAGTTCTCCAGAAAGCAAGTTGTCTTTGAATACAGGATTTTTTATCTGCCAGTAGGTATCCCCACTATGCAGGAGGATTTGAGGATATACTTTTTTCTTTACAATTGTTTCTGCGTTTTTATGAAGTACACTTCTAGATTTTATATGGTATAATCTGCAGCTCGAGAAAAGCATAGCAATCATCAAAAATGTTGCTATAATGCGTGTTGAATTTTGATTAAACATTTTCATAAATTTCAATTTTTGATTTTGGTAAAGCACAGCCCTCTGATTTCATAGCTTTAATAGATGCTTCATGCGATTCGTCCAAAATGTGTGTTTTAATATTTCTACAAAATGGACATGAACTCATATATCCATCTGTATCGATGTATAGATAATTTTCTCCAGCACCTAAACAGCCTTTTTTGCGCTGATGATAACCAGTATACAATACAATTGGATGCTGTTTGTATTTTGGTGAAGAATTCGCTTCCAAGAAAAAAACTTCCAATATTTTTAGTTGATCTTGAGAAAGATAAACATCTTGGAATTCATAATTTCCAGCGGCGCGTGGTTCTAAAACTTGAACGAAATCTGCATTGTTTTCTTTGGCAAATTCTAGATATTTCCATAAATTATCTTCTGAACAAAATTCTTTTGTGGCGCAAATGGTGAATGTTACAACTAATTTTTGTGCTGAGGCATTTTTTGCAGCTTCCAAAGCCCACTGAAATGCTTTCTCATTTCTACGAAAAGCATTGTGTCTGTCTGCAATATAATGATCAATGCCGATTGAAATACCAGTCAATCCAGCAGTTTTTAGTTTTAGAAGGTTCTTTTCAGTGCAATTGAATCCTGAAGTGTACACATAAAAATCACTTTGGTCAGTAGCAGTGTTTAAAATTTCGACTAGATCATCGACGTGCGTCATTGGTTCACCGCCGCCATATTGAATTACTGAAATTTCGGCATTTTGAAGTTTCTCGACGATTCTTTTGTGGTCGTTTAAGGTCAAAGTATCTTTCTTATTCAATTCATGTCCTTCATAACAATGCTCACAATTCAATGGACATTTTTTCGTCAAGGCGATTTGAACCATTTTCAAATTTTCAAGATTGGATACAGCCTGTGCAAAACCTTTTTTTACTTCAACGTCCAATGGTCGATAAAAAAGGGGAGAAGGCCAACCATTCATGTTTGAATTGAAGTAGTATTTCCCATCTACAAAAGCCATTTTAGTAATTCCAAATTCAGCAGTATAAATTTGCTTGAGCGATAATACCTGCTTGCGAATGCGATTAATCAAAAGTGGATTCTTGTATTTCTTCAAAAAATGAAAACCAATACCCAACCAAATACGCAAAAGAACCAATTGTCTTTTGGAACCAAAAATGAGGTTGTTAGAATGTGTGGTATTCGGCATTAACTATTTGTCTTGTAGTTTTTTAAATGAAGCTACTGTGTAAAAATTCAATTTGATTTACAAACCAAAGATAAAAATTTTAATAGAAAAGTTAATGTTTTGGACTAAAATTTTAATTTAGGTTTAAAGTTGTTTCTCCAACTCTCGACAGACTTTGCTATGATGAAAATTAACTCACTTACGAATACAACCCCCCATTCAAATTCACCGTCTGCCCAGTCACAAATCCAGCTTCATCTGAAATCAAAAATTCAATCGTTTTGGCAAGTGTTTCAGGATTTCCTAACTTATTCATCGGAACTTGTTTCAACAATTCAGCCTGTACTTCGGCTGGCACGTCGTCGATCATACCGGTGTTGAAATAGCCGAGTGCAATGGCGTTGACGGAAATTTGAAATTTTGCTAATTCTTTAGATAAGGTTTTGGTCAATCCGATCAATCCTGCTTTGGATGCGGCGTAGGCGGAAGTGCCTATAAATCCAGTTTGTGCAACGACTGATGTAATGTTAATTATGCGTCCAAAAGCGTTGGCGCGCATGCTTGGAATCACGGCTTGCGACAAGAAAAACGGCGCGTTTAAATTGATTGCCATGGTTTGGTTCCATTCTTCGGTAGTGGTTTTCCAAGAGACATTGCTCTTAGAAATTCCTGCGTTGTTGATCAACACATCGATGCGACCAAAGCGCGCAATCGTTTGGTCAACCAAGGATTTCAAATCTTCAGGATTGGTCAAATCGCAAGCAACTGTAAGTACATTCGGATTCGCATTTTCGATGGAATGTTTGTTGTATTGCAACACCAAAAAATGCCCTTGATTTTCCAAATATTTGGCAATGTGTGTTCCCAATGCGCCAGAAGCGCCAGTCAATACAATTACTTTTTTTTCCATAGTTGATACATTCGTTTTGCAAATTTGAACCACGCCGGAGCAAAATTCCATGTGTAAATGTAATAATGCTGGTCGATTCCGCCCAAATTTTGGTTAAATCTTCTTACACCTTCCACTTCTGAACCACCAAAATCAAACGGTTTGGCTTCGTTCAATGTGCGTTCAATTGCTCGTTGCATACACCAATACATGCCGCCATTATCACGGGCAAAAGCTGTTGCAGCGCCTTTCAGGTAAATTGTTTTTTCAAAAGTATCCATGAAAACCATGCCGCCTTGTAAGCTGTTTTCTTTGTAAATTCCTAAGCAAAATAAGCGATTGGTATTTTCCAGGTTTTGCATCAAATTGGCTAATTTCTCCAAGTTGTTCGGCGTAAATTCAC
Source organism: Flavobacteriia bacterium (assembly GCA_947462925.1). Taxonomy (GTDB): domain Bacteria; phylum Bacteroidota; class Bacteroidia; order Flavobacteriales_D; family Crocinitomicaceae; genus JAQVCM01. The sequence goes on along the minus strand of CANHQP010000005.1, from coordinate 54,226 downwards.
TGATTTTTTCAGAAAGTTCAGCTCTGATAATTTCTATAATCGCTTTCCAATCTTGTGTTTCACGGATTTCGAGTTCGCTTTTCTTCGCTTTTTGAATCATGCGTTTTGCCTGACTTCCAAGCTTCAATTCATTTTCAATTGTCTGAAAAACACGTTTTTTATAGTTAGTTCCTTCAATTATTTGGGTGGTTTGGATATGTCCAACCTGAAATTGTTTTTGCAAATATTTCAGCGCTTCTTTGGGGAAATCTGCATTTTTGCCGATGAAATTTAGATTTCTAACAAAAATAGGAGGTGTAATCGCCAAGATTCCCAACTTGGATGTAAGTGGAAGTGCAATTCCGTTCAAGTAAAAATCATCCACCATTACACACCAATCTTCCGCACAAGCATCTAAATACCAACTGTATGAAAATACATCTCCTTGATTCTGAGCTACCAACGAATCCCATTTTACGCGATCTATGTCTTTTTGAGAAATCAGTATCATGAATTCAGTTGAAAATGAGTGAATTTACAGCGGGAATTGTATTTCGCCAAATAACGATTGAGTAGATTTAAGGAATACTGGGTACAACTTTTAGGATGACCAATAAAAACCAAGTTTTGTTGCCTTTTTTTGAAAGCAATTTCCGTGATTTTTGCCATTTTGCTTGCGTAATAACCATCTGTACTCGCGTGATTCCATGTGAAATGAGTCAATACTTGCTTTTTGCGTCCTGGTTGCGACATGAAAATTCCGTCGCCTATCATTTTGTGCGCTGCTGGATTTAATCGACCTAAAATATATAATCTCCAGTAGAATAGGGGAGAATAGCGATACGAACCGATGGGAAATTCAGTGAAAAATCCGTTTTCATTTTCCGTGCAAACATCATTTTGAAAGCGATATTGATCTTTAGTTGGTGCATTTCGGAAATCAAATGAATATTCGCCTGCTTCAAAATGTCCGCGCGGAAAAACACTTGAATCGTATTTGATTTCAAGCTCTTGAAACAATTTTTCTAATTGATTAAACGGTTGAATGCACCAGCCTCCAGCGCGAAAAGTATGTGTTTTACGACCGATGATGGAATCCAATTTGGATTTGTAAATTCGAATGATTCGTTCTCTTTCTTCTGCTTCAAAATCAGCTAATTTATAAGCGTTTTTGGTCACGAATTGCCATTTTTCGCCATCAAAATGCGTTTTTTCCCAATGCGGATGAATGTGCAATTGAACATCGCAGCCGGCCACAATCATTTCTTGAATTTGGTCTATGACCATGTCGTAATCCATTTTTAAAATCGAGAAATCATTCAATTGTCGCTCAAGTGCGATGATGTACCCAATGTCTACAAAAAATGTCATTGGAACATGGTATTTCCGCGACAAATCTAAAAGCCGATTTGTAGGTTCGATCAAGCATTTCTGGACAGTCCCCGAAGCGGATCCAAAAAATAATTCGTAATCAAACGTAAGAAATACATTCATAAAGCGAAGATAGGTTTTTTTTGAGACTTTAGTCGAAAGACTCTAAAGCAATGACATTAGTTTAAAGACTTTTTTGCCACGGATGCACGGATTAAATAGTGATTGTAGCGGCAGATTGGGATTTTTTCGGATTCGATTTATTGATTATTAGATTCTTATATTTTTGGACAGAAACTAGTGGTCAACTCTATAAATGGAAGCAAATCAGTCTAGTGTCTCAGGTCTTTAGTCTAATATCTAAAAGACTTCTATTCCTGAAAAAAATCTAATTTTATACAAAAAAACAAACACTGACAATTTAAATAAATGGAAATAGAACGCAAATTTTTAGTCAACGAAGCTATTTGGGCTCAATTGAGCAAACCAGCGCCAAAACGGATTCAACAAGCATATTTATCTGATGATTCTCATTGTACGGTGCGCGTGCGAACCAAGGGCGCTAAAGGATTTTTGACGATCAAAGGCAAAAGCGTTGGCATTTCACGTTCAGAATATGAATATGAAATTCCATTGGAAGAAGCTGAGAAAATGATTGCTGAATTTTGTTCGAAAGTGCTTTCAAAAGATAGATATGAAATCCAAGTTGGAAAACATTTATGGGAAGTAGATGTTTTTCACGGAAAATTGGAGCCTCTGATTGTTGCAGAAATTGAGTTGAGTAGCGAAGATGAATCGTTTGAATTGCCGGAATGGGTGGATAGAGAAGTTTCGGATGATGTGGAATATTATAATTCTCGATTGATTTTGAAGTTGTAAAAAGTTTATTCAACGTTTTAAATTCTTAATTTCACAACCAAATTTTTTCATTTATGAATTTAAAATCATCACTCGGGATTTTGCGCATTACTGGTATTTTAGAAGGTTTTTCGTGGTTGGCTTTGTTGACTACCATGACCTTGAAATATGGATTTGAAATGCCTGAGCCAAATGTTTTAGTAGGAAAAATTCACGGATTTTTATTTATTGGCTATGTAATCATGGTTTTTATTGCGGCTATGGATAAAAAGTGGGGAAATAAAACCACCATTTGGTGTATAGTTGCTTCATTTTTACCATTTGGAACTTTCGTTGCAGACTACAAAATTTTGAAAAACGCTTAGTGTCTTAATTACACTAATTCACTTTAAGTCTTGCAATAGCCTTCAATTTTTCTACCTTTGCGCCATGGATAATCGCAAACATGTTGAAGTGTGTTTCACACCTGGAGAATACGCTTACTATAAAGACGAATTCGAAATCGTTGTTGTTATTGATGTTTTGAGAGCGACTTCAGCCATATGTGCTGCTTTCGATAACGGAATCAAAGCAATCATTCCAGTTCCCACTGTAGAAGAAGCTTGGGAATACAAGCAAAAAGGTTTTTTAGCCGGAGCTGAGCGAAAAGGTCAAATTGTGGAAGGTTTTGACTTTGGAAATTCACCGTTCAGTTACATGAAAGAAGAATTTCGCGGTCAAGAAGTAGTTTTGACTACAACCAATGGAACGAAATCTTTAGATGTTGCCAAAGATGCTGAAATTGTGGTTGTTGGTTCATTTTTGAATTTACAAGCTTTGTGTGAATGGTTAGAAAAACAAGACAAAAACGTGTTGTGTTTGTGTTCAGGATGGCAAGATAAATTCAATTTAGAAGATACGATTTGTGCTGGTGCTATTTCTGATTATTTATTGAGTACAGGAAAATTTACATCTGACGAAGATTCATCAATTGCCGCAAAATATTTGTATCTTTCTGCCAAGGATAATTACTTTGGTTTCTTGAAATCCAGTTCTCACCGCAGAAGATTGAAAAATCTGAACCTGAATGAAGATATCAAGTATTGTCTGACACCCAATCAGTCAACAGTAATACCGATATTGAAAGATGGAAAATTGGTTCAAATACAAGATTAAATTTCTCGGATCATTTTTGATCGTTTTCGTCCTTTTTGGGATGATTAAACCTGAATCTAATTCTAGCGCAGCGGCATGGGGATTTACAGGTCACAAAAGAATTAATCGCGTGGCAATTTTCACTTTGCCGCCCGAAATGTTTGCTTTTTACAAAGAACACATCGAGTATTTGACTGAACATGCAGTTGATCCTGACAAACGTCGTTATGCTGTAAAAGGCGAAGCTGAATGTCATTTTATCGATATTGATCATTATGCAATTGGCGGTGCAAATCCGTTTGAGGTGGTGCCAAGAAATTGGTACAAAGCAGTCGAAAAATTTTCAGAAGATACTTTGCATGCGTATGGCATTGTTCCATGGCACATTCAAGTTATGAAATTGAGATTGCAAAAGGCATTCGAAGCGAAAAATGTAGATTTGATTTTAAAATACTCTGCAGATATTGGTCATTATATTGGTGATGCGCATGTTCCTTTACATACGACTGAAAACTATAATGGCCAAATGACTGGTCAAAAAGGAATTCACGGTTTGTGGGAAAGTCGCTTGGTTGAAATCAACATGGAAGATTACGATTATTTCGTTGGAAAAGGACAATACATCGCCAAACCATTGGATTTTACTTGGGATGCTGTTCAAATGTCAAACAATGCTTTAGATTCAGTGTTGCGTTTTGAAAAAGAATTGACAGCAGAATTTCCTTCAGATAAAAAGTATTCGTACGAACAACGCGGAAATACGACAATACAAACCTATTCCTATGAATTTTCTCAAGCATATCACAAAAGATTGAACGGAATGGTTGAAAGAAGAATGAAAAAAGCGATTATCGCCGTTGGTTCATTTTGGTATACAGCTTGGGTAGATGCAGGTCAGCCTGATTTATCAAAATTGCAAAACATTCCTCCTTCACCAGAATTATTGAAAGAATTGGCTGAGTTAGATGAGCTATATTCAAAAGGAATTCAACAAGGTAGAGATTGCGACCATTGACTAAATCTTCGGACTCCTGAATAAAAACAAAATTAGTCCAATCGAAATACCTGTTGTGTTTGCGAAAAAATCATGAATATCGAAGGAACGATAAGGAATGAAATAATGCAAAGATTCACAGCAAGCTGCAAACAGAATTCCTAATCCATAATACTTTATAAAATCGATTTTCGATTGCTGTGCTTTATTTGTAATCCAAAAATATCCCATGAAAGGCAAAAACATGGTTGCGTGTACATAATGGTCTTTTCTGATTCCAAAAATGTATTCATCCATTCCTAAATCAGCGGAAAACGGAACTACGAGCAAAGTGATAACACTCAATAAATAAGTAATGTAAAGCCAAGTAATGATTTTTCTCTTCAAACTCATACTTAATCTTTTCTCATTTTTTGTAGCGCAAATAATTCATCTCTCAATCTTGCAGCTTCGATGAAGTCCAAATCTTTGGCCGCTTTTTCCATTGATTTTTTGGTAAACGCTATTGTTTTATCTAATTGTTCAGGTGTCAAATATGCCACTCCAGGATCGGCTGCCATCATTAATTTTGAATCAGGATCTTCTTTCGGGTGGCGATTTTCATAGTCACCGTCAGCCACAACCGTCGATTCCATTATTCGTTCTTTCGATTTATTCAACGCAGTTGGAACCAAACCATGTTCTTCGTTGTAAGCAATTTGCATCGCGCGTCTTCTGGCTGTTTCACTAATCGTTTTATCCATCGACATTGTGATTTTGTCGGCATACATAATCACCAAACCATTCACATTTCGTGCAGCTCGACCTACAGTTTGCACCAAGGATCGTTCATCACGCAGGAAACCTTCCTTGTCGGCATCCAAAATCGCAACGAGTGAAACTTCAGGCAAATCCAAACCTTCACGCAATAGATTTACACCAATCAGCACATCGAAATCTCCCAAACGCAATTGGCGTAAAATTTCAACGCGTTCAATCGTATCAACTTCGCTGTGAATGTATCGGCATGGAATTCCAATTTTGTCTAGGTATTTTTGCAATTCCTCCGCCATTCTTTTGGTCAAAGTGGTTACCAAAGTTCTTTCATCTCGTGTGATTCGCAATTGAATTTCTTCAATTAAATCGTCAATTTGATTAAAACTTGGGCGTACTTCAATGTTTGGGTCCAAAAGTCCTGTTGGTCGAATTAATTGTTCAACAACGACTCCTTCAGATTTTTCCAATTCGAAAACCGCCGGTGTTGCAGAAACATAAATCATTTGATTTGTCACAGATTCGAATTCTTCAAATTTCAAAGGACGATTGTCCATGGCAGCTTGCAAGCGAAAACCATAATCGACCAAATTGATTTTTCTCGCTCTATCTCCGCCATACATGGCACGAATTTGGGGTAAAGTAACGTGACTTTCATCAACAACCATCAAGAAATCTTTCGGGAAATAATCAATCAAACAGAAAGGTCGGGTTCCTGGTTCACGTTGGTCGAAATAGCGAGAATAATTTTCAATTCCTGAGCAGTAGCCCAATTCTCGCATCATTTCTAAATCATACGAAACACGTTCTTCCAATCGTTTTGCTTCGAAAATTTTCCCTTCACGTTTGAAATTTTCGACCTGTAAAACCATGTCTTCACCAATCTGATCGATTGCTTTTCTGGTAGTTTCAGGACTTGAAACGAATATATTAGCAGGATAAATATTGATTTCTTCGTATGAGTCAAGTTTGTGCATCGAAATAGGGTCAACAGCAAAAATACCTTCGATGTCGTCACCCCAAAATTCAAATCTTACCGCATAATCAGCGTAAGCTAAATAAATATCAATCGTGTCACCTTTTACTCTGAAAGTTCCCCTTTTGAAATCATCAACTGCACGTGAATAAAGGTTTTCAACCAGACGGAGCAGAAATTTGTTTCGTGAAATTTTCTGACCTTTGTGCATGTGCAGAATGCTTTTTTCAAATTCATTTGGATTTCCGATACCGTAAATACAGGAAACTGAGGAAACGACAATCACATCTGTTCTTCCAGAAAGTAGGGCAGATGTAGCAGAAAGTCTCAGTTTTTCAAGTTCATCGTTGATGGCTAAATCTTTTTCGATGAAAGTATCCGTAACGGGCAAATACGCTTCAGGTTGATAATAATCGTAGTAAGAAACAAAATATTCAACTGCATTATTTGGGAAAAACTGTTTGAATTCGCCGTATAATTGCGCTGCGAGTGTTTTATTGTGTGAAAGAATTAAAGTAGGCCTATTGATTTGTTGAATTACATTGGCAACTGTAAATGTTTTTCCACTGCCTGTAACTCCTAAAAGCGTTTGATGTTCAACACCATCTAAAACTCCCTTCACCAATTGTTTGATTGCTTCTGGCTGATCTCCAGTAGGTGAAAAATCTGAAACTAATTGAAAATCCATGATTGAAAGTTTGAACAAAAATAAGGAATTTAGTCGTCATTTCGGAGAATTCTAGGATAGAAATGGAATGATTAGAAAGATTGACCAATTCCGTCAAAAGGCGTATCTTTGCAACTTAAAACAACAGATTTTGGCAACTTTCAAAGATTTAGGAATTTCAGAACAATTTATCAAGGCTTTAACGGAATTGAAAATCACTGAACCAAGTGAAATTCAAAAAAAAGCGATTCCGTATTTGTTGAATAATAATTCTGATTTTATTGGACAAGCTCAAACCGGAACCGGGAAAACGGCTGCATTTGGGTTACCGATTTTGGAGAAAGTTGACCCAAACGACAATAATATTCAAGCGCTAATTTTAGCACCAACGAGGGAGTTGTGTCAACAAATTGCCAAAAAACTATTCAAATTCACGAAATATTCTGAGAAAATTTTTGTGGAAGCGATTTACGGAGGTGAAAAAATTGAAATTCAAATGCGAAATTTGGCAAAACCAACGCAGATTGTTGTTGCTACGCCTGGACGTTTGATAGATTTATTGGAAAGAAAAGCGATAGATTTGAGTTTTGTTCAAACCTTGGTTTTGGATGAAGCAGATGAAATGTTGAGCATGGGATTCAAGCAAGAATTGGATACTATTTTGAAAATGATAAGTTTACAATGTTTTACTTGGCTTTTTTCTGCAACATTGCCTGACGAATTGAAATTATTAGTAGAAAAATATTTGTCTGAAGACGCGCACAAAATTCAAGTGAATAAAAATGATGTTGTCAATAAATTAATTGTGCATCAGTACTTTGTTTCAGCTCCAAATTTAAAGTTTGAATATTTATTGCAGTTTTTGAAGACGCAACCAAAAATGAATGGTATTATTTTTTGCAGAACGAAAGCGCAGGTTCAAACTTTGACCAAACAATTGATTGCAAAAAATATCGCTGCTGACGCATTGCATGGAGATTTGGAACAAAGAGATAGGGACAAAGTGATGCGTGCATTTAAAAATCACAAAGTTCAAATTTTGGTCGCTACTGATATTTCTGCGCGTGGAATTGATGTTGATAATTTGGCTTATGTAGTTCATTATGTTTTACCAGATCAAATCGAATATTACACGCATCGAAGCGGAAGAACTGCTAGGGCAGGGAAACGAGGGATTTCAATTTGCTTTGTTTCGCCAGATGAAGTTAAAAAAGTTAAAGTTATCGAGCGCACATTGAATTTGAACTTTCACAAAATTTGACACAAAAAAAAGCAGTCTGAAAATCAAACTGCTTTTGAATATGTTGGTTGAAAATTATTTTTCTACTGGAGTAGCCTCAACAGGTTTTTGCTCCAATTGTTTGTAATCTATCTTTTTTGATCTATTGTCGAATCTAGCATCACGTTTTACTTCTAGTTCTTCAAATTTCTTCAATTGCTCTGGATTTAAGATTGCTTTAATCATGTCTTTTCTAGCATCGTTATTTCCTTGAATTGAAGCTTTTCTTGTTTCTTCCGACATGTTTTTATCAGTGCGAACAGCCTCATTTTTTTGATCAATTGCAAGATTAATGTCGTAGACTTGTGTCTTTTGTTCTGGACTTAGCAATAATTTCTCAGACATTTTTTCTGTTTGAGCAGTTGCTCTTTCTTCAGGAGTTTTTTTGTCACCATTTTGATCTTGAGCAATAGAAACGTTAGCAAACAAAGTCAATGTTAATGCTGCGAATGTTATTTTTAAATTTTTCATGGTTTTAAATTTTAATGTTCATATAATCTCGAAAAGCCAAAAAACCGTGCCTTTCTTGAAATAAAGTTAAATAAATCTTTGAAACGAACAATTTATTGAAAGTACTTTAGTTGTTTTTTTAACAAAGAAAGGAAAATCAATCGCTTATTTTGTTCTTTCTAGCATGGGAACAAAACTAAAATCGCCAAAATTCTCCGTTTTAAATTCAGTTTCTGAAATTTTGGTGATTCTTTGCATTTCTTGTACATTTCCAGCACCCAAAGGAATAACCAAAATTCCGCCAATTTTCAATTGTTCAGTCAAAGCTTGCGGAATAAAAGGTGCGCCACAAGTAACTAAAATTTTATCGAAAGGAGCGTTGAAGGGACGACCTTTGTATCCATCGCCATAAAATAACTCAGGATTTAATTTTAACTTTTTGATGATCGCATTTGATTTAATAAAAAGTTCTCTTTGTCTTTCGATGCTATAAACTTTTGCTCCAAGTTGACAAAGAATACAAGTTTGAAATCCAGAACCAGTTCCTATTTCTAAAACCTTTTCACCTCTTTTTAGGTTGAGAAGTTGTGTTTGGAAAGCAACAGTGTAAGGATGAGAAATAGTTTGTCCAGCACCAATTTGAAAAGCTTGATTGGAATAGGCCTGTTGTTCAAATGCAAGATCTAGGAAATAATGGCGAGGAACTTCATTAAAAGCATCTAAAATATTTTCATCAGAAATACCTTTTTGACGCAGTTCATCAATCAACTGTTTTCTTAAACCCTTGTGTTTGTATGTGTCTTGCATTTTACAAAGTTAGTCTCTTTCCTTGTTTGAAGGATTAATTTTTTCAAACATGGATTTGTGGATATTCTAAATGACACTAGATTCTAATAAAAAAAGCACTATGTAACACAAGTGCTTTTTTAATTTTTTTATTGTAACTTACTTAATTTCAATTGCATCTAGAACTTTTTCATTTGTTAATGCAATATCTAAAACTTCTTTCATAGTTGTGACATAGTGAAAAGTCAAACCTTCCAAATAGCTTGCTTTTATTTCTTCAATGTCTTTTCTATTTTTTTCGCAAAGTATAATTTCTTTAATAGAAGCTCTTTTTGCAGCGAGTACTTTTTCTTTAATTCCACCTACTGGTAAAACATCACCTCTCAAAGTTATTTCACCTGTCATTGCTAAATTTTTTCTTATTTTTTTCTGACTAAAAAGTGAAGCCAAAGAGCTCAGCATGGTTATTCCAGCGCTTGGTCCATCTTTTGGAGTAGCGCCTTCAGGAACATGAATATGAACGTTATAATTGTCAAAAACAGATTGATCCAGATTTAACCAATGACTGTGAGATTTCAAAAATTCAAGCGCAATGATTGCCGATTCTTTCATTACATCGCCCAAATTTCCAGTTAAAGTTAATTTTCCTTTTCCTTTGGTGATAGAAGATTCGATGAATAAAATGTCACCGCCAACACTTGTCCAAGCCAAACCAGTAACAACACCAGCTACATCGTTATTGAGGTATTTTGTTTTTGCTCTTCCAGGACCTAAAATATCATTTAGATTTTCAATTTGAATCTTAGGATTACTGATTTCTTCCATTGCGATTAATCTAGCAGTATTTCTGACCAATTTGGCAATAACTTTATCTAGACCACGCACACCTGATTCGTTGGTATATTCTTCAACCACTTTCTCAAGTGTTTTTTTATCAATAGAAAACTGTTTTTTAGTTATTCCGTGCGCTTCCAGTTGTTTCGGAATTAAGTGATTTTTAGCAATTTCGATTTTTTCTTCGATTGTATAGCCATTCACTTCAATAATTTCCATTCTATCGCGCAAAGGACCTTGAATGGAAGACAGAGAATTTGCAGTTGCGATAAACATCACTTTAGAAAGATCGAATTCTGTTTCGATGTAATTATCGTAAAATTCTTTGTTTTGTTCAGGATCCATTACTTCAAGCAGTGCAGAAGAAGGATCGCCGTGATTGCTTTTACCAAGTTTATCAATTTCATCTAAAACAAAAACAGGATTTGCAGTTTCAGCTTTTTTCAGGTTTTGGATAATTCTGCCGGGCATCGCGCCGATGTATGTTTTTCTATGACCTCTGATTTCGGATTCATCGTGAACACCACCTAAAGACATGCGAACATATTTTCGTCCGAGTGCATCGGCAATAGATTTACCCAAAGAAGTTTTACCAACTCCGGGAGGGCCATAGAAGCATAAAATGGGAGATTTCATGTCTCCTTTTAATTTTAGCACAGCTAAATATTCTAAAATACGTTTTTTGACATCTTCCAAGCCAAAATGATCTCTTTCCAGAATTTTTTCAGCTCTTTTTAAATCTAATTTATCAATTGTAAATTCATCCCAAGGCAGATCAAGCAACATATCAAGGTAATTCAACTGAACAGTATATTCAGCACCTTGAGGATTCATTCGTTGAAGTTTATTGAGTTCTTTATCAAAGATTTTAGAAACTTTTGCATTCCATTTTTTCTTTTTGGAACGCTTCAACATTTCTTGAACTTCATTTTCTTGAGGGTTGTCGCCTAGTTCCTCTTGAATCGTTCTGATTTGTTGATTTAGAAAGTATTCTCTTTGTTGTTTGTCCATGTCTTTTCGGACCTTCGATTGGATTTGATTTCTCATTTCCAATACTTGTGCCTCTAAAGTTAGGTGTTCAAGAACCATGTAGGTCCTCTTTTTCATATCTAATTCCTCCAACATTTCTTGTTTTTTAGAAACGTCAGCGTTCATGTTCGATGATATAAAATTGACTAAGAAAGTTGGACTATCTATATTTCCAATCGCAAATCCAGCTTCAGTGGGTATATTTGGACTATCCCTGATAATTTGCATGGCTTGTTCACGAATAGATTTGAACATCACCTCCATCTCAGCTGATTTTTCGTTAAATTTTTTCTCAGTTAGGTATTTGACCTTTGCCCGCATGTAAGGTTCGGTTTGAACTGGCGTGGTTATTTTAAATCGTCTTTTTCCTTGGATAATTACAGTTGTACTTCCGTCAGGCATTTTGAGCATACGGACTATTTGTGCTACCGTACCTACCAGATGTAAATCACTGAATTCGGGTGATTCTTCATCTTGATTTAATTGTGAAACAACACCAATAATTTTATCACCTTTATTTGCATCTTGGATTAATTTTATTGACTTGTCTCGACCTACAGTAATAGGAATTACTACTCCAGGAAAAAGGACATTGTTTCTTAATGGTAAGATGGGTAATTCTAGCGGATATTCTGCATTATTCATGATGGCCTCCTCCTCAGGAGTTATCAAAGGAATGAATTCTGCATCATCAATTTCACCTGTAAATTCAAAAAAGTCGTTGTCTGTATATTCGTTCATTTTCGTGTTTTCTATTTGTGTCAATATGTCAGTCGGCTAATCATGAAAATTATTTTACTTCATAAATAGCATTATTTTACTTTCGATTTACATAAAATTCAATGATTGTGCCATTGATAAAAATACGACTAATTGTCACATGTTCTGAACTTGATCTAGAATTTCATCAGTTTGCAAAGGTTTGATATATCTTACCCATCTTTTGTACATGTATGGGGAAAGATTGGAATGATCTTTTTGTCTTGTGATTACAATGGTATCACTTTCAGTTTGGTACCATTTGAATTCAAATACTTCTAATTTAAAATCTTTCGTTTGAATTCCAAGGTTTGCCTTGTCGATGCCTGTTATGACGCTAAAATCAAATTTTAGTTCTTGAAGTTTCAATTTATTGATTTCAAATTTGTGGCAATTTTCGCCTAGTAAACTGCAAAGAATATTGTAATTTTTTTTGAGAATGTTGATGTTATTCGTAATTGTGCTTTTAGCATTTTTTCGAACTTCAGAGTGATATTTGTTTTTACACTGAATATCACAGAAAACTTTGTCGGAACGACCGAATAATTTTTTATCGCAGACGCAGCAAAGTCTGTCTGATTTTTTAAATTGAATGTTTTTCATTTATGGTTTGTTCAAAGGATTTGATACTAAAATTAGTAAAGAAAAATGCATATTTCCAAATTTTTGGTTGGAAAAAAGAGTTTTTATCGGTTAGAAACTTTTAAGTCATTGATTTTACAGAGAAAATTGAATCTTTTGCAAATTTAGAGATAAAGGCAAGTTAATTTCTTAATCTTTGTAAAGGTTTTTATCGGTTAGAATCGTTTATTACATTGAAAATATTGACATTTCTGGAACTTCGATTCATTTTGAAAAGCTTTTACCGAGATTGTTTAAATTTTAAAATTGATCAGCTAAAATATTCGCATTCATTTTTGGATTTAGAACTTTCTTTACAAGTTTTTATCGGTTAGAATCATTTAGAGTCCTGAAATCATTGAAAATTTAGATTTTAATACGAACTCTCACCCCACAGTCCTTTAACTTTTTTCGCCATTATCCCTTTTAACAAACAATATATACTTTACCAAGAAAATTCCGTAATTTTGCACCACAATTTCTACAAAACATGGATTTTAAATTAAACAGCATAGAAGAGGCAATCGCGGAAATAAAAGCAGGAAAAGTAATTATTGTTGTCGATGACGAAGATAGAGAGAATGAAGGTGATTTCATTGCCGCTGCTGAAATGGTGACGCCGGAAATGATCAATTTTATGGCTACCCACGGAAGAGGTCTCATTTGTACTCCGCTTTCTGAAAAACGTTGTGAGGAGCTAGAATTAAACCTTATGGTCTCCAATAACACAGTATTACACGAAACTCAATTTACTGTTTCTGTTGATTTAATCGGTCAAGGTTGTACCACTGGAATCTCTGTACACGATAGAGCGAAAACAATCAAAGCATTGGTTTCACCTGAAACAAAACCGAGCGATTTAGGTCGTCCGGGACATATTTTTCCATTGCGTGCCAAAAAAGGCGGCGTTTTAAGAAGAACGGGACACACCGAAGCATCCATAGATTTAGCAAGACTAGCTGGTTTTCAATCCGCTGGAATTTTAGTAGAAATCTTGAATGAAGATGGTTCAATGGCGCGTCTTCCTCAATTGGTTGAAGTGGCTAAAAAGTTTGATTTGAAAATTATTTCTATCGAGCAATTGATCCAATACCGTTTGAAACATGATTCATTGATAGACAAAATTGTGGATGTAAAAATGCCAACAAAATCTGGAAATTTTCAATTGCATGCTTACAAGGAAAAAACAACTGGTCAAGAACATTTGGCTTTGGTGAAAGGAACTTGGGATGAAAATGAAGCCGTTTTAGTGCGTGTGCATAGTTCATGCTTGACAGGCGATATTTTTGGTTCTTGCAGATGTGATTGTGGTCCACAGCTTGAAAAAGCCATGGAAATGATCGAAGCCGAAGGGAAAGGTGTCATTGTGTACATGAATCAAGAGGGCAGAGGCATTGGTTTAATCAATAAACTGAAAGCCTACAAATTGCAAGAAGAAGGAATGGACACCATTGAAGCCAACATTGAGTTAGGTTTCAAAAGCGACGAAAGAGATTACGGAATTGGCGCTCAAATTTTGAGAGATTTAGGTGTTTCAAAAATGAAGTTGATGTCCAATAATCCAACGAAAAGAACTGGATTGGTTGGGTATGGTTTAGAAATTGTTGAAAATATAGCGATTGAAATTGAAAGCAATATTCACAACGAATCTTATTTGAAAACCAAACGTGATAAAATGGGACATTCAATTAAAATGACAGGAAAATAGTATGTTGCGCGCTGAAAATTTGACAAAAAACTATGGTGATTTAAACGTTTTGAAAGGCGTTAGTCTTGAAATTCAACAAGGCGAAGTGGTTTCTATTGTTGGATCTTCAGGTGCGGGAAAAACTACTTTATTGCAGTTATTGGGAACACTCGAAAAACCAGATGCTGGAAGTTTATCCATCGACGGCGTAATTCCTTTTCAACTTTCCGCGAAAAAATTAGCGGAGTTTCGGAATACTTCCATCGGTTTTATCTTTCAATTTCATCAACTGTTACCAGAATTTTCAGCCATTGAAAACGCCATTCTTCCAGCGTTGATTCAAGGTAAAACTGCTTCTGATGCCAAAAAACGAGCATCTGAACTATTTGATTTACTCGGTATTTCTCATCGTTTGAATCACAAACCGAATGAACTTTCAGGTGGTGAACAACAACGTGTTGCAGTTGCTAGGTCTTTGATAAACAGTCCAAAGGTGATTTTTGCTGACGAACCATCTGGAAATTTAGATTCACAAAATTCTGCCGATTTACATCAATTGTTTTTTGATTTGAGAGAAAGATTTAATCAAACTTTTGTGATTGTTACACACAATGATTCTTTGGCAAACATGGCTGATAGAAAGCTCGTTATGCAAGACGGAATTATTATTTAATTGAAAATAGATGATTCCTTTTGATGAATTAAAAGAATTTTTGGATTCAAAAGTTGAACAATACAACAATCCTGCTTTTATTGAAGTGGATCCAATCCAAATTCCACATCGCTTTTCGAAAAAAGAAGACATTGAAATCATGGGTTTACTCATGGCAACCATTGCTTGGGGAAATCGAAAATCAATCATTACCAACGGGGAGAAATTAATCAAAATCATGGGAAACAATCCGCATGAATTTATTCTGAATTATACAACTCCAAAAACCTTGATTCCTTTTGTACATAGAACATTCAACGCAACAGATTTAGATTTTTTCTTTCGTTCGTTGAAAGACATTTACCAAAAATCGACATTAGAATCTTTGTTTTCAAATCACAACGAAATCGTTGGTGTGAAAGGCAGAATTGTAAATTTTCGCAACGAATTTTTTGCAGTCGAACACGAAAATCGAAGTGAAAAACATGTTTCTAATCCCTTGAAGGGCGCTTCGGCAAAAAGATTGAACATGATGTTGCGCTGGTTTGTCAGAAAAGATAAATGTGGTGTAGATTTCGGAATTTGGAATTCAATTCCTACTTCTGAATTGTATTTGCCGTTGGATGTTCATACTGGAAACATTGCGCGAAAATTAGACATGATGCAACGAACTCAAAACGATTGGACAGCCTTGGAAGAAGTGCAATCCATTTTGTGTAAACTCGATCCAAACGACCCTGTGAAATATGATTTTGCGTTGTTCGGTTTGGGCGCATTTGAAGGGTTTTAAGTATGTGATAACTTTTAGAAGTTAAACTCAAAAAGTCAATGCTTGAAAATGATTTTTTTCCTTTTTTTCAATTTATTTGATCATTCTTTAATTCTAAAAATAGTATTTACCTTCGCTAGGTGAAGTTTCTATTTTTTTACCGTTTGATGTTTCCCAAATTACTTTTTGCAATTTCCAATCTATAAATGTATAAGGCAGTTCTTCATTGTCGAGTTGTTTTAACATTCCGCTATACCATTCTGCATATTCATTGTTTTGGCCTTTACAAAGTTCCAAGAAATTAAAATTTTCTTTCACAAACAAGTCTGTTAGTTCTTGGGTCGTAAGTTTTAG
This sequence comes from Flavobacteriia bacterium, assembly GCA_947462925.1. GTDB lineage: Bacteria > Bacteroidota > Bacteroidia > Flavobacteriales_D > Crocinitomicaceae > JAQVCM01. The sequence continues at coordinate 38,274 of CANHQP010000005.1, read as the reverse complement.
TTCTTCTTTTGAATTTTGGCCTTCATGATAGCTGATCCAATTCGAGGCTGATAACTCGTGGTTCTTTTTCTCGTCAATAAAACTGCAGCGCCAATATAACCCCGATGGCGATTCTGAGGGCATTACTCTCAATTTTCCAAAACCACGTTGATGAAGTTCTTCAACCATAAATAATAGTTTTTGTCTGTTTGCTAGGTAAAAATTGCTCTTCATTGTTATAATTTTCGTTGGTTGATTGAATGTTTTGATTTTCTTAATTTTTAGCACTCAATCCGCCATTTTTCAAAATTAGCGGTATAGCCAGTTTTTATTTCCTTTTCAATTTTTCAATGTCCACCTTATTAAAAAATCTATTTTCCCTAAATGCCTTTTCAACTTGTATTAAATACTTTTTGCTTTTCTCTATTTGAATATCATTTTCCAAACCAATTTTGGCTAAAATGTATTTTATTTCTAACTCGTATTTTGGATTTTGTTTTAATAAAGTTTCAAGATTTTTATATGATTGCTCTTTTTTACCAGCTTTAATATAAGTTTCAATATAATATTCTGCTTTGGTGAATATTATATTTCTTAAGGATTCTTCGTTATTCTCTTTGATAACTTTTTCCCAATACATCAATGAGGTGTTTATATCATTAAATTCTGCATATAAAATAGCTCTTGCATAAAAATCATATTCTTCAATATTGGGGTCTTCATTTTCAAGTAGCTGATTTAAAACATCAACTTTTTTTGATGCATCAATAATTCGAAAAATTACACTGATAGAGTTTTCATTTTCTATGTAAGGTTGAATGTATTTTTCATTTTGTTCAATGAATTTTTGTTTTGCCGTAGCATAGTTAAATTGAACGTCTGTAAAACAATTTTCAAATAAACTATAATCTTGGTAATCCGAAAAAGTGAACTGCAATGCATCTAAAACTGAATAACCAACCAAATCAATATGCCAACTTTTATATAAATTATGTTTAAAATCAAGATTATTATTTTTATTATTTTGAATAATTTTTTCTATTTCTAAACCGCTTCTGTAGCGAAAATCATCGTGGTCATATTTGGCACTTGCTATAAAATATTTAATAGGTTTTTTATTATGATTTAAAAATTCAATAAACTTATTTCTAATTGGTTCAATGCTTTCAGAGTACAAATCACTTAGGTTTTCACTAATATTTATAAAAGCATCAAACGGATTATTCGTTTCGAACATTAAATAATGGTTGAATTCTGCACCATCAGAATGACCATACATTGCCTTAAATAAACTTGTTGAATAGTTTTTATTAACAAAAGGGATTACTTCATCAAAAATATAATCTTTAAATCTTAATCCATTTTCTTTATATGTTCTGTCCAATTCTTTATCTCTTTCTTCTCCAATAATATATATTCCTATAACAATACATTCTGGAAAATTTGAAAAATTTGATTGTTGTCTGATAGTTTGCGAAACAATTTCAAAATGGTTTAAATTGTTAGCATCTGTAACATAAATTACAGGATATTTTATTTTATCATTGTAATTTTCTGGAAGTGAAACATATAGTTTTCGCTTTTGATTTAATGCTATAGAATTTATTTCAATTATTTGAAATTCGCTGTAAGTCGAGAATTTTTTTATCTGGTCTGTCCAACCTTGTATTTTGTAATATTCTACATTTATTGGCTTAGTGTTTAATATGAAATTTGGCTGCCCAGAGATTTTATTTATTACTGCTTCACTGTTCCAATTTCCACGAGTTAATTTATATTCTGCTGGAAAAGTCAGTTTCAAAGAAATTTCTCTCTCATATTCTGAAATTTTATCTAATTTCACTTTGTTGGGTTGCCAATTTCCTAAGTTATCTTGGTTGCCCACAATATAAACTTCGTCAGTTTTATTAGGAACAGATACTCTAATTGTTGTCAATTCTTGTCCAAAAGAAACGATTGAGGTTAACATTAAAACACCTCTTAAGATTGAATTTAAAAAAAGATTCATAGTATTAAAGTTTTTATCAAAAGTAGATGGAAGTCAATTCTGAAAATTGGTAAAATGAGACACTCTATAATTATTTTCCCCAAAAAATATCTTCTTCACCAAAATGTTTCACGTTTTGAAATAGTTTTTTTGGCGTAATTCCCGTGATTTTTTTGTAATGACGTATAAATTCAGATTGATCATAATAATTAAAATGATGGGACAAAGAAGTTAAATTTTCTTTTTGAACACCTACAAGAAAATGATTGAAAGATTTTCTAAATTGTGACACATCAAGGTATTCTTTTACACTACAGTTAAGTTGTTTATGAAAATTTCTATTTAATGTTTTTGTAGAAGTTTTTAATTCTTTTGCTAATTCATAAACTTTATATTTTTGGTGATTTTTCGCAATTAATTCTAGAGCTTTTTCAATTAGTTTTTCATTAAAATCGATGAGTTTTGAAAGAAAATACTCGTCTAAAATTTTAACTCTTTCATTTAAGTCATATGTAGCATATACATTTTCTAGGGTTGGAAACATATCAGCATTAAATTCAGTAAAAACACAATTGTCATTTTTTGAGAGTACATCAATATAGGGTTTTTGTATAAAACGATGAATACCTAACGCTTCAAAAGCTATGCCTATTTTATCAAAAGGAGTTTCCATTTCGGAAATACCAATTTGTGACTTTATACCAGAATAAAATAAATTAAATCCTTCATTTTCAGAAGGTTTTGTTGTTGAAATGTATTTATTTTTAAATACTAAATATGAATTTTTGTAAATCGTAACTGCATTAATTGTATTTGGATAAAAAATAATTCTTTGGACTTTATTTTCTTCGAAATTTTGATGAAAATAATAATACGAAATATAGCGCGCTATAATTTCAGAGTTAGGCTTTTTTGTTTCGAATATTTCAGAATTATACATTCAACTATTGTTTAAAAATAATTCAATTTTATTGTTGACGTTTTTTATGTGCTGGCTTTATTTTGTTAAAATTGGACGCAATTCTTATTTTCTATGCACAATGCGCAAAAATGCATTATACTTGCTTGTACCAAATTACTCAATATTAATATTCAAACCTTTCCAACAGAGTAAATCCACATCTCATCTATTTCACATACTTCAAATACCAACAGATTGAAAACCAAAGCTAACCAAATATTTCAAATTTCCAGTTAATCCATTGCGATTTTGAATACATTAAACCTAAAAAAAGGTGCCTTATTCAAGCACCTTTCCTCATCTATTCAATTTTTTATCTATTCACATTATTCTTAGTCAACGAACCTGGTTTTCCGCAGTTGATTAACTCAATGTAAAACACCAAAGATTCATAAGGTTGAATGTCATACGAATTGGTGTTTGGATTAAACATACCAGATTCTCCATAAGCCATTTGAAAAGGTAGATACAATCTGTATTTCCCACCTTTTTTCATCATCGGCATTCCTTCTTGCCATCCTGGAACTACGCCAGAAAGCGAGAAAGCATTCAATGGTTGTTTGTATTTTTCAACCATTTCGAAAGAACTTTGCAACGTATCACCCAATGAATTCATCAAAATATAATGCGCTAGTACATCATCTCCAGAAGCAGGACTTGGTCCATTACCTTCTTTAATGGTTTGCAAAATGATTCCACTAGTAGTTGATTTGATATTTGGCAATTTCTTCGCTTTTTCCATCAAAACACTTCCGTTCATTTTATTCAAATCTTCGAAGAAATTTTGAATCATCGATTTTTGTTCCTCCACATTGATCAACGTATCGATTTTCATTAATCCGTGTCTAAATCCGATGGCTGCTTTTTTAATATCGATTTTACTCAATGCACCTTTCTTTTTCCAACTCGCTTGAAAAACAATTCCAGACAATTTCCCCAAACAACTTGATCCTTCTTTTACATAATTTGTATCAAACTTTTGACCTTGAGGACCGTAAAGTTTTCTCATTGTTTCATTACAACCTTCATCAAATGCAGAAGTATCCGAAAATCCTTGCTCAAATCCTTTGACCATTTCGTCGATGTCATATTTATCAAAATACGGATCTCCAGATTCAGAAATTGAATGCGCATGATCTGCACCCAAAGCGTAAGACAATTTATCTTTGAAAGTTGTCAAATCAACTTTTTCAGTTTCTTCACTTGCTGATTTATCTCCACAAGCTGCAAAAAGTACCAACAAGGGTAAAAAAAGAATAACTTTTTTCATTTTAAATCTGATTAATGTATTGCAATCAATTCAACGTCGAAAATCAAAGCCATAAAAGGTTTGATTGGTCCACCTGGATGAGGTTGTGCACCATAAGCCAAGTCTTGAGGAATATACAAACGGTATTTTGAACCTTCTGTCATCAATTGCAAAGCTTCAGTCCAACCTTTGATTACTTGATGAACGCCAAACGTTGCTGGAGTTCCTCTTTGAATAGAAGAATCAAAAACACTTCCATCAATCAAAGTTCCATGATAATGAACTTCAACAGTATCTTCTGCAGTTGGTTTTGCACCAGTTCCTTCTTCAATCACTTCATATTGCAAACCTGAAGGCGTAGTATGAATTCCTGGTTTTGTTTTATTTTCAGCTAAAAAAGCTTCACCAGCATCTTTGTGCTCTGCAAATTTAGATTCACTCACTTTTTGCAAATACTGTTGGATGATTGCATTTGCTTCATCTGGACCATATTTTGGCGCTTTTCCTGCGAACGCATCAGCAATTGCTTCAGCCATCGCTTCTGGATTGATTTTTTCTAAATCTTGTTGCATCAAACTTCCTGCAACACTCATTCCTACACAGTAACTTACTGCATTGATTTCTTCTGTCATTTTTTAAGCTTTGGTGCAAAGATAATTGTTTTAATTCTATTTACAGAGTTCAACAACATTTACTGAAGGCTTGATAAAGTTTAACTAAGAATCAGTTTTGGCCAGTAAAGAAAATTGGTTATTAATTTAATTAGCAATAAATCAAATTGTTTAAGATGATTTAATTCTGCGAAAGGTAAATTATCAGTTTTAGAATTTTGGCCTTGGAAGAAAGTGTTTCACTAGCGTGGCTGCTACGCGGTTTAAAGGTGCACTGAAAATGTAGACTTTTGGAGGACTTCCGAAGGATGCTGCGAAGCGAACCTGCGAAACGCTAGTGGAGTAGATCACCGACACTTCCGAAGGATGCAGCGAAGCTAAAATCACTTTTTCAGAAGCTTTTAAAATAAAGCACTCGAAAAGATAAATTTATTTCGTGCGAAAAATTGTGCTTTAAACTTTCTGAGAGAGCCTTGATTTTTGGGTTCGTTTTGATCAAGCAAAAGGAACAAAAGATTTTGTTCGGTTTTTAATGATTAAGAAATTTAATATTCTTCAAACTTTTTTTTCTATTTTTGCGCTCTATTATAAAGAAGCATCATGGCAAATACATCTGATATCAAAAACGGTTTATGCATTAAATTTAACGATAAACTGTGTCAAATTATCGAGTTTCAACACGTAAAACCTGGAAAAGGTCCTGCTTTCGTTCGTACGAAAATGAGACAAATTGAAACTGGGAAGGTGATAGACAATACTTTTTCGGCAGGTCATAAAATTGAGACTGTTAGAATTGAAAATCGTGAGTATCAATATTTGTATCAAGAAGGAACTGATTATGTTTTCATGAACAATGAAAATTTTGAACAAGTGAACATTCCTGCTAAGATGATTGAAAAACCAGGTTTTTTGGTTGAAGGAATGACTTGTAGTATTTTGTTTCACGCTGAAGAAGAAACTCCTTTGGTTGTTGAATTACCAATTTCAATTATTTCTGAAGTAACTTACACTGAACCAGGAATTAAAGGTGATACTGCGACAAACACAATGAAGCCAGCAACTATTGCAACAGGCGCTGAAATTCGTGTTCCTTTGTTCATCAATACTGGAGAAATTATTAAAATTGATACGCGTACTGGTTTGTACCAAGAGCGAGTAAAAAACTAATTTACAATATTTTAAATTATTAAATCCTGCAGCAATGTGGGATTTTTTGTTTTACAAAAGATGATTTTAAAGAAACTCCAACTTTCGACACATCAGGTTCAAATCGCTTTTATCGAATCAGAAAAAAGCAATTTAACAAACAGAACCGATTTTCAGGAGAACACTATTTTGTTGTTTTTGCATGAAGCTTTGGGTTCAATTGGTCAATGGCGAAATTTTCCTAAATTGTTGAGCGATTCCATGGGAATGGATGGTTTTATTCTCGAGCGAAGAGGGCATGGTGGTTCCGATGCATTGTTTGGTGAAAGAAATGAAAACTACCTGCATGATTATGCTTACGATGAATTGCACGAAGTCATTCAGAAAATTTTGCCAGGCGGAAAACGGGTGATTTTAGTTGGACATTCAGATGGCGGCACAATTGCCTTGTTATACGCTGCTAAATTTCCAAAATTTGTCTCTGGAATTGTAACAATGGCTGCGCATGTTTTGAATGAACCTGAAACACGCGCTGGAATTCAACCAGCAATTGATGCTTTTCGCGCAGGAAAATTGGAAGGTTTGAAAAAAATTCACGGAGAAAAAACAGAATCGCTTTTTTTCGCTTGGGCGAATACTTGGTTAAGTGAACCTTTTAGAGAATGGAATATTGTTAAAGATATTGAAGGAATTACTTGTCCGCTATTAGCAATTCAAGGAAAAGAAGATCAATATGGCACTAAATTACAGCTAGAATTCATTCAAAAAGCCATTCCACAAGCTGAGATTGCATTTTTAGATTTAGTAAAACATCATCCGCATTTAGAAAAATCGACTGAGATTTTGAGTTTAGTTGAACGATGGTTTCAAAATCATTTCGAATAAAAATGACTAAAAAAAAGTCCCACATTTCTGCAGGACTTTGAATATTTAATTGTTGAACATTTTCAACGAAGTTGCTAAAGTTTGTTTTAGCTCCGTTCGATCAACGATGTAATCTAAAAATCCGTGTTCTAACAAGAACTCAGAAGTTTGAAATCCTTCTGGCAAATCTCTACCAATTGTTTCTTTCACAACTCTTGGACCAGCGAATGCGATCAAAGCTTTTGGTTCAGCGATATTTAAATCACCTAACATTGCGAAAGATGCGGTTACACCACCAGTTGTCGGATCTGTCAAAAATGAAATATAAGGCAATTTATTCTCAGCCAATTGACCTAATTTCCCGCTTACTTTCGCCATTTGCATCAAAGAAAAACCAGCTTCCATCATACGCGCACCTCCAGATTTAGAGATAATCATGAATGGACATTTCAATTCGATTGCTTTGTCGATTGCACGGGCAATTTTTTCACCTACAACAGAACCCAAAGAACCACCAATAAATCCGAAATCCATGGCAGCAATTACAAAATCCATTCCTTCTAATTTTCCATGAGCAGTTCTTACTGCATCTTTCAAACCAGAACTTTTTTGTGTTGCTTTGACTCTGTCAACATATTTTTTAGTATCCTCGAATTTCAATGGATCACCAGATGAAAGATTTGCATCTAACTCCGTGAATTTTCCTTCATCAAAAAGAATTTCGAAATATTCTTTTGATCCGATTCTCTCATGGTGTGAACATCTATCACAAACATAAAAGTTTTTGACAAAATCAGATTCTGTGAAAACCGTTTTACAATTGGAACATTTGTGCCAAAGTCCTTCTGGTGTTTCTTTTTTCTCTTTTGTCGAAGTTGTAATCCCTTCTTTGTCTCTTTTAAACCAACCCATAGTTTATTTTTTGTGCTGAATTAATATTAAAGCGTATTTACATTGTTAAGATCATGGAAAGCTTGCTCAAGTCTTTTGACAAATGTCAATTCACCATCTCTCATCCATTTTCTTGGGTCGTAGTATTTTTTATTTGGTTGATCGTCTCCCGTAGGATTTCCTATTTGTGTTTTTAAGTAATCAATGTTTTTTGTTACATAGTCACGAACGCCTTCAGTAAATGCAAATTGCAAATCAGTATCGATGTTCATTTTGATCACACCGTAACCAATCGCTTCTCTGATTTCTTCCAAAGTAGAACCTGATCCACCGTGAAACACAAAATCAACTGGATTTGTTCCAGTATTGAATTTATTTTGAACGTATTCTTGAGAATTTCTTAAAATCTTAGGAGTCAATTTCACGTTTCCTGGTTTGTAAACTCCATGAACATTTCCAAAAGCAGCTGCAATGGTGAATGTGTCGCTTACTTTCATCAATTCCTCATAAGCATAAGCAACTTCTTCAGGTTGTGTGTACAATTTAGAACTGTCTACATCCGTATTGTCAACACCATCTTCTTCACCGCCAGTAATACCCAATTCGATTTCCAATGTCATTCCTATTTTGCTCATGCGAGCCAAATAAGCTTTGCAAATTTCGATGTTTTCTTCGATAGGTTCTTCAGACAAATCAATCATGTGAGAACTGTACAATGGTTTTCCAGTTTCTTTGAAAAATTCTTCACTTGCATCTAACAAACCATCAATCCAAGGCAAAAGTTTCTTCGCGCAGTGATCTGTATGTAAAATAACAGTTGCTCCATACGCTTCAGCCAAAGTGTGAACGTGCTTCGCACCAGCGATTCCGCCCAAAATTGCTGCTTTTTCATTTTCATTTGAAAGCGCTTTTCCAGCATTGTACAAACAACCTCCGTTAGAAAATTGTATAATCACTGGAGCATTAAGTTTCGCTGCAGTTTCCATAACACCATTCACTGTTGAAGAACCTGTTACATTTACTGCTGGTAGAGCAAAACCTTTCTCTTTTGCATATTTAAAAATTGCTTGAACTTCATCTCCTGAGGCAACGCCTGGTTTGATATTGTGAGCCATTATTTTTCAGTTTTTAAATTGATTGCGCAAAGTTAAAAAAAATAAGAATGAAATGTTTAAATATTTTCATCCTTATACAGCGTATTCACTTTCTTTTTTGCCTAATGAATAACTAATTTTCATAAATATGCTTATTTTGATTTTAGTATATTTGTGTAAATCATCAAAAAAAATATTGACTTGAAATTGTATCAAAGTTTATTTTCAATCATTGAGCGTTCCATAAAATGGGTCAGATCGAAATTATCTGAGCAACAATTTTTGATTTTCGCGAGTATGATGGTTGGACTAACAGCTGGACTAGCTGCGGTACTATTGAAGATTTTCGTTTTTCAAATTCACCGATTTGTTACCTTGGATTTTAAATTACCTTTCAATCTTAATAGCTATTTGTACTTGGTTTTTCCAATGATTGGAATAATATTGACCACTTTTATAGTTCGTCGTTTTTTCAATCAAAAATTGGGTCGAGGAACAGCGAATATTATTCGTTCAATTGTCAAGAAATCAGGGTTTTTACCCAAAGGTCAGATGTATTCTCATATTATAACGAGCGCTGTCACTGTTGGTTTCGGAGGTTCAGCAGGGTTGGAGTCACCGATTGTTACTACAGGTTCATCTATTGGCTCAAATTTTGCCAAAACGTATCAATTAATATATAAGGATAGGGTTTTACTTTTGGCTTGCGGAGCTGCTGCAGGTATTGGTGCTGCGTTTAACGCGCCGATTGCAGGTGTTTTATTTGCTTTGGAAGTATTGTTAGTTGACGCCAGTATTTCCGCGTTTATTCCATTGATTATTGCCGCAGCAGTAGGAGGTTTGACATCCAAAATCATTTTGGGAGATTCCATTCTTTTGACTTTCAAATTGCAAGAAGCCTTCAATTATTACAATGTGCCATTTTACGTTTTACTTGGGGTCTTAACTGGTCTGATTTCAATTTACTATTCTAGAATTTATTTGCGCATTGAAAAAGTGCTTGACCGTTCGAAAGATTGGACCTATGGCAAAGCGATTAAAGGCGGTGTTTTTTTTAGCAGTTTTAATTTTGGTTTTGCCACCACTTTTTGGTGAAGGTTATGAAAGTATCAAAGTGTTATCGAGCAATACACCAGAGAAATTGCTTGATACGAGTATTTTTAAAAGCATGAAAACAGAAGGTTGGTTTGTCTTACTTTTTGTTGGTATTGTCATGTTTGTGAAAGTGATTGCAGCTGCCGTGACAATCAATAGTGGTGGTAATGGAGGGAATTTTGCACCTTCGCTTTTTGTTGGAGCTTATATCGGTTATGTTTTTGCAAGATTGGTGAATTTGACTGGAATTACAACTTTGCCTATTAGCAATTTTACATTAGTTGGAATGTCTGGTGTTTTGACAGGGATATTTTATGCACCGTTGACTGGAATATTTTTGATTGCAGAAATCACTGGTGGATACGAATTGATGATTCCGCTGATGTTAGTTTCAGCCATCAGTTATGCAGTTGTAAGAAGCATTGAACCTCTGTCGATGGATGCTAAAAATTTAGCCAAAAAAGGTCAAGTTTTGAGAAGCAATAAAGATGTTACCATTTTGTCTTCTTTGAAGTCTGAAAGATTGATAGAAACGGATTATCAAACGTTAAAACCAGAAGCGACTTTGAGAGAAATTACCCAAATTATTGCGCATTCTAATCGAAATATTTTTCCTGTTTTAACTGAATTAAATCAGTTGGTGGGAATTATTCAGTTGGATCAAATTCGAGAGACGATTTTTAAAACAGAACTGTACGACAGTTTGAGAGCCAAACAATTGATGATCAAACCGCCAAGTGTGATTGATGCAAATGAAAGTATGCATTCAATCATGAACAAATTTGATGAAACAAACGCGTGGATATTGCCTGTAGTTTCTGAAAATGAGTTTGTCGGATTTATTTCAAAGTCACATTTGTTGTCCAATTATCGATCTGAATTGATTCGAACTTCGACCCGAGAATAATCAGTTAATAACTGCCATTCCATCTTCTCAGAAACCATTCTGCTGACAAAGTCAAACAAATGAGAAGTAAAAGCCAGAAATAATCTAACAAATCATTGAAGGCACTTTCTTCGTAGGACATTTCAACGATATCGTCTCGTTTCTCCAAGTCGCTCAATAATTTTTCATAATTAGCAAGTTGGTAAAATTGGCCATTTGAATTCTTAGAAATTTGATTCAATAATCCATGATTTGCAACTGTTTCCAAAGATTCAATTTCTATATCTTCAACTACAAAAGTTCCATTTTTTGAATGTTTTTTTCCATTGTGTGTTGTGGAGGCGGTCCAAGTATATTTGCCAGGTTTTAAAGTTCCAAGCGGTAAAACGTAGAAATTTCCAGAAACACCAAATTCAAAATTGGATTTGTTATTTCGTTCATCTTTTAAACTGAAAGAAATTTTAGGTTTGGTGATTAATTCCAGCGATTCATTGTAGAATTCAGCTTTAATTTTCACTTCTTCACCTTTTGAAAATCTTCTTGGTAAGGTTATTCTCAAAGATGATGCATTTTGTTTGATCACAAGGAACTGCGTAATTTTTTGAATTAATTCTTCGAACATTGCTGTCGACTTGGTTCGACTATATTCGTTGATTTTCCATTTCCAAATTCCTTCGCCCAGAAAAACGCCATATTTCACATTTGCTTTTTCACCAAAATAAAGAATAGGGTCTTTTTTATAGAAATCGCCCAGTCTTTGAGAGAGTAAAACTTTATTTTGCGGGTTCAATTTAATCTCACCATATTTTACTTTCACTGGAGGATAGAATCTCAAAGTATTTTGGAGTTCCGTTGTCAATTCAAACAATTCGAATCCAACATTGAATCCTGGTTGAACTTCATCCGTCTGATTTGAATTGCCAATGGTCATTCCAATATCCAATTTTTTGATTGTATTTCCATTGGTGTTTGGACCAGTAAAAAACAATATTGGTTTTCCTGCATTTCTGATTGCGTCAAGAACAGATTGATTAAAATTGATTCCTGGTTCGTGCCAAATAACCAAATCAACTTTGTCTAATTTTTTATCCCAATCACCAATTAATTTAGACTCAACCTGCACATTTTCATCTTTTTCGAGTACATATTTCAACGCGGACACATCAGGATGAGGCGCTCCAGCGAGTAAAATGATTTTATTTCTACCATCCAGAACTTCGATGTAAAATGACCTGCGGTTATTTTTAGTAGTATATTCTCCATCGATGGGCGAAATTTCGACGACGTAATTTTGAAAACCAATTTCTGTAGCGTCCAACTCGAAAGTAATGTGTTTAAAGTCGAATTGACCATTTTCAAAATTTACATTATTACTTGCTACGATTTTATTGTTGTGATAAATCGAAACTTTGCTACTTCTTTTTCCAACTTTCAGCGCTTCAACATCAATTTCAACAGGAAATTTATTTTTTAAAAATGCAATTTCGTTGGTTGTAACATCTCTGATTAATTGATCTTTGTGAGGAATGGTATCACCAACGCCTAAGGTGAAAATAGGAGTGAGGGCAATTTTTTCTGCTGAGTAAATAGGATTAGGACCTTCGTTGAAATTTCCATCAGAAATAAATGCTATTCCACCGATATTCCTGTTGTAGTATTGAGAATATATTTGTTCAAAACCATCAGATAAATTTGAATGTTGATCTTTTAAATTAAACGATTCAGTTTGTCTGAAATTATCTCCAACCGCATAAGAAATTATCTCAAATTTCTCGCTGAACTTTTCTTTTATTTTGGAATTGAAATCGGCAATCTGTTGAGCAACTTTGGCGCTGTCTTTGAAGTTTTTGAGAGAATGAGAATTGTCAACTAATGTAATAAAGATAGGTTTTTCTTTTCGGTAGGTAAACGATTCGAATAGAATTCCTAGTAGTAAAATCCCAATAAAAAACAGGCTTAAAAATCTCAATATGAAAAGTGATTTTTTTGTCCAGTTAGGAATTTCATTTAACCACGCTTCTTTTCTGTAAAATAAATAAGTAAGCAAAAATGCAATTGCACCAATTGGAAAAAGCCAAAAAAGAGATATATCGGAAATGAATTTCATAGATGACACGAAATTAAGAATAAAATAGAAATTGCGGTTTATAAAGTTAATATTTAGCTACTGGTGAAGTTGAATTTTAGTTTCTCAATAAAATGGGGGGTGTAAGTGTTTTCAACAGATAAAATCACATAAAAACCAAAGAAAATTTGGAAATGTCAAAATTCATTATTTAACTTTAACTAAGCGAATAATTAAACCTTATCAAGCTTAAACATCACTTAACAAATTTAACAACCTTTTAAAACAACTATAATTATGCAAAAAACATCCAACATCCAACCCACAAAACAATGTTGTGTTTGTGATAAAAAACTATTCGGTCGCTCAGACAAAGTTTTCTGCGACATACACTGCAAAAATAAATACCACCAATCAGTTAGAAAGCAGACGAAGACAGCTGCAGCAAACACAGTAAAGATTCTTAAAAAGAACTATGTAATTCTTTGTGAATTATTAGGAGACAATTGCAATCGCTTTAAAATCAAAAAAATGAAACTTCAAGAAAAAGGCTTCAATTTCGAAGTAATTTCTGGAATGAATCAAAACAAATTTGGAATTAAAATGGAGATTTTTGAGTTCTCTTGGTATTTTGCTGCAAGTAACAACATTATTGTCTTGCAGGAACGGGAACAAAGTAAAATTTCTCCCTATATGTACAAGAGATGGAAAATGCAACTTGAAGACTCACAAACAGACAGGTTATCTGTTTAATACCTAATCCTAAATCGAATTTTTATTTTTAATTGTGAACGAAACTCCAAGTCCCAGCACAGATTTAAACTGCGTTCTTGGACCAACTCTTCCTTTGATATCAGTGACATCAATGTCGTCGTCATAGAGTAAATTCCATTGTAAAGACGATGAAAACCATTTGTTAACTTTGAAAGTAAAAATTACTTCGGTATTTACATCCACGTTTTGTGGATTATTGATGTAGTTGGAGAATAATTCAAATCGCGATTTCATTTCAATATTTTTCGCAAGTTCTTTATTGAACCGCAATTTGAAATAAGCACCGTATTCACTTCGTACTTTTTTTCCAGCTACTAAAACATTTCCAAGCGCATCTAATTCTGCTTTTTGAACACCAAAAGCACCAGCATTTGCTAGAACTTGATCATTGACAATCGTGAATTTTGTTGCAAGTGGAGACAGAAAAATATTGAAATTTTTATCCAGCGCGAATTCTATTCCTAATGCGGAACTGATATAGCCTGGCGCCATAAATTTGGAGGTTCTCACTGAATCATTTGGAAAAACAAATCCATCCAACATTTGTGTTTTAAAGCCTCCAACCAAGGTATAGAACCATTTATTCTTGAATTCATAACCCAATGAAGTTGCAATATCTATCTTGTCATCGGTTTTTTGTAGTTGTGCACCAGTATTGTTTTTATCTAAAAATCTCAATCCGCCTAAAGCCAATTTTAAATCATTATTCCACTTAATATTAGATTTACGATAAGTTGCACTTGCATCTAAAAAACCTAACATTGAAATGTTGTTTCTTCCGCCTGCTGACCAATTGACAAATGAACTTTGAGATCCATTTATTCCAAATAGCATTTTGGAAGTCCAATAAGAACTGTCAGTTAAAATACTTTTTAATGGAATTGTGTCCTGACTAAAAAAGTGAGTACAATTCATCAATAAAATCAAGAGTAAAATAGATTTCTTCATCATCAATTTTTCAAAAAAAGCACAAAAATATCGTTTTGATTTCGATTTTTGAAATGCGATAACAAATTTCAATACATGTTTTAATTTTGGATTCTTTCAATTTTCAAATACATTTTAGCGTTTTATTGATTTTTCAGTAAAATACTTTGCTTATTTTACTAATTTCGTGGTCTAGTTACGAATCGAAAAAAAGTAAAAATTATAAAATGAAAAAAGAAGTTTTTATCGTTTCCGCTGTAAGAACACCAATTGGTGCTTTCATGGGTGGATTATCAACAGTTTCTGCGACCCAATTAGGTGCTGTTGCAATCAAAGGTGCATTAGAAAAATCTGGTTTGAAAGCAGAGCAAATTGATGAAGTTTTCATGGGAAATGTACTTCAAGCTGGTGTTGGTCAGGCTCCTGCTCGCCAAGCTGCTTTGGGTGCTGGATTGACAAACGAAGTCCCTTGTACAACAGTAAACAAAGTTTGTGCTTCTGGAATGAAAGCGATCATGTTGGGTGCTCAAACGATTTTAGCTGGAGACAACGAAATCGTTGTTGCTGGTGGAATGGAAAATATGTCTCAAACTCCACATTACATCGACGGAAGAAACGGTGTTAAATTTGGAAACATTACAATGCTAGATGGAATCACAAAAGATGGTTTACTAGATGTTTACAGCAAAGTTCCTATGGGGAATTGTGCTGAATTGTGTGCCAAAGAATATGAATTCTCTAGAGAAGACCAAGATAATTTCGCAATTACTTCATACAAACGTGCTGCTGCTGCTTGGGAAGCTGGTCGTTTTACGGAAGAAGTTGTTCCTGTTGCCGTTCCACAAAGAAAAGGTGATCCAGTGATTATTTCAAAAGACGAAGAATATACAAACGTTTTCTTGGATAAAATTCCAGGTTTACGTCCTGCATTCGATAAAGACGGAACAATTACTGCTGCAAATGCTTCAACTTTAAATGATGGTGCTTCTGCTTTGATTTTGGCTTCTGCTGAAGCGGTTGCAAAATACGGTTTAAAACCAATTGCAAAAATTGTAAGTTATGCTGATGCTGCTCATGCACCAGAATGGTTCACAACTGCACCTTCAAAAGCAATTCCAGTAGCGCTTAAAAAAGCAGGTTTGGAAACTTCTGACGTTGAATTCTGGGAATTAAACCAAGCGTTCTCGGTTGTAGGTTTGGCAAACATGAAAATTTTAGGACTAGATGCTGAAAAAGTAGATGTAAACGGTGGAGCTGTTGCTTTAGGTCACCCACTTGGAAATTCAGGATCAAGAGTTATCGTAACTTTAATCAATGTATTGAAACAAAATAACGCTAAAATTGGTGGCGCTGCAATCTGTAATGGTGGTGGTGGTGCTTCCGCAATGATTATTGAAAATATCTAGTAATTCTAGAACATAATAGTAAATAGGATTTCAAATTTTGAAGTCCTATTTTTTTGTGTTTTAGAAATATAATTTTGAAGTTTGATTAACCGCGAAACTTAATAAAGATATGTGCCCAAATTGATCTTCCCAATCTAACCATCAACGGGAAGAAAACGCCAAAAGCTAAAATCATCAAACCATAAGTGTACCAAACGTTCAAAGATTCGGATGCGATGGCGGTAAATAAAAACGGGGTTTCAATAATCACGACTATGGGATAACTTGCCCACAAAGCACCAATCCAAAATCCTGGTTCGATTTCGTATTTTTGCCCACATTGAGAACAATTTTCGTGCATATCAAGAGGATTGTGATATACAAATAATCCTCTTTTCTTAAACATATTTTCTTGCCTACAACTCGGACATTTCAAAGTTAATATTGAGCGATAAAATCCGATTTGTTTGCTTTTTTTCAATATGAATGGTTTTATTTTAAAACACTTTCGTACAAAGTTTCATACATCGGCAGAATTTTTTCAAGGGTAAAATCTTTCGCTCTACTCAATGCATTAATCCTAAATCTTTTTAAATTTTCATCTGTTGAAAGAATTTTTAATGCATTTTCAGCCATTTCATCTACATTGCCAACATTAGACAAATATCCTGAAACGCCTTCAATATTTACTTCAGGAATTCCTCCAGTATTGGAAGAAATAACCGGAACTCCCTCTGCCATTGCTTCCAACGCGGCCAAACCAAAACTTTCTGTTTCCGATGGTAAAATAAATAAATCGCTAATTTCTAGTACGTGACTCGTATCTCTAACTTTTCCCAGAAAAATAATGCGGTTACAAATTTTCAATTCTCTTGCCAAATGCTCCACCATGGCTCTTTCAGGTCCATCTCCAGCCAAAAGCAGTTTGCAAGGAATTTTCTCATTCACTTTGGCGAAAACTTTCACTACATCATCAATTCTTTTGACTCTTCTAAAATTGGAAATGTGGGTCAAAATTCTTTCATTGTCGTTCGCGTATCTTCTTCGCTTTTCTAGGTCAATTTCTGGCAAATTATCTTCAGAATTGATAAAATTGGGAATCACGTGAATTTCTCTCGTGGTGCCAAAATGTTTGTATGTATCGTCTTTTAAACTTTGAGAAACTGCTGTAACTGCATTGGATTGATTCAAACAAAATGTAATCACTGGTTCAAATGAAGGGTCTTTCCCAACCAAAGTTATATCCGTACCATGCAAAGTGGTGATAAATGGAATCTCAATTCCTTGTGATTTTAAAATTTGTTGCGCCATAAATGCTGCCGATGCATGAGGAATCGCATAATGTACGTGCAATAAATCCAATTTTTCATATTTCACAACATCTACCATTTTAGATGCTAAGACAGTTTCATAAGGTTGAAATTCAAATAACGGATAATCGGTCAAAGAAACTTCGTGATAATATATGTTTTCACGAAAACTGCCGAGTCGAACGGGTTGTGAATAAGTGATAAAATGAATTTCATGGCCTTTCAAAGCCAAAGCTTTGCCGAGTTCTGTGGCAACAACACCACTTCCGCCATAAGTTGGGTATAATACAATTCCGATTTTCATTTGTAG
Source organism: Flavobacteriia bacterium (assembly GCA_947462925.1). GTDB lineage: Bacteria > Bacteroidota > Bacteroidia > Flavobacteriales_D > Crocinitomicaceae > JAQVCM01. The sequence goes on along the minus strand of CANHQP010000005.1, from coordinate 20,740 downwards.
CGTTTTACTGAAGATGTTTGAACTAATTTTTATTTTTTAACTGCTTGGTATATTACTCTTTGTATTTCTGTTCTGATATTCATGTCCCTGATTTTCCAGTTTTCCGCACTTGGATAAACTCGGTTCGACAAGAAAACATAATTGATTCCATAAGCAGGATCTGCCCAAGTGAAAGTTCCTGTAAATCCTGAATGACCATAACTTTCTTGTGAAACCAATTCACAAGTTGGACCTCCTTTGGCGCTTGATGTCGGTCTATCAAACCCAGCGCCACGGCGATTTCCCGCAAACTGTGCTTTCGTGTATGCTGCAATAACACTTTGATCTATCAATTGTTTGCCCATGTAATTTCCTTTGTTTAAAAACAATTGCATGATGGCTGCTAAATCCGCTGAATTGGCAAAAACACCTGCATGTCCACCGACACCGCCCAACATCGCTGCTCCTGGGTCATGCACATGTCCGCGAATCACTTGTCCACGGAAATCTTTGTCGTTTTCAGTTGGAACAATTCTTTCAAAAGCGAAATAACTCAATGGCGTATAGCGAATATTCTGAAGTCCCATCGGGTTGTATAGTTCGGAATACAAGTATTTGTCTAAAGTTTGACTTGTTTGTTTTTCAATAATTTTCTTGACAAAATAGTATCCCAAATCTGAATATTCATACTTTTTGACAGGATTCAATCCACTATTCAATATGCGTTTGTATAGTGTGTCTGGATATGAATTTGAAATCCAAATATCCTTGGCAACTTGCAATTCAAATCCTTCTTTTTTCTCAGTTGAATAAATCGTCGGACTCAGTTTACCATTCGAAACCGTTTTTTTGTAAAATGGAATCCAAGGAGTCAAGCCAGCTTGATGCGCCATCATATCTTTGATAAAGATTTTTCCAAAAGCGCCTTTTCCAGTCACGTCGGGAATATAATCTTCCAGTTTTTTATTCAAAGTAAATTTTCCTTGTGTTTCTAATTTCATCAATGCAGCTGTTGAGCCAGCAATTTTTGAAACGGAGGCAATGTCATAAATATCACGATTATTCACTGTGTCATTGCCTTCGTAAGTTTTTGTACCGAAACTTTTTTGGTAGATGATTTTTCCTTCAACAGCAACCAAAACCTGACAACCGGGAAATGCACCCTTGGCAACGCCGTTCAACGCTATTTGATCAATTTCACCTAGTTTCTCTGCGTTTATTCCTAATTCTTCAGGTTGAGAATATTTCAATCGATTTACTGACTTTACATTCAAACCTTTGCCTTTTTTAAGGAAATCAGAAATTTGAAAGTGCATTTTTCCGTTCGCTCCAATGGCACCAAAAATCATTTGCGCCGCTCTGTCTTGAGCCAATGGATGATTTTCATAAGCAATAACTACTGCGTCTTGTTTTTCAATGATTGGAGTGTTTGCAAAAGCAAAAGGATTTCCGAAAAGTACTAAAACACTTTTAGATTTTTCAGGCAATTGTGCCAACCAATCTTGCCATTTTTCAGGCATTCCGTATGCTTTTACACTTCTGACTGACGATGAATGTATCGAAGTCACAATCACATCATATTGGTCCAATTTCGCTCCCAAGTTTTTAATCGCTTCATCCGCTGTTTCGAATTGAAATTGATCGTGTGGATTGAAATTTTGAGCCATCAATTGGTATGTAATTGTATTTGAACCCAAACAAACCAACGCAACTTTTTGCTCAGTATTAATTAATGGTAAAACTGAATTCTCGTTTTTAACTACCGTCAACGATTTTTCATAAACTTGCTTTTTGATCCAGTCAACTTCACCAGCAGTATATTTAGGTGCTTTTTTAGCTCTGAAAATCGCATGATGTTTCGCTTTTAAAACTTTCAAACATCTAGCATTAATCTCTTTTTCTGAGATTTTACCACTTTTAACTTTGTTTACAATCGCATCAATTGATTCAGAAACGCTTTCAGGAAACAAAAGAATGTCACATCCTGCTTCAAATGCTTTGACAACAACTTCCGTTTTACCGTATTTGTCGGCAACAGCTTTCATATTCAAAGCGTCACTGATAACTAATCCTTTAAAACCCAAAGAATCTTGCAAATATCCTTGAATGACTTTTTTAGAAAGAGAACTTGGCGTGCCTGAATTGTCAAGCGAAGGAACATTTAAATGTCCAATCATGACAGATGAAGTTCCAGCTTTTATTCCAGCTTTGAAAGGAGGGAAGTCGGTCGAAAAAAATACTTCTTTTGAATGCGAGACAGTTGGCAATTCAAAATGAGAATCTTTGTCTGTATCGCCATGACCCGGAAAGTGTTTGATGCTAGTCATTACACCTTCAGCTTCCATTCCTTTCACAAATGCAGCGACATGTTCTGCAACATTTTTCGAATCTTCGCCAAATGATCTAAAGCCAATCACTGGATTATAGGGATTGCTATTTACATCAGCGTCTGGTGCAAAATTGATGTGAATTCCAAAATCTCTGCACTCTTGCGCCATGGATTCTGCAATTTTTTCAGTCAAGGCAACGTCATTCGCAGCACCGATTGTGTAAGCAAAGGGAAATCTTTCCTCTTTTTCCAATCTCATGGCAACGCCCCATTCAGCATCCATTCCTATTAACAAAGGTACTTTTGACGCAGTTTGCATTCGGGAAATGGAAGTTTTCAAGTTTGATTTATCGCCTTGAAAATAAATTAATCCTCCAATTTTATTTTCGCGAATGATTTTTTCAATTTCTGCTTGATGTGACTCGTCTTTTTCTGACCAAGTGGCAACCATAAAAAATTGTCCCACCTTTTCTTCTAAAGTCATGCTGTTGAGCACTTTTTCTGCCCACAAATCACCTTCGTCGATAAACGCAGGTTTTGATTTTATTTTGATTTTGGAATTTGGCGCCGATTTAGATTTCAAACTAACTAGTAAACCCAAGCAAATAAAGACAAAAGTTATTTTTGAAAGTTGATTTTTAAACATTGAAATGAAGTATTTATCAGCACAAATTTAGTGAAATAAATCTAGGTGAAATCCCGAAAATCTATACCGCGAATAAATATTTTTTTTCCAATTTTGAAATAAGAGGATTGCACTTTTTTTAGATTTTCAAAAATATTGAGTTTTGGGGATTATTTGAGAATAAAAGAATAATTCAAATGTTTATATTTGTGGGCGATGATTTTAAAAAACGATTTAATTTTAAGAGCAGCCAAAGGCGAATCGATTGAACGATACCCTGTTTGGCTGATGCGACAAGCAGGTAGAATTTTACCAGAATACCGCGCTGTTCGCAATTCACTAAGTGGATTTAAAGAATTAGTGGAAACGCCACAATTTGCTGCGGAAGTTACTATTCAACCGGTAGACATTTTAGGTGTTGATGCTGCCATCATTTTTTCAGACATTTTAGTCGTTCCAGAAGCAATGGGACTTGAATATCAAATGATTGAAAAAAGAGGTCCTTGGTTTGAAAAAACAATCAAGTCTGAAGCTGATTTGAAATATGCGGAATTTGATTTCGATATTGAAGACCGTTTGGGATACGTTTTGGAAGCAATCAAATTGACCAACAAAGAATTGGATGGTAGAGTGCCGTTGATCGGTTTCGCCGGAGCACCTTGGACAATTTTTTGCTACATGGTAGAAGGTTCAGGTTCAAAAACATTTTCAGAAGCAAGAAAGATGTTGTACACCAATCCAAAATTGGCACACGACTTGCTAAGCAGAATTACGAAAGTGACAATACAGTATTTGAAAGCTCAAATTCAAGCAGGAGCGCACATGATTCAAGTTTTTGATTCTTGGGCAGGAATTTTAGGAACTGAGCAGTATGCTGAATTTAGCTTGCGTTATTTGAATGAAATTGCAAATGCAATCAACGAAGTTCCGCTTACGCTTTTTTCAAAAGGAGCAATTACTTCAGTTGGCGCAATTGCAAAATTAAATTGTAATACTGTAGGTTTGGATTGGAACATGGATATTCAGGCAATTAGAGCTGAAATTGGAGATTCTAGAACACTTCAAGGAAATTTGGACCCTTGTGCTTTATATTCTTCTCATGCTGAAGTTGCTGATTTAACAAATAAAATGTTAAATTCGTTTCAAAGTAAACGACATATTGTCAATTTAGGCCATGGTGTTTATCCAGATGTTGATCCTGAAAAAGTGAAAACGTTTATTAATACAGTGAAGGAATATGAAATAAAATATTAATCTCTTGACTAGTAGATTTTGTTTATTTCAAAAATTAAAATTTAATATTTATGCACATGAAATCGAATACTAAATCAATTGCTACGATTCTTGCTCTTATTCCAATGAGTTTGTTCTCATTTACTTTTGGTCAGGGAGAGAATTTAGTAGAAAATGGTAGTTTTGAATCAACTACAGGTAAAACCAAAAAATTAGGTGGTATTGAAGCCGCAACTGGTTGGGTTTCTCCAACTGGAGTGAGAGCAGATTTATTTACACCTGCTGCAAAACTTCCAGATATTAGTACTCCATCAAACATTTATGGCTCTGAGGAACCTAAAGATGGTGATAATTACGCAGGAATTGTGGCATACTCATATAACGACAAAATGCCTAGGTCATACGTGTCTACCAAATTGACAACGCCACTCAAAAAAGGAATGACTTATTGTATTCAGGCAAATGTTTCTTTGGCTGAATTGTCTAAATATTCATGTAATCAGTTAGGTGTGCATGTTTCTAAAAAACAATTTGCTACTGAAGAAAAGTCAAGTATTATCGACAAAACTCATATCCTAATTAAAGATAACAAAGTGCTGAATGCCATGTATGGTTGGGATCGAGTTTGTGGTTCTTTTGTTGCTGATGGTGGTGAAAAATACATTACAATTGGAAATTTCACTAACAATGACAATGTAAAAACAGAGAAGAATAAAAAGCCTGATAATATCAAAGGAACTATTTTAATTGCTTCGTACTACTACATTGATGATGTTTCAGTTACATTGGTTGAAACAGGTTCTTCTTGCGATTGTGGATCAGAAGAAACAGAGGAAGTAGTTTCAAATACAGTTTATCAAAAATCTGTTGTTTTAAATGAAAAGATGACATCAATTCAAAAAATCGAAGTGCAAGCAAATTATTTTGGTTTTGGAAAAAACATTCTACAACCAGCTGATATGGCTTCTTTAGATTTAATTGCAACTGAATTGAAAGCAAATCCAACATACAAATTGGAGATTTCAGGTTTCGCTGATGAAACAGAAATTGCAAAAGGTGAAGTTAAACCGATTTATGCAGATATGGACAAAAAACGTATCGCAACTGTTAAACAGTATTTGAAAGATAAAGGAATTGCTGAAACGAGAATGATTGAAGCTCCAAAGGGTAATTCTGAACAAAATCCTGACATCAATGAAGTTGATGAGGAAGACTTGAAAATGGCGAAAAATAGACGTGTTACTTTCAAAGTAATTAAATAGTCCAATAAAATTCATTGAAATGAAAGGCTCCAAAATTTGGAGCCTTTTTTTGTAATGCAGAATTACTGATCAAAAAAAAAGTCACTTTTCAGTGACTTGAACAAATATCTTGTTTTGTATACTTCTTGTGAAGTTTTTAATCCTCTTTTTTTGCAGTTGCCTTTTTTGCTGCTGGTTTTTTCACTGTTTCTTTCTTAACAGTTTCTTTTTTCTCTTTGGCTGGTTTTTCAGTTTTTGCAACAATTACAACTGGAGTATCTTTTTTCTTTGGTCTAGTTTTACCGTAAGAACCCATGACTCTTTTGCCCTTTGCTGTTTTTTTATCTCCTTTTCCCATACCTAATAATTTTGGTAATTAATAATATTTCAATTCATCAAATTTAGCATTCTATTTTGAATATGCAACTTGTTCTGAATCAAGTTGTGATTTTTTTACAAATTTAATAATGTAAAAAATGAACTTTTAATTTGTAAATATTACCACGGTAACTATATTTGCACCATGGAAATCGGAAAAGAAATCAATTCAAGATTCAAATCTCCCCAGCAAAAAGTTGTTGTTAACATCAGATTTACCTCTAACTGGATGTCGAATTTGCAAAATGGTTTTATGTCAAAATTTGATTTGACTATGCCTCAATTTAATATTCTTCGAATTTTACGCGGTGCAAATCAAGCAATCAATGTCAATACGGTGAAAGAAAGAATGATTGAAAAATCACCTAATACAACGAGATTGATGGATAAATTAATCGAAAAAGGATTAATTAACCGTATTCGCTGCGAAAAAGATAGAAGGGTGGTGTATGTTGAAATTTCAATGAAAGGGCTAGATGTTCTATCTGAAATTGACAAAACTTTTGATGATCATTCCTTTTTTATTAATAAATTAAACGACGACGAAGCCGAAACTTTGAGTAATCTATTAGACAAACTAAGAGACTAATTTTCTGCCTAGCATTTTACTCAATTTATAAAATCATGACAAAAAAACAAATTACTTGGATGATAATCCTTGGATTGGTATTGTTTTCCAACATTCTCGAATCCATGATTTTGATGCCACTTTCATCAACCATTAAATCTGCTTTACACATGAATGAAAAGCAATGGGGAATTGCAATTTCTGCATACCTCTTTAGCGCCTTCATTTCAGGTATTATCAGTATTTTCATGATAGACAGGTTTGACCGAAGAAAATTTCTTCTGGCTTTGTATGCTTTATTTATCGTAGGTACTTTCCTTTGTGGAATTTCACAATCTTTCGAATTTTTGGTTTTTGCAAGAATTTTTGCTGGATTTTTCGGTGGAGTGATTTCAGCAGTTGTTTTAGCAATTGTAGGAGATGTTATTGAGCCACAACACCGCGGAAAAGCCACAGGAATCGTTATGGCAGGATTTTCTTCTGCAGCAGCACTTGGAATTCCTTTGGGACTTTTTATTGGATTAAATTGGACCTGGCAAACACCATTTTTCTTTATAGTCGGAATTTCAATTATAACTTGGTTTTTTATAGCGGCACTTCTGCCTGAAATGAAAAGTCACCTCACAAGGGAAGATTTAAGTTATAAATCTTGGCACATTATAGGTCGTGTAGCAAAAAATGGCAACCAAATTCGTGCTTTGATTTTTACTTGCACAATCTTATTTGGTCAATTCGCAATCATACCGTATTTAGCTGATTATATCGAACATAATGTTGGTTTTGAAAAAACAGAGTTAGTTTGGATGTATTTCTTTGGAGGTGCACTCACATTTTTTACCAATCCATTTATTGGGGTTTTATCTGATAAATTTGGTCAATTGAGGACATTTTTAATTATCATGTTAATTTCATGTGTACCAATATTGGCAATCACTTCGATGGGAGAAAATCCCATGCCTCTAGTCTTAATCGCAACTTCATCCTTTTTCGTTTTTGCTGGAGGAAGAAATATTCCTGGTACAGCATTGGTTTTGTCAACTGCAGCGCCTTTTGAACGAGGCGGATTTATGAGTATTCGCTCAGCCGTGCAACAATTTGCCAGTGGAATCGCGGTCTTATTAGGTGGATTTGTCTTACATCAAAACAAAGCTGGAGTCTATTTCAATTTTGAATGGATTGGATATTTAGCCGTTGTCACAAGTATTGCTTCGTATTTTATTTTGAGAACAATTAAACAAAAATATTAGAAATGAAATCATTAATCATCTTTTTAAGTTTCTTTTGCTTGATAAATGTAAAGAGTCAAGATAATCTGAAATCCCCAATTCCAATAACGCCAAAAATTGGAATTTTAACTGGAATTATTCAAGATTCCATTACGAAAAAACCGATTGATTATGCTTCCGTTAGACTATTGTCTGCAATTGATTCTTCTGCAGTTGGTCAAATTTACAGTGATGAAAAAGGGGTTTTTAAATTGGAATTGATTCCAACCGGAAAGTATTTTGTCAAAATCACATTTTTTGGTTATTCAAATGAAATCATCAAAGATGTAATTTTTAGCAATGAAATTCCGGGACGTGATTTGGGAATTATAAAAATGAATCCAGAAAAGTCGACCAGCTTAGATCAAGTGGATATTGTTGCGAAACAAGAATTAATGACTTCTGGATTGGATAAAAAAGTTTATAATGTTGGTGAAGATTTATCTGTAAAAGGTGGAACTGTAAACGATATTCTCAATAATATTCCATCGATCGAAGTAGATAATGAGGGAAAAGTGTCCTTACGTGGAGATGGAAATGTAACCATTTTAATTGATGGAAGACCAAGTTCTTTAACTGGTGGAAATGGTAAAAGTATGCTGGATGCACTTCCTGCTGGTTCAATCGAACGCATTGAAATCGTCAACAATCCATCAGCAAAATACGATCCAGATGGAACTTCGGGAATAATTAATATTGTTTTGAAAAAGAACAAATTAAGAGGAATTAATGGAAATGTATTAATCAGTGGAAGTACAGGCACATCTTTCAATGGAACAGCATCATTGAGTGTACGAAACGCCAAAATGAATGTTTTTGGAACGTACGCATATCGCTACTATTCAGGGGATAGAAATCGATTTGGATATTTTTTGAATAATTTAGGAAGTGATTCAGTTTACAAATTGAATCAAGATCGCTTAGGAACTGATTTAAGTAATACAAATACTGCAAGATTTGGGGCCGATTTTTACTTGAAACCAAGACACACTTTGGGATTTACTTTAACAGGAAATTTTGACAAACGCGAGCGAACTGGAACAGTAGTGAATACCCAAACATTGAATACCCAAACGCCAATTAGAGAATGGGAACGTGCTTCATCAGATCCGATTAGTTCGCAAAATGCAGATTTAAATTTGAATTATAAATTTGATTTCAAAGAAGATAAAGGATTTTTCACGGCTGATGTCACGCAATCAACAGGTAGAAATAATGCCAATGGATATTATGATGAATCTTATTTGACAGAGAACGGTTTGCCAATCGTATATCAAGATTTGTTGCAACAATTAGAAAGCAATGACAAAAATAGAGTAACAACCATTCAATCAGATTTCACCAGAATTTTGGGTAAAGGAATGAAAATTGAATCTGGAGTGAAAGCCATTATCAGACAAGCTACAGTAAAAACTTTTTCGGAAACATTTGATTATACCAGCAATACCTACCTTGCTGACACCTTATCAAATTTCAGTTATCAATATGATGAACAAGTAATTTCAGCTTATGGAAACTTTTCTCAACAATTTAAAAAGTTCAGATATCAAGGTGGATTAAGAATTGAAGAAGCGATGCAAGCGCCAAATTTAATTTCAGAAAATCAATCTTTTAAAAATACCTATTTCAATGTTTTTCCATCAGGATATGTGAAATACACGGTTTCAAAGGCAATTGAATTAAGTTTGGGGTACAGTAAAAGAATCAATCGTCCAACTGGTGAAAATTTGAATCCTTTTTCAAATTATTCTGATCCTTACAACTTGATGAGAGGCAATCCAGCATTAAGACCAGAGTACATAAACTCTTTTGATTTTGGAATGACTTACGTTTTGAAAAAAGTAAATTTTTCAGGGAATGTATATTTCAGACAAACATCCAATGTAATCCAACGTGTAAAATTATTTTATGAAGATGGCACTTCTGCAGCGACTTTTGCGAATATTGATCAGAGCCAAAATTTGGGTGCCGAGTTGACATTTACCTATAGACCAACATCTTGGATGAGAAATATTTTCTCGTTAAATGGAAATAAAATTCAATATACTGATAACACAACCGGAATTGACTGGAATAATTCTGGTTTCAACTGGAGCGTAAAATATGCAGGTACATTTGATTTTTGGAAGAAAACAGCTTCTATTCAAGTAAATGCACGTTATAATTCTCCTATTTTCACAGCACAAGGAAAAGCTGAACCTCGGGCTTCTGTCGATCTTTCTGGTGAAAAGAATTTGAAAGGCGGAAAATGGGCTGTTGGATTTAGACTTGCTGATGTTTTCGATACCCAAGAATTCCGCTTTGAAGTTGAACAAAACAACAATTTTCAGACAGCAAGGTTTAAGCAAAATACACGTAGATTTTATTTGAATGTTAGCTATAAATTTGGAAAATACGAAGTTTCTAAGAAAAGTAAAATCACACCAGAAAATGGAGGTGGAGGTGACTTTTAATGATATTTTCGGCACACTATTTTTTCTTCTTTAATTCTCTAGAATCTTGGTGAATTCCCAAATTACACAATGATTGATCAAAGCTTTTTTTAATTTGTGGCTTTTGACTTTTCAGTTTAAAGAAATAGGCCATTAAGTTGATTTTTGTTTCCATGACTTGATGTATTTTTGATTAAGTTAAACAATTTGAATACCAAAAAAAGACTGATTGATTTTAGCGCAACTTTCGTTGATTGAAATGTCGGGGATTAGAATTGAAGTTTTATTTCAAATTTTATATTTCTTAAATTGTACATTTGTAATTCAAGAAAATTTAGATAAAATGACATTTTCCTTCAGAAAAAAAAAACAATTATTTGATGTGAATCCAGGCTTGCTAATTCTTGCGGTACTATCAAGTTTTTCAACATTTGGGCAAAAAACAAAATTTTCACACGAAGACTCAGTGAGAGGTAGCAATACCATTGAAAGAGCTTGGTGGGATTTGAAAAATTATGATTTATCTGTTTCTGTTGAACCATCCAAAAAGCGAATTTTTGGAGTAAACAAAATTACTTATGTGGTATTAAAAGCGTCGCAAATAATGCAGATTGACTTGCAATCTCCCATGAAAATAAAAAAAGTAACGCAAAATGGTCAATCATTGAAGTTTAATGAAAAAGGAAATGCGCATTTCATTGAGTTGAAAGCAAAACAAAATTTGAATGACACGAATAGTATCGAAATTCAATTTGAAGGTCTACCGTTGATAAGCAAAAATCCACCTTGGTCGGGAGGTTTTACTTGGGAAAAAGATGAAAGTGGAAAAGATTTTATCGCCACAAGTTGTCAAGGAATCGGCGCCAGTATTTGGTGGCCATGCAAAGATCATCCAGCGGACGAGCCAGAAAATATGCAAATTCATGTGTCCATTCTAACTGAATTGAATTTGATAGCTGTTTCCAACGGAAGACTAGAAAATATTGACAAAGGCAATAAATGGACAACTTTTCACTGGAAGGTCAAAAATCCAATCAACAATTACGGAGTGAATGTAAATATCGGCGATTATGTCGATTTTTCAGAAGTTTTTGAAGGTGAAAAAGGCGATTTGGATTGTCATTATTATGTATTGAAAAATCATTTAGAGGCAGCAAAATCCCAGTTTAAGCAAGTTCCAATGATGCTCAAAGCTTTTGAACATTGGTTCGGACCTTATCCCTTTTATGAAGACAGCTACAAATTGGTTGAAGTGCCATATTTAGGAATGGAGCACCAAAGTTCGGTCACCTACGGAAATGGTTTTAAAAATGGATATTTGGGAAAAGATTTGAGTAAAACTGGCTGGGGCTTGAAATTCGATTTTATTATTATTCATGAGTCTGGACACGAATGGTTTGCCAATAGTATTACCAATCAAGATGTTGCGGACATGTGGATACACGAAAGTTTTACTTCGTATGCTGAAAATTTATATTTGGAATATTATTTCGGTAAAGAAGCAGGAGCGGAATATGTGATTGGAAAGCAAGCAAAAATAGAAAATGACAAGCCAATCATTGGAAACTATAACGTAAACAATGAAGGTTCTGGAGATATGTATTACAAAGGTGAAAACATGTTGCACACTTTGCGTCAATGGGTTAGAAACGACGATAAATGGAGAACGATTTTAAGAAAGATGAACGACACATTTTATCACCAAACGGTTACATCCGCTCAAGTTGAAGTATTTCTAGCGCAAGAAACAGGTTTCAATTTAAAACCATTTTTCGACCAATACTTGCGCAATACCACAGTTCCAATATTTCAATACCAAATTGAAAAAGACAGCTTTAAATTTCGCTGGGACAATTGTGTGCAAGGTTTCAATTTGCCATTGAAAGTGAAAATTAACGATTCAGAATACTGGATAGAACCCAATACTGATTGGAGATCTGTGAATCTCTTAAAAAATATTGAATCTGTTTCGGTGGATACGAATTTATATATTGAAGTAAAGGAAATCAAGTAGAAAAAAGACCCGCTTCGCTTTAAGATATTAAGATTTTAGGAGCCGTTGCTACACAACTTTAAGACTAGATTTTCTCAATTGCTGAGCAATTCTTATGATAATTTCTGCACAATCGAAAATCAAAGTCTTAAACCGCCGCAGGCAGCTGCGAAGCAAATCCTTATAACTTAGCATCCTAAAATCTAATTTAAAAATGGAACAACAATTTTGGCAATCGCGTTACGAACAATCTCAAACCGGATGGAACATCGGCGACGTTTCAACGCCTATAAAAGCGTATTTAGATCAATTGACAGACAAGAAAATCAAAATCTTGATTCCAGGTTGCGGTTTTGGTTATGAGGCGATTTATGCGCATGAATTGGGGTTCAAAAATGTATATGTTTTGGATTTTGTGAACGAAGCGCTGGAACAATTGAAAATTAATTGCCCTACATTTCCTTCAGAGCATATTTTGCAAGCTGATTTTTTTGAAATCGAAGGTGAATATGATTTAATTATTGAGCAAACGTTGTTTTGTGCAATCAATCCAAATCAGCGGGAAAATTATGCAGCGCAAGTGAATCGCATTTTGAAAAAAGGAGGGAAGTTGGTCGGTCTACTTTTCAACCGTGATTTCGAATCTGGACCACCGTTTGGTGGAAATATTGAAGAATACCAAAATACTTTTTCACCTTATTTTAAAAAGATTGAAATCTCACCATGCTACAATTCTATTCCTGCAAGAGCAGGTTCGGAGGTGTTCATTCAATTCATGCATTAGTTTAAGTAAGAGTAAAGTTTTACCTTAAATTAGAACTTTTAAAACCTTATTTTTGAGTTGATTGAAATTTATTTTAAAAATCGTACGGTAAAAAGTGAAACTTTTTAAAGCATCTCTCGTTACATAGAGAACGGATCAATATTATTAACATCTACAGGTTAATTAATGAATTAGGGCTTTCTTCGGAAAGCCCTTTTTTTTTGAAAAATTCGGAAAGCCAAAATTGATTTTCTATTTCCAAAAAATACTTTTAAAAAACCGTAATTTCGCACCATGAAACAAAATTTGCGCGTTGCAATTATTGGAGGTGGAGCTGCTGGATTTTTCAGCGCTTTGTCAGCCAAAAATCATTTTCCAGATGCTGAAGTTACGATTTACGAGAAATCAGCGAAAGTGTTGGCGAAAGTCAAAGTTTCTGGTGGTGGAAGATGCAATGTGACACACGCTTGTTTCGATAATCGCACACTTTCAAAATTTTATCCGCGTGGCGAAAATCAATTGAGAAAAGCTTTTGAAATATTTAACGCTCAATCGACAGTTGATTGGTTCGCAGAAAGAAATGTTCCTTTGGTGACTTTGCCAGATAATTGCATTTTTCCCAAATCAGATGATTCACAAACGATTATAGATTGCTTCGAAAATGAAGCAAGCAAATTAGGCGTTCATGTCAAAATTCAATCTCCGCTTGCTGAGATTAGGCAATTGGACAATGGAACTTTCTCCATGAAATTGGGCGAACAAACTATTTTTGCTGATAAGATTATCATTGCTACCGGCGGAACACCCAAACGCAGCGGCCTAGATTGGTTGGAGAAATTGGGGTGCAAAATCATCGATCCTTTGCCATCTCTTTTTACTTTCAATATGCCCAATGAACCGATTAAAAGTTTGATGGGAATTGTGGTTGAAAATGCTGTTGTCAAAGTTGAATCAACGAAATTATTGGCTCAAGGACCTTTATTAATTACACATTGGGGCATGAGTGGACCTGCGATTTTGAAATTGTCGGCTTGGGGCGCTAGGATTTTAGCGGAAAAGACTTACAATTTTGCGGTTTTGGTCAATTGGTTGGGGGAAGTGAAAGAAGACCAATTGAGGAAAGATTTTGATCAAACAATTGCATTGCACGGTGCTAAAATGATTGGAAATTTGAATCCGTTTGTATTTCCTAATAGATTGTGGAATTATTTGTTGGAGAAATCCAGCATTAATCCCGAATTGCGATGGAAAGAAATCGGTAAGAAAAACGCCAATAAATTGATCAATACGCTGTTGAACGACCGTTATGAAGTTTCTGGAAAAACGACTTTTAAAGAAGAATTTGTCACCGCAGGAGGTGTTGCTTTGGATCAAATCGATTTCAAAACAATGGAACATAGAGATGTAAAAGGACTGCATTTTGCTGGTGAAATTTTAGATATAGACGGCGTGACAGGTGGCTTTAATTTTCAAGCAGCATGGACAACAGGTTGGATTGCTGGAAAATCAATAGGAAATTTAGAATCATGAATTGCAGTTGCGGAAATAGCGAATCTTTCGAAAAATGTTGCGAACCTTTATTGCTCGGAAAAGCGACTGCGACGAGTGCCGAACAATTGATGCGTTCACGGTATTCAGCTTATGTGCACCAGAAAATCGATTATTTAATCGAGACGACACATCCTTCAACACGCAAATTATACCGACGAAAAGACATTGAAAAATGGGCGAAAGAGAGCAAATGGCTGAAATTGGAGGTCCTTTTTTCAAGTGAAAATTTTGTTGAATTCAAAGCTTACTACCAGGATAAAATTGGTAAAATTCATGAACATCATGAAAAATCGAATTTTATTTTTGAAGGTGGAAAGTGGTTTTTCGAATAAATGTAAGACTTGATTCCGAAATTCTTTTGGTTTTATTCTATTAATTATCTAAATCAGGATATTAGTTCCGATTAAAAACGATAATTTTGACCTTCGAAATTTACAGTTTTATTTTCAAAATTTTACAAATGCGCATTTTATTAAGTTACCTTAAGAATTACAAAAAATACATCTTCCTTGCACTGATTTTAGCAACTATAAATCAAGTTTTTTCATTGATGGACAGTGTGGTTATTCGTCACATAGTCGATGATTATGGAAGCAAAGTTGCAAATTACAAAAATAATTTCTCAGGATTTATCTGGGGAGTAATGTATTGGGTCGGCGTTGCAATTAGCGTTGCAATGATTTCAAGAATTGCCAAGAATTTTCAAGATTATTTCACCAATGTGGTTACACAACGCGTAGGTGCTGATATTTACAAAAAAGGAATCACGCATTCATTGGCTTTGCCTTACCAAGTTTTCGAAGACCAACGAAGTGGAGAAACATTGGGAAAACTTCAAAAAACAAGACAAGATTCCGAAAGGTTAATTGCTGCTTTTATTGGTATCATCTTTACAAGTTTGGTATCTATCGTTTTCGTTTCAGTTTATTCATTTAGAATTTACTGGTTGATTGCACCAGTTTATTTGTTGACAATTCCAATCATTGGAGGAATCAGTTTTATTTTAGGGAAAAAAATCAAAGTCATACAAAAAGTAATTGTTGGCGAGACAACTGCTTTGGCTGGATCAACTACTGAATCTTTGAGAAACATTGAATTGGTGAAAAGTTTAGGTTTGGCGGATCAAGAAATAGAACGTTTGAATACCACAACCAACAAAATCTTGAAACTTGAATTGAAGAAAGTCAAATTCATTCGTTCATTGAGTTTTGTGCAAGGAACGATTATCAACTTGTTGCGAAATTCATTGATTATTTTATTGATGTATTTAGTGTTCGATGATAGAATCACGTTAGGTCAATATTTTACTTTGTTTTTCTTCTCATTTGCGATTTTTAATCCCCTGCAAGAACTTGGGAATATCATTCAACTTTACCGTGAAGGCGAAGTGTCGTTGCAAAATTTTGAAGACTTGTTGAAAACAGAAGTTGAACCACAATCAGCAACTCCAACTCCTATGGGTGGAATTCAAAAAGTGGCATTTAAAAATGTTGGTTTTAAACACAAAAGTGCCACGCAAGCATCTTTAATTGACGTCAATTTTGAAACTGCAACTGGGAAAACAATTGCATTCGTCGGTCCAAGTGGAAGCGGAAAAACAACGTTAGTTAAATTGTTGGTCGGTTTGTATCAACCCAATGAAGGAGAAGTGATTTACAATGACGTTCCACACAATCAAATTGACAAAAATGAATTGCGTCATCAATTAGGATTCGTAACGCAAGAATCACAGCTGTTTTCAGGAACGATCAAAGAAAACTTGTTGTTTGTAAAACCAGATGCCACTGACGAAGAAATCATGGTTGCGTTGGAGAAAGCAGCTTGTCAAGGATTAGTTGCTAGAGCTGAAAATGGCATTGACACGGTTATTGGAGAAGGAGGAATCAAGATATCCGGAGGAGAGAAACAACGTTTGTCTATCGCAAGAGCATTGATCAGAAATCCCCGTTTATTGGTCTTTGACGAAGCGACAAGTGCTTTGGATTCATTGACAGAAATGGAAATCTCGCATACTATCAGAGAAGTTTCAGATTCAAAAAATCACTTAACTATTTTGATTGCACATCGTTTGTCGACAATTATGTACGCCGATACAATTTACGTTTTGGAAAAAGGAAAAATCATCGAATCAGGAAAACACGACGATTTGGTCGAGCAAAAAGGATTGTATTACGCAATGTGGAGACAGCAAGTAGGTGAGAATTAAATTAACAGAGTGAGAAGCAGAATGAAAATGATGTAATTAATATCTTTCCTCATTCTCATTCACATTCTCTGTCTACTTTACAGAGTGAGAAGCAGAGCGAGAATGATTTAATTAAAATTTTTCCTCATTCTCATTCACATTCTCTGTCTGCTCAACAGAGTGAGAAGCAGAGTGAGAATGATGTAATTAAAATTTTTCCTCATTCTCATTCACATTCTCTGTCTGCTTAACAGAGTGAGAAGCAGAGTGAAAATGAAGTAATTGAGATCTTTCGTCATTCTCATTCACAATCTCTGTCTGCTCAACAGAGTGAGAAGCAGAATGAAAATGAGGTGATTAATATCTTTCTTCATTCTCATTCACATTCTCTGTCTACTTTTCAGAGTGAAAATGATGTAATTGATATCTTTCCTCATTCTCATTTACAATCTCTGTCTGCTTAACAGGGTGAGAAGCAGAGTGAAAATGAAGTAATTGAGATCTTTCCTCATTCTCATTCACAATCTCTGTCTACTTTTCAGAGTGAGAATGATGTAATTAATATCTTTCCTCATTCTCGTTTACATTCTCCGTCTGATTTTCACCAACTGTATTTCCCATCCTTATAAAAAATCCGTTCTTCTTGCATCAGCCAGTTGAGTACGCGAATGATTTGATCTTGTTTGATATGCAAATATTCAGCTTTGATTTCTTCTAAGGAATGTGGTTCGTGAAGTTTTTCCAGCAATAACTCGCCAATTTCTTCTTGTGTATAATCTTCTCTTTTGAGAGATCGGCAATGGTCGCATTTTCCGCAAGGTTGTGAATCTTGTCCGAAATATTGAATGATGTATTGGGAACGACAAACAGGAAGTGTTAGAAGTTCACGCATTTTGAACCAACGTTTTTCAGCCAAGTCTTTGCGGTTGTGGTAAACAGACTCAACCAATCTAAAATTTTGATCAGGAACTCTTTCTGTTAAAAATGTCACCAAAGGCAAATCTGTTTTCCAATTGATATCTAAAATTCCATTTTGCTCCAAGAATTTCAATTGTTTTTCTAATTCTACAGGAGAAATATTCAATCGCTTACAAAATTCTACTTCATGAAGTTCAAAATATTGGTCAAAAATCCCAGGATAACTTCTTGAAATCAATGTGATCAAATTCGCTGTGTTTTCATATTTAATTTGGAAACTGTACAAAACAGTATTTCCGACTGAAAATTTAATTTTTGTGGGATGAAAAACACTTTCAGTGAATTGTAAATCACCGTTCATTTCCAATATTTTCAAAGATTGATAAGTTTCAATCAAATCCAATTTGAAGTTATCTGTCAATGTTTTTAAGTTGATGGGATACGTTTCTCCTTCACCCGAACCGACTGCCAATTTCAAATAATTACAAAGTGAACTGTAGGTGTTCTTCACAGTTTCAATAGGAGGAAATTGTTTGTCGATTTGCAAAGTTGTTTCTTCTAAATCTCTTGTTTCGTAAAATACAAATGTTCTAGATTCCATTCCGTCACGGCCCGCGCGACCCGCTTCTTGGAAATACGCTTCAATGTTGTTTGGAAATTCATAGTGGATTACGTAACGAACATTTGGTTTGTCAATTCCCATACCAAAGGCATTCGTGGCAACCATAATCGGTAAATCTCCTTTCAACCAAGCGCTCATCATCGCAGATCTACTTTTGGCATCCATTCCACCATGGTAGATTCCAACTCTATTTCCCTCGCTTATTAGCCAATTGGCAACTTCTTTAACGCTTTTTCTTTTTTGACAATATATGATTCCGCTGCTTCCTTCAAACTGTTTGACCAATTTAAGAATTGAATTTACTTTGTTATCGACCGGATAAATCTCGTAGCTCAAATTTGGTCTTAAAAAAGGGCCTTCAAAAATTGTAGGATTTTTAAGGTTCAATTGCGCAATAATATCTTCTTTTACTTCCTGCGTAGCGGTTGCCGTTAATGCGATAATTGGCACAGCTGGTTGGTAATTTCGCAGTTCACTGATTTGTCTATAAGGAGGACGAAAATCATGGCCCCATTCAGAAATACAATGTGCTTCATCAACCACAATTAATCCAACATTCATTCGCTTGAATCTTTCGATGAAAAGCGGAGTTTGCAATCTTTCCGGAGAAGTATAAAGAAAATCCAATCCACCAAAACGGGCATTGTCTAGTGTAATATCAATTTCTCGGTACGACATTCCGCTGGTAATTGCTTTGGCGCGGATGCCTCTTTTTTGAAGTTGTTCTACTTGGTCTTGCATCAAAGCGATCAATGGAGAAACAACAATTGTGATTCCTTCACGCGCAATTCCGGGTACTTGGAAGCAGATTGATTTCCCTCCGCCAGTTGGAAGAAGTGCCAAAGTATCTTTTCCGTAAATCACAGAATCGACAATGTCTTCTTGCATTGGACGAAAAAGATCAAATCCCCAGTATTTTTTTAAAATATTTCTACTTTGCTCCAAAGTTGTGCAGATTATAACCGTTCGTCAAAATTAACAAAATAAATAGTGAGAATATCTCTAAAAACTTGAATTCCCTAAATAATTCAATTATATTCGCACATCGAAAAAAAGATTATGTTACAAGAAAAAACAAACATTAGAGTGACCCCAACTCAACATTCCAAAATCAGTCAAGTAGATTGGGAAAATTTGCCTTTTGGTAAAGTGTTTTCTGACCACATGTTGATGATGGAATACAGAGATGGAGCTTGGCAAGAAGCAGAAATTATGGAGTTTGGAAGTTTTTCATTCCATCCTGCAACTTCTGCAATTCACTATGGTCAAGCGATTTTTGAGGGAATGAAAGCAAACAAATCTGCCACTGGCGATGTGTTGATTTTTCGTCCTGAAATGAATGCGCGTCGTTTTCATGAGTCTTGTGAACGTATGTGTATGCCAATCGTTCCTGAAGATTTATTCGTGGAATGTGTGCGTAAATTAGTAGAAGTTGATAGTAATTGGATTCCAAATAGACCTGGATATTCATTGTATATTCGTCCATTTATGTTCGGAACAGACGAGTTTGTAGGAATTAGACCTTCTGAAACATATAAATTTATCATTTTTACTTGTCCTGTAGGCGCTTATTATTCAGAGCCTGTGAACGTGAAAATTGAAGAACATTACACAAGAGCTGCTGAAGGTGGAGTAGGAAGGGCAAAAGCTGCTGGAAATTACGGTGCTTCTTTGTATCCTGCAAAACAAGGACAAATGAATGGTTTCCACCAATTGTTGTGGACAGATGCAAAAACACATGAGTACATTGAGGAATCTGGTACAATGAATATCATGTTGGTCATCAATGGCAAGTTAGTGACGCCTTCTGAGGACAGTGATACTATTTTGAGAGGTATTACTAAACGCAGTGTAATTGAACTTGCCCAATCTTGGGGTGTTGAAGTGGAAGAGCGCAAGGTAAGTGTGAAAGAACTGGTTGGAGCAATCAAAGACGGAAGTTTGACAGAAGCTTTTGGTGCTGGAACAGCCGCTACAATTGCACACATTGCTAAAATTGGATACAGAGATGAGATTTTAGAATTGCCGCCGATTGATGGAAGAACTTTTTCAAACAAAGTAAGTGCTTTCATGGATGCAATTAAATCGGGTGAAGTAGAAGATACTTTTGGCTGGATTTTAAAAGCTTAATTTAAAATATTTATTTTTTGAAAGCTTCCAATTCATTTTGGGAGCTTTTTTTATGGAATTTTGCTCAAACTTGCATCTTTCTAGAAATTGACAAACTATGAAAAAAGGGCTATTCATTGTTTTGCTTTTGCTGGTAGTAAAAGTAAACGCACAAACGAGTTTTGTATTTGAGTTAAATTGCAAAGACAAAAACACGCAAGAAAATATTCCAAATGTAAATGCACTTTTTCAATTGGAAGATTCTTCCTTTAAAGCGAAGTCTAATTTTTCAGGCAAAATATTTGTCAAATTGCTTTCTACCGAAAAGTTCACTATTTCCATGGATCATGGTTATTACGACTCTGAATCATTGGCTGTTTTTCCACCAAAATCAATTTCAGAGGGAGATACAATTAGAAAAACTGTTTTCCTAACTAAAATGAAAGTCAAAATGCTCAACGAGGTTGTCGTTTTGGCTCCCGGCGCCGTGCAAGTGCTTTTTCAATCTGAAAAATTAAGCGTTTCTGATTTTGAAATTTTGCCCAATGG
>CANHQP010000004.1 GCA_947462925.1 Flavobacteriia bacterium | reverse complement strand
TTTTACAAGACCCCTTGTCAAATGCACAACCAAAATAAAATCAAAATAAAAACCTATAAAAACAAATATCCCAGTAAACACGTGTTTACTGGGATATAATTTATTAATTTAGTCTTTAATAATCTGTATCGCTTATTTAGGACTAGTCAGGAAAATATTTTTAATCTCTACTTCCTCCAGTAAAACGAAGTAAAGTAAGGAACAAATTAACGAATAGAATATATAAAGTCATTCCTCCAACTAAAGCCATTTTTTTTCTCTCAACACCGTCAAGCATTGTATCTTCAGATGCATTTTTTAATTTTTGCATCCAAAATGCAGTTAACCCCGTGAAAACGAAAACACCAATAAATGACACTACATAGTCAAGCATTTCACTGTGCATAAACAAATTCACAATCATCGCTAAGAACATACCGATGAAAACCATGTACAATAAACTTCCAAAGTTAGTCAAGTCTGTTTTCGTTGTGTATCCTAATACCGCCATTCCTGCAAAAGCTCCCGCTGACACAAAGAAGGTTATTGCAATGGATTCCATGGAAAAAGCCAAGAAAATGACGCTCAACATCAAGCCCATTAGTCCTGAATAGACAACAAAAAGTCCAGTCAAGGTTGAAATTGAAAATCTGCGGTACCCACCTTGTATCAACATACTCAATAACATTGGCGCAAAAATAACCACATAAAAAAGTCCACTTATGCCTCCATTTGGTTTCATAAAAATGGAAGCGAATATTTCTTCAGAACTTCCAACGTAAAATGCTACTCCACCAGAAATAGCCAAGGCCAAAAACATGTAGCCATAAACATTCCTAAAAAACTCACGGGTCAATTCTTTCGTGTAACCCTGATGGTCTTGATCTAAAATATCATTCATAATTATTCTATTAATGCAACTTTGCTTGTACTAAATTAATAAATTCTTTTCTAGTTGCCTCATTTTTTAAAAAAGCTCCTGTAAATGCGCTAGACGTAGTTACAGAATTTTGCTTTTGAACGCCTCTCATCTGCATGCACATGTGCGAACATTCAATTACAACCGCAACCCCCAAAGGATTTAGCGTTGCTTGAATACAATCTCTAATTTCAATTGTTAATCTTTCTTGAACTTGCAATCTTCTTGCGAAGGCATCAACTACTCTTGGGATTTTACTCAATCCCACAATCGTTCCATTTGGAATGTAAGCAATGTGTGCTTTTCCGAAAAAAGGCAACATGTGGTGTTCGCAAAGAGAATAAACCTCTATGTCTTTCACTATAACCATTTCAGAATATTCTTCATGAAAAAGTGCGCCTCTCAAAATTTCTGCCGGATCTAAATCATAACCATGCGTCAAAAATTGTAAAGCTTTGGCAACTCTTTCTGGTGTTTTCTGTAAACCTTCGCGGTTAGGATCTTCGCCTAAATTTTTTAAAACTTCTTGATAAACTGATGCAATATCGTTGGTAACGTTCTCTTTGTAATTGTCGTATTTCATAATTTTGGTGTTAATGTCGTTTTCAGACGGAATAAATGAAGGTGAATTAAAGATTAAAATTACTGATATTAATTCCGCAATCAATCTTAGAACAACTTTTTACTAAAATGGTTCGGCTCCACCAAAATATTCTACAAAATTATTCTCAGTTTCTTCCAATCTCAGCTTAGCCAAAGAACCCCCCGCCTCTGCGATTGGCGTTTCCAATATCTCCCAAATTTTGATGATTAAATTTTCAGTCGATGGCAACAAACCTGCTAAATATGGGACATCCAAATTCAAATTTTTATGATCCAATGTTTCAACCACATCGCGTTTGATAATACGACTCAATTCCTTCAAATCAATTATGAATCCCGTCTCTTCACTTGGAACTCCTTTGACAGTAACAAAAAGATTGAAATTATGACCATGCCAGTTTTTATTGCTGCATTTTCCAAAAACTTCCTCGTTTTTTTCAGCACTCCAATCTTCTCTCCACAATTTATGCGCTGCATTGAAATGCTCTCTTCTTACTATGTAAACCGTTTTCACTCTCTAATATTAGGCTACAAAGGTAATAATTCTTGCAACGATAAGAAAATCTTTCTTTTTTAAGGACTGTAAATACTAGACGAAAGAGAGAATACTTTGCTTAACAGTTAGATTTTTTCTAATTTTTCTCGTACTTATACAATGTTTTCAACACTACTTTTTCGGTTTCTGGCAACCAACCGTTTCCTGGAAATTGTTTTTCCATTGCTTTTGCCAAAGCTACATTGAAAAGTTGTCCTTGCAAATAATACCCTTCAGGATTAAAATGCAGTCCATCTTTATTAGCTAATTTCATTTTTTGCCATTTCTTGAATGTATTTTCTCCACCCATCGCTTCGTTGAAATTCCAGACTGCACAATGCGTCTTCTTTCCAACATTCAAAATACCTTGAATTACGATTTCTCTTGAAACAGGTTTGTTTTTGTTGAATTCTGTATCTGGTGGCGTGGTCAAAATGAATTCTGTTTTTGGGGAAACACGCTGCAAACTTTGAATCAATTTAGTCAACATTTGTTCATATCCTTCTGACGTTATATCCTTTAAATAAGCATCGTTTGTTCCCAAAGAAATAATTAATAAATCTGGCTTAAACGCTTCCATTTGTTCCACCATCAAGGGCGCATTTTCTGCTAAAAATTTGTACTGTCCGCCAGAAACCCCGAATGTGTTATAGTTGATTCCTTTCGATATTTCACTATTTACCGACAAACCATATAAAACGAAAGCTTTGCTGTCTTTTTTTCTTCGGAAATAAATCACTGTTTCTGCTGCTAGTCGATTCAAAACTACTTTGGTGATTGCTGAATTTGCAGAAAATGTATACGTGTTTACTTTTCCATCTGCGCAATAAACGTCAATGTTTTCGCCTAATTGTTCATGAAAAACGGTAAATTCTTCCACTAATTTTTTCTTGTCTTTGAAAGCGATATTGAGTGAACAAACCGAATCAGATGAACGCATTGCTAAACCAACAATTCCAAGCGGTATGTTAGACTTTAAATTCAACACTTTCTCACATTCCCATTGCGTTTTAGAAGAAATATCTAAACCAACAGGATTGTAACCGAAACACAAACTATTGGGAAAAAATATGCCAATTCCTTTTCCGCCAAATCTCGTTTGAAGCGCATCTCTCACTTCACCAGGGAAATAACCCATTTGCGTATGCGAATCGCCTAGATGTAAAATCTTTACGACAGAATCGCCTTGATTTTGCCTTAAAAAATGAAGCTTTGAAAAAAAAGATTTTAAGTCTTCTGGATTTGAAATATAATCTTTCGCCAAATCAATCACCAAATGCGTTTTGGATTCGGAAAAAGGAATTTCCAAATTGCTCTGAAAAGAAAAAACAACCAAAATCGTCAGTAAAAAAAAGATTCGCTTCATGAAAATGTATTTGTTACAAAATTAATCAATTCAAGGTGATACGCTTTGTTGCACATAAATTTGAAAAAACGGATACAAAAAAAGGGTCGAACGAATCAACCCTTTTTACAATATTATTTTGAAATTACTTCAAATCCATAATTTCTAAATCAAAAACCAAATCAGAATATGGAGGAATTGCTCCAGGACGACCTTGTGCGCCATAAGCATCAAAATAAGGAATGATGAAAATTCCTCTTCCCCCTTTTCCTAGCATTGCTAAGCCTTCTTCAAAACCAGGAATCATACGATTTGTTTTGTATGTGAATGCCATTGGTGTACCGCCATCTCTGGAAGAATCGAATTTTTTTCCATCCATGAATGTTCCAGTATAGTGAACAGACATTTGACTTCCAGCTATTGGTTTTGTTGCTTCACCTTCTTTTTCTATCACGTAAACCAAACCTGAAGCTGTCTGTTTAGCATTCGGATATTTTTTTTGAACTTGCGCCAACATGTAAACTTTGTATTCATCTTTTGTCATTGCAGCAATTTTAGCAAACTGAGCATTCTTCTCGTCTTCAACCAATTTCAATTTATTGTAAACCATTTCGAATGTTTTAGTTGCATTCCAATTTTCAGCAGTTTTACCAATACGAATGATTGTAACTTTATTCATTACATCATCTTGAACAATGGCATTTACCACATCTTGACCTTCTACTAACTTTCCAAACACGGTGTGCTTTCCATTTAAATGTGGAGTAGCAACATGTGTAATAAAAAATTGACTACCATTCGTCGCTGGTCCAGAGTTTGCCATTGACAAAATTCCAGGTCCACTGTGATTCAATGTTGGGTCAATTTCATCGTAAAAACGATATCCAGGTCCACCAGTTCCATTTCCATCAGGATCTCCTCCTTGAATCATAAAATTCGCAATCACACGGTGAAATTTCAAACCATCAAAAAATGGCTTATCGATTGTTTTTCCAAGAACAGTAAAATTTCCTTCCGCCAAACCAACAAAATTGGCAACAGTCATTGGTACTTTTTCATATTCCAAACGTATCAAAATATTTCCCTTAGAAGTTTCAAATCGCGCATAGATTCCATCTGTTAAGACAGGATCATTTGCTGGAACTTTGGTTTTCTCATTTTGTGCATTTGCAAAAAAAGCAAACAATAAAGACAATGCTAAGAATGTATTTTTCATGAATTTGTTATTTAATTTTTAAAGTAAAACAATATTTACAAGCGTAAATTTATTTAATTTCTTTTGATTTGAAACCGACTTGACAATTTTTGTGCCGAAACTAAAAATATCCGAAATTTAATGATGCGGTTGAAAAATTTGTGGAAAAGGAAAATTTTCAAATTTTATTATCATTCAATTACAATTATCTTTGCAACATGGAAGTAAAAGAAGATAAACTAAAAGAAGTCATTTCTCACGCGAAAGAGTATGGATTTGTTTTCCCATCCTCAGAAATTTATGATGGTTTGGCAGCAACTTATGACTATGGTCAATTAGGTTCTGAATTGAAAAACAACATTAAAACCTATTGGTGGAAATCCATGGTGCAAATGCATGAAAATATTGTTGGAATCGATTCAGCAATTTTTATGCATCCAACAACTTGGAAAGCTTCTGGTCACGTTGATGCTTTTAATGACCCATTGATTGACAACAAAGATTCTAAAAAAAGATACCGAGCTGATGTTTTGATTGAAGAACATGTCGAAAAAATTCGTCAAAAAATCGAAAAAGAAGTTGAAAAAGGAATTAAAAAATTTGGTGCCGATTTCGACGAAGCACAATTCAGACAAACCAATCCAAATGTTTTAAGAAACGCACAAAAAATTCAAGAAATTGAAGCACGTTTTAAAGAAACCTTAGGAAACAATGATTTAGAAGGTGTTTATCAATTAATCATCGACTTAGAAATCGTTTGTCCAATTTCAGGTTCTAAAAACTGGACTGAAGTTCGTCAATTCAATTTGATGTTTTCCACTGAATTGGGATCTGTTGCTGGAGATGCTTCTACTATTTACTTGCGTCCTGAAACTGCACAAGGAATTTTTGTGAATTTTTTGAACGTTCAAAAATCAGGAAGAATGAAAATTCCTTTTGGAATTGCCCAAATTGGAAAAGCATTTAGAAATGAAATCGTTGCACGTCAATTCATCTTTAGAATGCGCGAATTTGAACAAATGGAAATGCAGTTTTTTGTTCGTCCTGGTGAAGAAATGAAATGGTATGAATACTGGAAAGATGTTCGTTTAAAATGGCATAAAGCACTTGGTTTAGGCGAAAATTCATACAGAACGCACGATCACATCAAACTGGCTCATTACGCCAATGCAGCTTGCGATATTGAATTCGATTTCCCTATGGGATTCAAGGAATTGGAAGGAATTCATTCAAGAACAGATTTCGATTTAAAACAACACGAACAATTTTCTGGAAAGAAATTACAGTTTTTTGATCCAGAAATCAACGAAAATTATGTTCCGTATGTCGTTGAAACTTCTGTTGGTCTAGATAGAATGTTTTTATCTGTATTGAGCAACTCATTGCGACACGAAACATTGGAAGATGGTTCAGAAAGAGTGGTAATGAGTATTCCTCCAGCTTTAGCACCTTATAAAGTGGCTGTGATGCCGTTGACTAAAAAAGATGGTTTGCCAGAAAAAGCCAGGGCAATTATCGACGATTTGAAATTTGATTTCTTGTGTCAATACGACGAAAAAGACGCAATTGGAAAAAGATACCGCCGACAAGACGCAATCGGAACACCATTTTCAGTAACGGTTGACCACCAAACTTTGGAAGACAACACAGTTACAATTCGCGACCGCGATACCATGTTGCAAGAAAGAGTTTCTATTGAATCTTTGAGAAATATCATTGATGCAAAAACAAGTATTCGAAGTTTGTTGCAACAAGCAAAATAAATTTATTTATTAGAAATAAAAAATCGCCATTTTCAAATTGAGAGTGGCGATTTTTTTTGACTAAAATTTTCTTTTGAATACTTATTCCTCCTTCTTAATCAAATCTGGTTCTTTCGCTTTGTAACGTTCCAAACGAGGAATTGAAACACCTTGAATGTATGAACTATTAGGGTTCAATCTTTCATAATCTTGGTGGTAAATTTCAGCATCGTAAAACTTTACGAGTGGAGTAACTTCTGTCACAATTTTTGGAAAAACTTTGTCTTTCAATAATTTTTGAATGTATTCATTCGCCATTTTTTTCTCCATTTCATTTTGATAAAAAATCACCGATCGGTATTGTGGACCCGAGTCAGGACCCTGACTATCAATTGTTGTTGGATTGTGAGAACTAAAAAAAACACGCAACAAATCTTGGTAGGAAATTTCTGAAGAGTCATAGTAAACCTTTACGGTTTCAGCGTGTCGAGTTCTTCCTGAAGAGACTAATTCATAGGTTGGATTGACTTCTTCACCACCAGAATAACCACTCACGACTTCTTCAACTCCTTTCGTATATTCATAGATTCCTTCGACACACCAAAAGCACCCACTAGCGAAATAAGCTGTTTGTAACTTAGTCAGATCTTTGGTGTGTTTTTCTTTTGGCTGTACTTTTTTTGGTTCAACAACACTTGCTGATGTACAAGACTGAAATGTCAAAATAGTAAGTAAACTGAAAACGATTTTTTTCATAAATTTATTTTTTTGTTGAAATAAAATTGTCAGGAAAGGACAACAGGATGAATAACGTTTTATAAAACAAGATTGTTTTAAGAAAATCTAGTCTTAACACGCTTTAACAAAATACGATTGGAAGAAACAAACAGTTTTAACGCAATACAATTCTACCTAATTGAGCTGAAAATGCGGACTTTACTTTCTCTAAAGTTATTTGTTCCATCAAAAGATCTTCAACTTTTTTGAAATCATCCATTTCGACAACTTCTGCTAGCTCTAATCTAATTTCGTCTATTCGCTGTTGCAACTTATCTGTTTTGAATGCATAAATACCATTCAATACAGCACTTTTCAATTTATCAAGTTCAGTATTAGTATCAATATTGTGTTTATTTAACCAATTCTGACTCAATTCATAATTATCAGTTTCTATTTCAGAGACAATACGAACAATTTCTTGATCTTCTTGCCTTATAAAATGACTTGGCCTAAAACAATGTCCTTCTGCCAAACCTTCAGAAACCAATTGGTGAATTTTGGCATATATTGGATGATTAAAAACCAAATCATCTCTTAATAATTCATGACAAATCAACTCACTAACCGTGGTCTCTTGAACAAATACTTTACCTTTATCATCAATTTGATCAATTTCAACTCCAAAATGACCATATTTGACTAAAATTCTAATTAAATCGTCTTCAGCATAATTTTTCGTAGACTTTGTAGCAATTTGAGGTTGTACCTTTGGAACATTCGGTACCACAACAAATTTTGAAAGTGAAGGTTCTTCCAATTGTTTTGACAATTGACCTTTTCGCAACTTTGCTAATTCTTGATTGATGATATTAATATCAATATCAAATCGACTAGAAATTTCACTTGCGTAGATTGATCGGGTAATTTGGTCAGGAATTAACGAAATAGAATGAACAATATCATGAATTAGTTTTACTCTTGTACTGGGATCAGAAATTCCTTCGCCAAGTAATAACTCTGCCTTGAAAGTTAAAAAATCTTTTGTGTTGTTTTTGATATAATTGTCTAGCTCAACCGCACCCACTTTTTTGGCGTAAGAATCTGGATCATCTCCATCAGGAAACAAGACAACCCTGACGTTCATTCCTTCCTCTAAAATCAAATCTATCCCTCTAAAAGAAGCCTTAATGCCCGCAGAATCACCATCATACAAAATTGTAATATTCTGTGTATATCTCCGTATCAATTTAATTTGACCATGTGTCAAGGAAGTACCAGAAGAGGAAACAACATTAGTTACACCTGATTGGTGCATGCTAATTACATCGGTATAACCTTCAACCAAGAAACAATTATCGTATTTTATAATGTCGCCTTTTGCAAAATACAATCCGTACAAAATTTCACTTTTGTTGTAGATAATACTTTCAGGTGAATTGAAATATTTTGCAATTTTTTTATCCGCCAAAAGTGTACGGCCACCAAAACCTAAGACCCTTCCAGTCACAGAATGAATTGGAAACATCACCCTACCTCTGAAAAAATCAAAATGTCGATCATCTTTGGATTTTACTAATCCTACTTTTTCAAGAAATTCGAGCTTATAACCTTTCGAAATGGCTGTTTCAGTAAATTCATTTCCTTTGTTAAGGCAATAACCAAGGTTAAATTTTTGAATAATGTCTAAACGAAAACCTCTTTCTAAAAAATAACTTAAACCTATTGCTTTTCCTTCTTCAGTTTCATGCAAAGACTGCTGAAAATGATTTTTTGCAAATTCGTTAATGATTTGTAAGCTTTCTCTTTCGGTAACAGCCGCAATTTCTTCGGCAGTTTGTGGTTCTTCTTCTGGAAGTTGAATTCCATATTTATCGGCTAACCAGCGGAGTGCTTCAGGAAAAGAAAAATGCTCTTTTTCCATAAGGAAAGTCACTACCGAACCACCTTTACCTGTAGAAAAGCATTTAAAAAGTTGCTTTGCTGGTGAAACAACAAACGAAGGCGTTTTTTCATCCGTAAATGGACTTAATCCTTTAAGATTTGAACCTGCACGTTTTAAATTCACAAACTCCCCAACAACCTCCTCAACTCGAGCAGTTTGCATTATTTCATCCACAATATGTGCAGGAATTCTTGCCATTAAAGAGTTACTAAGCTGTGAATATAATTAATTAATATTACCGTAATCTGTCTCGGTTTTCACCCCGTTTTCATCATACATTTTCCAAATACCAATCTCTTTACCATTATCGTATTCACCAATATAGTGCAAGTTTCCATTTGGATACTTAACAATTGAATGTCCATGTTTTACTCCATGAATATAATGAGTGATTGACAACTCTAATCCAGCTTCAGAAAAGAAAGTCCATCTACCATGCCTCTGCTTAAATTCATCTTGCTGACCTTGGAATTTGATGTGCTTCTTACCGGGATAATATTCTGTGTAAAGTCCATTTTCAATTACTACCAAATCTTCTGGTTTTTCAACTTTTGGCTTTTCAACTGTAACAGGTTCTTCTCCACCGCAAGCCACCATTGAAACTGCAACAAAAAGTGCCATTGCAAATTTAATTGTCTTCATCTTTAATCTATTTTTCTCTAATAATTGTATATTCAACTAACCCTACCAGTGCAGATTTCGCCTCAGAATCAGGGATATCTTTCAATAGTGCAAGCGCTTTATCTTTTAACTCATGCATCCGTTTGTAAGCATATTCGATTCCACCTGCATCGACTACTAACTGAACAGCCCTTCGAACCATTTTGGTTTCTTCGTTGTGATTTTTCACAATATTAATTAATTCTCTCTTTACATGCTTTTCCGAATTTGATAAAGCGTATATTAACGGAAGTGTCATCTTTCTTTCACGAATATCTAAACCCGTTGGCTTTCCGATATCATTAGGTGTTCCGTAATCAAAAATATCGTCTTTAATTTGAAACGCCAAACCGACCAACTCACCAAATTCCCTCATCAATGGAGCCAAATCTTCTCTATCAACAGAAACACTCGCTGCTTCACAAACTGTAGCAATTAAAGATGCTGTTTTTTGACGAATAACTTCAAAATAAACTTCTTCGGTGATATCTAATTTTCGAGCTTTTTCAATTTGGAGCAATTCACCCTCACTCATTTCTTTGACCGCGCGAGCAACAATTCCCAGAAGTCGAGTATTGTTATTTTCAATAGAAAGCAAAAGAACTTTTGAAAGCAAATAATCACCAACTAACACAGCCACTTTGTTTTTCCAAAGTGCATTTACAGAGAAAAAACCCCTTCTTTCATTCGCGTCATCAACTACATCATCATGAACGAGCGTTGCGGTATGCAATAATTCAACGAGAGAGGCTGCTTGATAGGTTTTATCGTTTACTTCACCAAGCATTTTTGCTGTCAAAAACAAAAACATTGGACGCATTTGCTTTCCTTTCCTACGGATAATATAATGTGTAACCTTGTCTAACATGGGAACATGCGACTGCATATTCTCGCGAAATCGAACCTCAAACTCCTGCATTTCAGAAGAAACTGGAGCTATTATCTGTTTTACAGTCATCATTGGATTACAAATATACGAGTAACTATGTCAATTAAAATAACAGTGGCGCTAAAAAAACAAAAAAGGAAAAATAAATAGAAAACATGTTTGAAAAGAGTGCATAGATGAGAGGAAAAACTTTTTGAACATAAACGAAAAAAAGATTCAATAAAAGCACAATAAAAATATTGTTAGTTAAGAAAGATTACGTAAATTTGCGCCAAAAAACAGAAGCACACCAAGAATTATAAATGCAATGATTTTGAAAAACACAATAAAATCAATATTTCTGTCAATTTTGACAATCTGTTCAATCAATTCTGCTTTTGCGACTGAACACAAGGAAAAAAAGGAATTCAACGTGAATGAAATGATCATGCATCACATCAAAGATGCACATGAATGGCATTTGTGGGGACCTGAACATGGTGGTACTTCCATTTTTCTTCCAATCATCTTAATTGATGGTGGTTTGCAAACGTTTTCTTCTTCTAATTTCTACCACGGAGAAATGAAAACAACTATTGACCACGCAACTAAATCTGAAGTAGAATATCTTCAAGGAGTTGGTCCAGCTGCAAATTATGCTTTGTACCACGAAAAAATCTACAAATTAAACGACGGAGCGCTTTCAATTGAAGATGGTCACGTTCATGGAAATACAAAGCCTTTGGATTTATCCATTACGAAGAATGTAATGTCTTTGTTTTTTGGCGCTACAATTCTGTTGTTGATCATGGGGTCTGTTGCTCGTTTTTACAAGAAAAATGGTGCTGTTGCTCCTAAAGGATTAGCTAAATTTTTAGAGCCTATTATTATATTAGTTAGAGATGATATCGCTAAAGAAAACATTGGACATTTGAAATATAAAAAATACGTTCCTTATTTATTGACTATTTTCTTCTTTATCTTTTTCAACAACTTATTGGGTATGATTCCAATTTTACCTGGAGGTGCGAACTTGACAGGTAACTTAACAATTACCATGTTTTTAGCTATTTGCACATTGGTTGTTACTTTAGCTTCGTCTAATAAGAACTATTGGAAACATATTTTTGCAACACCAGGTGTTCCGGTAGCATTATTACCAATCATGATTCCAATTGAAATAGTCGGAATTTTCACAAAGCCATTCGCATTGATGATTCGTTTGTTTGCGAATATGACAGCAGGACACATCATTGTATTGGCATTGATTTCAATCATTTTCATAAATCAAAGTATCGCTTGGGGAGCACTTTCAGTTCCGATGGCTTTATTTATTTCAGTATTGGAATTGCTTGTAGCATTTTTACAAGCGTTCTTATTTGCCATGTTATCGGCATTATTTATCGGAGCAGCTGTTGAAGAGGCTCACCATTAATTAGTAACTTTTTAATACACATATAACATGTACGGAAGTATAGCAGCAATTGGAGCAGGTCTTGCAGTTTTAGGAGCAGGATTAGGAATTGGAAGAATCGGTGGTTCAGCAATGGACGCAATCGCACGTCAACCAGAAGCTTCAGGAAAAATTACAACAACAATGATTATTGCTGCGGCTTTGATCGAAGGTGTTGCGTTATTCGGAGTAGTAGTAGGTCTACTTGGAGGAGCGAAATAATTTATTTTCAGTATCCTAACGGTTGGTTGGGATACTGTTAATTTTTATTATCAAAAGAAACATATTAAAAATAAATAAAAATGGATTTAATATTACCTGATTTTGGTTTGCTAATTTGGACATCAATTGTCTTCGGTTTATTATTGATCGTTCTTGTAAAGTTTATTTGGAAGCCTATTTTAAGTGCTGTAAATACACGTGAGCAAAACATCGCAGAATCATTAGAATTGGCTGTTAAAACAAAAGCTGAGATGGTGGCTTTGCAAGCTCAAAACGAAAACATTTTGAAAGAAGCACGCGCTGAAAGAGATGCAATCGTGAAAGATGCTCGCGAAACAGCAAACAAAATGATTGAGGATGCAAAATCAAATTCTAAATCTGAAGCTGACAAAATCATTGTAGCAGCACAACAAGCAATCCAAGCCGAAAAAGCAGCTGCTATGTCTGAAATCAAGGCTCAAATTGCGACTTTATCAATAGATATCGCTGAAAAAATTGTAAAATCTGAGTTAGCTTCAGACGACAAACAAAAAGCATTGGCTTCAAAATTAGCTGAAGAT
Organism: Flavobacteriia bacterium; assembly: GCA_947462925.1. Taxonomy (GTDB): domain Bacteria; phylum Bacteroidota; class Bacteroidia; order Flavobacteriales_D; family Crocinitomicaceae; genus JAQVCM01. The sequence goes on along the minus strand of CANHQP010000004.1, from coordinate 71,591 downwards.
ATTAACTTGAACTAAGATGAAAAGTACAAAAGCAGCATCTAGATATGCAAAGGCATTGCTTGAATTGGCTATTGAAAAAAATAGAATCGATCAAGTTACTTCTGATATTTCAACTTTGCTTCAAGCAAACAATGAAACAAAAGAATTTCAATTGTTTTTGGATAGTCCAGTTATTAATGCTGAAAAGAAAAACAGTATCTTCAAAGTGTTGTTTCCTAAATTCGATGAAATAACAACCTTATTCATCGAATTGATTACCAAAAATGGTAGGGAAGCAATGATTCCTCAAATTGCCGATTCTTTTGAAGCTCAGCTAAAAGCACATAAAGGAATCGTACCAGTTACTTTAATTTCTGCGCAGGCACTAGATTCAAAAACTAAAGAAACAATAATTGCAAAAGTGCAATCTACAATTAAAGGTATTTTGGAAGTAACTGAGCAAATTGATGCTTCATTAATAGGAGGATTTGTAGTGAAGATAGGCGATAATAGAATCGATGCTTCAGTAGCAAATCAATTAGAAAATTTAAAACAACGTTTAACACGCTAGTTCCGAACAATCGGGATGACGTAAAGCAACAGAATATGGCAGATGTAAAACCAGCAGAAGTTTCTGCAATTTTAAGAGAGCAGCTTTCAGGTTTCAGAACAGAAGCTGAACTTCAGGAAGTAGGTACTGTACTTCAAATTGGAGATGGTATCGCACGTATTTATGGACTCAATGGAGTTCAGTATGGTGAATTAATTGAATTCAACGGAGGATTGCAAGGAATTGCATTAAACTTGGAAGAAGACAATGTTGGTGCCGTACTTTTGGGTCGTTCTTCTCAAGTAAAAGAAGGAGATACAGCAAAACGTTTAGGAAGAATCGCATCAGTGAGAGTTGGTGAAGGTTTGGTAGGACGTGTTATAGATACATTAGGAAATCCAATTGATGGTAAAGGTGAAATTACAGGTGAATTGTTTGAAATGCCAATCGAGCGAAAAGCTCCAGGGGTAATCTTCCGTCAGCCGGTAACTGAGCCATTGCAAACTGGTATCAAAGCAATTGATGCAATGATTCCAATTGGACGAGGACAACGTGAGTTAATCATTGGTGACCGTCAAACTGGAAAAACAACAGTTGCAATCGATGCGATTATCAACCAAAAAGAATTTTTTGACAGAGGTGAACCTGTTTTCTGTATTTATGTAGCTATTGGACAAAAAGGTTCAACTGTTGCAGGAATCGTTAAGAAATTAGAAGATGCAGGAGCAATGCAATATACTGTAATCGTAGCAGCAAATGCTTCAGATCCAGCGCCAATGCAATTTTACGCTCCAATGACGGGAGCAGCAGTAGGAGAATTTTTCCGTGACTCTGGTCGTCCAGCATTGATTGTTTTTGATGATTTATCAAAACAAGCAGTTGCTTACCGTGAAGTTTCATTGTTACTTCGTCGTCCTCCAGGTCGTGAGGCTTACCCAGGAGACGTATTCTACCTTCACTCTAGATTATTGGAAAGAGCGGCAAAAATTATCGCTGATGATACAATTGCATCGCAAATGAATGATTTGCCAACTTCAATTAAGCATCTAGTAAAAGGTGGTGGTTCATTGACTGCATTGCCAATTATTGAAACTCAAGCAGGTGACGTTTCTGCATATATTCCAACCAACGTAATTTCGATTACAGATGGTCAGATTTTCTTGGAAAATGATTTGTTTAACGCAGGTATTCGACCAGCAATTAACGTAGGTATTTCTGTATCTCGTGTTGGAGGAAACGCACAAATCAAATCAATGAAGAAAGTTGCGGGAACTTTGAAATTAGACCAGGCGCAATACAGAGAGCTTGAAGCTTTCGCGAAATTTGGTTCTGATTTAGATGCTGCTACCAAATCAGTATTGGACAAAGGAGCAAGAAACGTTGAGATTTTGAAACAAGCTGAAGGTGATCCATATCCAGTTGAAAAGCAAATTGCAATCATTTTCGTTGGAACTAAAGGTTTGATGCAAAGAGTTCCGGTGAACAAAATCAAAGCATTCGAAACTGAGTTCTTGAATTATCTTGAAGCAAAACATGCTGACGTATTATTGGCTTTGAAAGCTGGTAAATATACAGATGAAGCGACAGATGTTTTGACGAAAGTTGCAAAAGAAATCGCTGATAAATATTAGTAAATTACAGATTCAAAAATTGCAAATTACAGATTAACAACATTATGTAATTTGCAATTTAAAATCTGCAATCAAAAAAAAGATGGCAAATTTAAAAGAAATCAGAAACAGAATCACCTCGGTGGGTTCGACAATGCAGATCACTTCTGCCATGAAAATGGTATCGGCTGCGAAGTTGAAACGTGCTCAGGATGCAATCACTCAAATGCGACCATATTCTGAAAAACTTCAGGAAATTTTGAGCAATTTAAGTGCTACTTTAGATTTATCTGAAAACGCTTTTTCTGATCAAAGAGAAGTTAAAAACGTACTGATTTTAGCTGTTTCTTCAAACAGAGGTTTGTGTGGTGGATTCAACAACAACGTTATAAAAAGAGTTAACGTTTTATTGAATGAAGAATACAAAGGAAAAAATGTTCAAGTTCTTTGTTTAGGTAAAAAAGTAACCGACGCTTTTAGAAGAAGTTCACTAAGAGCTGACAACAAAGCTTATGGAACTGAAGACATATTTGCAGACTTGAAATTCGACAACGCTGCTGAAATTGCTGAAAATGTAATGAAAGCTTATTTATCTAAGCAATTTGATGAAGTTGTGATTGTTTATAATTCTTTCGTAAACGCTGCAAATCAAGTGGTAAAAACAGAGCAATTTTTGCCAATTATTCCTACAGTTTCTGAAGGAACGACAAGCACAGGCGATTATATCTTTGAACCATCGAAAGAAGAAATCGTTGAAGAATTGATTCCTAAATCTTTGAAAATTCAGTTTTACAAATCATTGTTAGATTCTAACGCATCAGAGCACGGCGCTCGTATGACGGCCATGCATAAGGCAACAGACAACGCAAAAGATTTGCAAAAAAGCTTGAAATTAAGCTATAACAAAGCACGTCAAGCAGCAATTACAAACGAAATCTTAGAAATCGTTGGTGGAGCTGAAGCGTTGAATGGCTAAAAAAATATAAAATTTTATAAGAAATCCCGTTTCAGTTGAAATGGGATTTTTTATTTTACAAAATTAATATTCCGCTTTAATCCTTCAAATTTAGTGCGCTTCACTGCGCTTTTTGTAAACAAATCTTTGAAAATCTCTTGAGAAATATCTTCCCAATCATTCTTAGAAAAACCCAACAGCTGCTCATTAGCTTGAAAAGCAGGCTCTGCATGAACTAAAGAAAAACGATTCCAAGGGCAAACATCTTGGCATACATCGCATCCAAAAATCCAGTCATTCATTTTATCTTTAAATTCAACTGGAATGGCATCTTTCAATTCAATGGTTAAATAAGAAATACATTTTGATCCATCTACCACATAGGCTTGATTGAGCGCATCCGTCGGACAAGCGTCCATGCATTTTGTACAAGTTCCGCAAAAATCTTTGATTGGTCCATCTGCCTCTAATTCTAGATCTAAAATCAATTCTGCAATAAAAAAGAAAGAACCTCTTTTAGGATGGATAATATTTCCATTTTTTCCCATCCAACCGAGACCACTTTTTTGTGCCCATACTTTGTCCATTACAGGCGCAGAATCGACAAAAAAACGTCCATTAACCTCACCAATCACATCCTGAATATTTTGGTAAAATAACTTCAATTTATCTTTGATTACCAGATGATAATCTTGACCGTAGGCATACTTTGAAATTTTAAATGAATCAGGATTTTGTTTTTGCACTGGGAAATAATTTAACAACAACGATACAACACTTTTTGAACCTTCTACTAATAAAGTTGGATCTAATCTTTTATCAAAATGGTTTTCCATGTACTTCATTTCACCATGAAATCCATTTTTCAACCATGACTCTAAGTTCCTAGCATCACTTTCTAAAAATCCCGCTTTAGAAACTCCACAAAATTGAAAACCTAGCTCAGCAGCGATTTGCTTTACAATTGCAGTATTTTTAGAAACATTACTCTTCATTAAAACAAACCACCTTGGAAATAACCCAAATCTTTCCCTAAATGTTTATAAGCCTTTTCAGTAGCCTTCCTTCCTCTCTGAGTACGAATCAAAAATCCTTCTTGAATTAAAAATGGCTCATATACTTCTTCTAGTGTACCAGCATTTTCACCAATCGCAGTTGCAATCGTCGTTAAACCTACTGGCCCGCCGTTAAACTTATCAATAATTGCCATCAAAACACGATTATCCATTTCGTCTAAACCGTATTTATCAACATTCAAAGCTTCTAGTGCAATATTGGTTATTTCTACGTCAATCTTCCCATTACCTTTAATTTGAGCGAAATCACGTACCCTACGTAACAATGCATTAGCAATCCTTGGAGTTCCTCTACTTCTACTAGCTATTTGATAAGCAGCTTCTTCGCTGATTGGAATATCAAGTAAATCAGATGATCTCTCCACGATGGCAGTTAGAGTTTTAGCATCATAATATTGGAGTCTGGCATTAATACCAAATCGCGCTCGCAAGGGAGAAGTTAAAAGACCAGAACGAGTGGTAGCACCAATCAAAGTAAAAGGATTCAAAGCTATTTGAACAGAACGTGCATTTGGACCGCTATCAATGAGAATATCTATGACATAATCTTCCATAGCAGAATACAAATATTCCTCAATCACCGGACTTAAACGATGTATTTCGTCGATAAATAAAACATCACCTTGATCCAAATTGGTAAGTAATCCAGCCAAATCACCAGGCTTATCCAAAACAGGACCACTGGTAACTTTAAAACCAACACCCAGCTCATTTGCAATAATATTTGCTAAAGTGGTTTTACCAAGCCCTGGAGGGCCATGTAAAAGCACATGATCAAGAGGCTCGCCACGTTTAGTAGCTGCTTGCACGAAAATTTCTAAATTATCGACTACTTGTTCTTGTCCTGCAAAATCAGAAAGTTTCTTTGGTCGAAGAACTTTATCATAGTCCTTTTCGCCCTCTTCGCTTTCTTTACGGTAATCAAATGAATCTTCTTCTTCCAACGTAAATGAATTTATTCAAAAATACAAAAGCCGCTCCAATTTGGAACGGCTTTCACACTAATATTTTAAATTTTAATGTTCTTCTTCGCCTTCAGCAAGCGGAACAATTTGAGAAATGAAATCTTCTTCAGCTCCTGGCTTAGAATAATCATAAGGCCATCTATGAACTTCTGGTAAAGCACCTGGCCAATTTCCATGTACATGTTCAACAGGAGTAGTCCATTCCAAAGTATTAGATCTCCAAGGGTTTTGAACCGCTTTCGGACCTCTAAAAATAGAATAGAAGAAATTGAACAAGAAAACCAATTGACCAATTGATGCGATAATTGCGAAAACTGTTATGATGACATTTAAATCCATCATCATGTCAGCTGCTGGTTTATCAAATTCATTATATACAGAATAATCATAGTATCTACGTGGAGCACCAGCTAAACCAACAAAGTGCATTGGGAAGAAAACACCATAGGCACCAATAATGGTAATCCAAAAGTGAATGTAACCTAATCTAGTGTTCATCATTTTTCCATACATTTTCGGGAACCAGTGATAAACCCCAGCAAACATTCCAAATACCGCTGACATACCCATTACAACGTGGAAGTGAGCGACAACGAAATAAGTATCATGAACAGCGATATCTAACGCAGAATCCGCAAGGATAATACCTGTCACACCACCAGTAATAAAAGTAGAAACTAAACCAATCGCAAACAACATCGCCGGAGTTAAAACTAAACTTCCACGCCATAGCGTAGTAATGTAGTTAAAAACTTTCACCGCAGAAGGAATAGCAATCAAAAGCGTTGTAAATACGAATACACTACCTAAGAATGGGTTCATTCCAGTAACAAACATGTGGTGACCCCAAACTATAAAAGAAAGGAAACCAATCGCTAAAATGGAACCTATCATCGCTCTGTATCCGAAAATCGGCTTACGAGAGTTGGTAGAAATAATTTCCGAAGATAAACCCAAAGCTGGCAACAATACGATATAAACCTCAGGGTGACCAAGAAACCAAAATAAGTGTTGGTACAACAATGGAGAACCACCGTGATTTTCTAACATTTCACCGTTTACAATGATATCAGACAAGTAGAAACTAGTTCCAGCTAATCTGTCCATCATCAACAACAAAGCTGCAGACAATAAAACTGGGAAAGAAAGTACACCCAATACTGCAGTAACAAAGAAAGCCCAAATAGTAAGAGGCATTCTTGTCATTGTCATACCTTTTGTTCTAAGGTTTAAAACAGTTACGATGTAATTTAATGACCCGATTAATGAAGATGCAATAAAGATCGTCATTGAAAACAACCATAAAGTCATCCCTAAACCTGAACCTTCAACTGCTTGTGGTAAAGCAGAAAGAGGAGGATAGATTGTCCAACCTGCCATTGCAGGACCTGTTTCGATGAACAAAGAAGACAACATGATAACTGATGATAAAAAGAACATCCAGTAAGAAAGCATATTCAAGAAACCAGAAGCCATATCACGTGCTCCGAGCTGCAATGGAATAAGCATGTTAGAGAAAGTACCTGATAAACCTCCAGTTAATAGGAAGAATACCATGATTGTACCATGAATTGTTACCAATCCTAAATACATATTCTCTTTTAAAACTCCACCTGGTGCCCAAGTTTCTCCCAAAAACATCGAGAGAAAATCTGAACTTTCACCTGGCCAAGCCAATTGAATTCTAAACAAGATAGAAAGTAGCATCGCTACTACCCCCATAAAAACCGCAGTCATTAAAAACTGCTTACCAATCATTTTATGGTCTTGACTAAAAATGTACTTCGATACGAAACCTTCTTCATGGTGATCATGAGAATGTGCATCGTGATGTACGTGTGCTTCGTGAGCTAAAGCTGCCATTTTATACTAATTTATATTGATAATTTCTACTAATTAACTGCAACTACTAAAGTATCAGCTGTTGCTTCTGCAGTAGTTGCAGGAGCTGGAGCAGCTAAATATTCATCTTTAAAAGTCTTCTTGGTTTTCATCCACTTTTTATAAGAAGATGGTGTTTCAACAACCACAATCATTTTCATTTTATAATGAGCACCACCACAAATCTTGTTACACATCAAGACAAAATTAAAGTCAGGATTGTTCATTTTTTTCTTCATTTCAGAAGTAGTGATGGTAGGCTTAAACTTAAATCGAGTAGTTAAACCAGGTACTGTATTAATTTGAGCTCTAAAATGAGGGAAATATGCAGAGTGAATAACATCCTTTGCTCTAAAATTAAACTCATAGTCTTGATTTTTCACCAAGTGTAATGTATCAGCTTCAATTACATCATCATATGCTCTTGCGTCCAAATTTGAATTATGACGGGCCTTCATTTGATAAAGTAATCTCAATAAACGAGTTTTTCTATCTAAATCATCCTCCATCTTCACTCTATCTTTAGGAATAAAGATGTTTCTTGGGTTATTCAATTTTTCTTCGAGCAACTTGATTCCCAAAATTGTTCCATCATTGCTACCAACCTCCATCAATCTTATTGCTGAGTCAAGTGTAGCTGTTGTCAAAAGAGCCAATTGGTTTTTGTCAGTTGTTAACTTGTAATCAAAATAACCTAATTTGTTGTCATTTCCAGAGTACCTAGCAGTCCATTTAAATTGTTCAGAAAACAACTCAACTCTAACTGCTTCTTTTGAAGCATCCGAAGTAATACCGTTCCAAGTTTTCAAACCAAGAATGATAATGAAAGCTAATACAATCGCAGGAACAACAGTCCAAATCAACTCAAGTTTGTTGTTGTGAGGATAAAAATATGCTTTTACACCAGGTTTTCTAACATATTTGAAAGAAAAGAAAAACAATAAAAAATTAGTTAAGAAGAACACTACAACAATCAATGCCAAGTTAATATTCAATAACCAATCGTATGTTTTCCCGTGCTCGGAAGCAGCTTCTCCACGGCCTGTAAAACCGTAGGTAGACATCAACCAAATAAAACCACCAAACAAAAGAATAACGAATGTCAACATCATGTTTGCATTCAATTTATTGTCTCTGTTAGGAATATCCTCTTCACGACGATTTCTTAATTTGGAAGAATGTTCGTATAATCTTACTAATTGGGCAATAGCGATAGCTCCCAAAACGATTACTACTAATGTTACTAATTTAAAACTCATGTCTATAAATTAATCAATGATAAAATAATATAAATTATATTTCGTGATGAATACTTTCGTCCAAGAATGGATGGTTCTTAACAGTAAGCGGCGCTTTAGATAAGTTAGTTAAAACTACTTTAATAAAAATACCAAGTACTAAAAGCATCAGTCCAATTTCCATAAAACCAATGTATGCACTTCCACCCATAGAACCAGCCATCACCATGATGTAAACATCAACCCAGTGCCCGAAAAGTACAACCATTCCCACAAATGTCAACACACCAGCATGTCTTTTTGCGTCTCTTGACATCAAAAGTAACATAGGGAAGGCAAAATTGATAATGAACATTCCGAAATACAAGAACTTAAAATCCTTTATTCTTGTTAAGTGATACGTAGTCTCCTCAGGAATATTTGCGTACCAAATCAACATAAATTGAGAGAACCACAAATAAGACCACAAGAAACTAGTTGCAAACGTCCATTTACCCAAATCATGAATATGGCTTTCATTAACATTTGGCAAATAACCTTTTTTCTTAAGGTACAATGTCAATGTAACAAGCACAATCATTGTAGAACACCACATTCCAGCAAATACATACCAACCAAACAAAGTAGAGAACCAGTGTACATCGATAGACATAATCCAATCCCAAGAAGAAGTAGAACTAAAAACAGCAAAGAATACTAGGAACAACGCCGCTTTTTTATAGTTTTTAAAGTGAATATCAGTACCTCCTACTTGATCTTCAAGTAAAGAACGAGTCTTAAAACCTCTCCAAAAAAGTAGATATGTACCTAAGTAAACCAATGTTCTAATCCAGAAAAAAGGAATATTCAAATAAGCACTTTTACCTTGGATTAATTCATCATGAGCAACCGTTTGAGGATCCATCCACACATAAATGTGAGCTCCTTGTTGAATAGTAATTGTCAATAAAGCAACAATTAATAAACCAACGCCAACAGGTAAAAACCCAGCAACAGCTTCAATGATTCTTTTAACCGAAGCATACCAACCTGTTTCAGTAGCATATTGAAGTGCAAGAAAAAATAATGCACCCAAACCAATAGCAAAGAAGAAAAAACTATCAATTAATAAGTTTCCAGAGATACGCTGACCCAAATGCTCTCCATGGTGATGGAAAGTCGTTTCAACTATAACTCCGATACCAGTAAAGACAATTCCAAAAACAATCAAAAACATTGTTAATAGATTCGCTTTTTTTGTTATTTTGAATTCCATTGTTCTATTTTTACTAATTGAATAATTACATTTTAACAGTTGTATCTGCAACTACTGCAGCAGCAGCACTTACAGGTAAACCTTTCTCATCAAACGTACCATAAGAAGGATTTTGAAATTTGTGAATGTAGTGAACTAGTGTCCAAATTTCTTTCTTATTTAACATGGAAGCATGTCCACCCATTGCATTTCTACCATAATAGATAGAGTAAAACATCTGGCCTTCAGCAATTGTCAAACCACCTAAATTGGCAGCCCCAACATAAGAACCAGCTGTAACCATTGGACCATTACCATCTCCTTTTTCACCATGGCAATGCAAACAATTTGAAGTGTAAAGTTCTTTACCCTTTGCAAAAATTTGTTCCGCATTATCAGCAGTAATTTTATAAGGGTTTACATCTGCGGCAGATTGTAAATACTCATAATCCATTTCATTATTAGCTGTGAAATCCCAACCATAATATCCATGAGTTTTAGCAAATAATGCATTTGGCAACCTGTGGTATGGTAAAAGCATTAACACGTCCTCCTCGTTTGTTCCATGGTATGGAATTGTTCTCATTGGTGGAACAAGTGCAGAGATTTTTAGTGTTTTAGAAACATCTAAACTTCCTTTCACTTCACCATAATCAACATATGGCTCAATAGCAGGTGAACGATACATGTCAGGCATGTATTCCAATCCTGCACTATCTGGATTTGATGAGCAAGATCCAAATATTAGACCTAATACTGCAACTCCTGATATACTTGCTATTGCTTTAAAAATTTTATTCATCGTACTGATAAATTATCGTTTGACTATTTTACGTCTCTTTGATCTAATTCAACTATTCCTGTAGATTTCAACAAATCATGCAATTCAGTTTCTGTAAACTGAGAATTTTGTGACAATCTTAACTCCATTACGAACTTGTCATCCGTGGTTCTAGGATCTGGATTAGAAGCTGGTAAACCTGGCAAAGTTTTATTTCTTAGGAAATAAGTCAACGCCATTCCGTGAGCTGCGCACAAAACGGTAAACTCAAAAGTAACTGGAACGAAAGCCAACATATTATCTAGATATGATTCATTTGGTTTTCCACCAATATTCATCGGCCAGTCTGTAATCATGAAAAATCTCATTCCAAGAGTAGCTAACATTAAACCTGTCAAACCATAAATAAAAGCCATGATTCCTAATCTTGTGTTCTTAACACCAATGATTGGATCAATTCCGTGGATTGGGAAAGGAGAGAAAACCTCTGCTACTTTAATACCCTTTGCGACCAATTTCTTTGCACCATCTTTTAGCACATCGTCATCGTCGTACATTGCATATATAATTTTATCTGCCATGATCCTAATTAATGATTGTTATTATTTTCTGTTTCACTATGATCATCATGTCCATGATGCGTATCAGGAGCATTTTTGTATGATTCACCTGATGATTTCAAAATTGTTTTCAACTCAGCAATTGGTAAAACCGGGAAGAATCGAGCAAACAATAAGAAAAACACAAAGAACAAACCAATTGTTCCAACATAAACACCTAAATCAATATGACTTGGGTAATGCATACTCCATGAAGATGGCAAGTAATCTCTATGAATTGAAGTCACAATAATTACATAACGCTCAAACCACATTCCGATATTTACAACAATAGAAATAATGAATGTGAAAATCATACTTCTTCTCAAAGGTCTAATCCACATTAATTGAGGAGAAATTACGTTGCAAGTCATCATTGCCCAATAAGCCCACCAATATGGTCCAGTTGCACGATTTATGAAAGCATAAGCTTCATACTCTACACCAGAATACCAAGAAATAAATAGCTCTGTAATATATGCAGTACCAACAATTGAACCTGTTACCATGATCACAATGTTCATATATTCTACGTGGCGAGTATGAATGTAAGCTTCTAATCTCATAGCTTTTCTCATCACAAGCATTAACGTTTGAACCATTGCAAATCCTGAGAAAACGGCTCCAGCCACGAAATATGGAGGGAAAATGGTAGTATGCCATCCAGGTATCACTGATGTAGCAAAGTCAAATGATACAATCGAGTGAACAGAGAATACAAGTGGTGTAGCCACACCTGCTAAAACCAAAGAAACTAGCTCAAAACGATTCCATTGTTTAGCTCTTCCTGACCAACCAAAAGATAAAATAGAATACATTCTCTTTGGGATAGGTCTTTTTACTCTGTCACGCAATGTTGCAAAATCAGGAATCAAACCAATGTACCAGAAAACAACTGATACAGAAAGGTAAGTAGAAATTGCAAATACGTCCCATAATAAAGGAGAGTTAAAGTTTACCCACAATGATCCAAATTGATTTGGCAATGGAAGTACCCAATAAGCTAACCATAAACGTCCCATGTGAATCAATGGAAACAATCCCGCCATAAATACAGCAAAAATTGTCATAGCTTCTGCAGAGCGGTTAATTGCCATTCTCCATTTTTGTCTGAACAATAACAATACTGCTGAGATTAATGTACCAGCATGACCGATACCTACCCACCAAACGAAATTGGTAATATCCCAAGCCCATCCAATGGTTTTATTTAATCCCCATGTTCCAATACCTGTACCCAAAAGATACATAATACTTCCTACACCGTACAACCCGATAATCAGGGCAATAGCGAAAAGTATGTACCACATGCGTGGCGCCTTGTCTTCAATTGGTTTGCAAACGTCCTGAGTAATATCATGGTACGTTTTGTGACCTAAAATCAGAGGTTCTCTTATTGCTGCTTCCTTATGCATTACAATCTAATTTATTGCGATTAATGATGTGCCTTTTTCCCGTGACCTTCACCCGTATGAGCAACTTCTTTCTTTTCAATTTGAATTGATTCAAGAACTGTATTTTTCTCATTACGAACTTTAGTCTTATACCAAACATTTGGTTTCATACCAACTTCCTCTAAAACTTGGTAAGAACGTGTTTCTTCTGAACTTTTACGAACCATTGATTTAATGTCATTCCAGTCACCCACAACAATTGCGTGTGTTGGACAAACATCTGCACAAGCAGTTGTAACATCACCATCCATAACAGGTCTTGATTCTTTTTTAGCAACCAACTTACCAGCTTGAATTTTCTGAACACAGAAAGAACATTTTTCCATTACACCTCTTGTACGAACAGTAACATCTGGATTCAATACCATACGTCCTAAGTCGTCTTGAGCTGGATTCACTTGCGTAAACTTCTTGTATGAAGGATAATTGAACCAGTTGAAACGACGTACTTTATAAGGACAGTTATTAGCACAGTAACGAGTACCGATACATCTGTTGTATGTCATTTGATTCAATCCTTCATTACTATGAGTCGTTGCAGCCACTGGACAAACTGTTTCACAAGAAGCGTGATTACAGTGCTGACACATCATTGGCATGTGAACAACTTTAGGATTTTCTACTGGATGTTCTGCAGCATCAAAACTGAAAGTCTCAGCATCAATCCTAGAACCAATTGTAGCTTCTTGATCAGAAGAATAGTAACGATCAATACGCAACCAAGCCATCTCACGTCCTCTTCTAACCTCGTCTTTACCTACAACAGGAACATTGTTCTCTGATTGACAAGCAATCAAACACGAACCACAACCAATACAAGAAGACAAATCAATTGTCATTCCCCATCGGTGTCCAATTTTTTCAACTGGATGAGCGTCCCAAAGGTCAAATTTACTTACTGGCTCAGGTCCATGATGAGTTTCAATCATGTGCGCTGGATTGTAAGCTTCTTTACCTCTATTTTTATAAATATCTAATGTAGTTTCTCTCACAATTGAGTGACGACCCATCACAGTATGATGAATTTGCGTCGCTGCAATTGGGTACAATTCAGTACCTTCTTTTTCAACAGAACCAGAAATATCGTAAGTCAGAGTTCCATTATCAAAATCAACTAAACGGAAAGCATTTTTACCAATTGGTAATCTATTCCCTTTTTCGTCCGTAGCAAAGCCACCATATTCTTTTGTTTGAAATGCAGCATTACCAATATTCTCGTCATTAGCACCTCTTCCATAACCCAAGGCAATACCAACAGTATCTATTGCTTGACCTGGTGAAGGATAAACTGGCAAAATCATTTCAACATTACCAACTTTAACTTTCGCTAAATTCAAACCGTGTTCTTGATCAAATGTAGTGGCATATTTGCCCTCCATTTGAGTTGGATTCATGGTTATGTAATTGTCCCAAGTTACTTTTGAAATTGGATCTGCCATTTCTTGCAACCATGGATTGTTTGCTTGAATTCCAGTTCCAATAGCAGCTTTTTGGTACAAAGAAATCTCAATACCCTTATTTGTTGGTAATTGCGACGCTAAACCAGACAATGCTGATTCATTAAAAGGAACTGCAACAGGAGCAATAGCAACCGTTTCAGCACAACTATCATGAATAGCTTTGTTCCAATAGGTATGAAAATCGACATACTTTGTCTGCATTGGGAAACCAAATAATTCCCAATTTGCTTTCATCAAATCGTATACAGCTTTAGAATCCTTTCCGCCTCTTGATTTGGTATCTGTTGCATCAGCCCAAATAATCAAAGATTCTTGAACTTGCGCAGTATTGTGCAATGGACGAATCGTTGGTTGAGCAATCGCATAATGATTCATCTTTGGATTAAAGTCATTCCAAGACTCCAATGAATGATGATCAGGTGCTACAAACTTACATAGGCTTGCTGTTTCATCAGCATAAGAAGCTGTCGAAATAGTTAAACCAATACTTTTCAATCCTTTGGCAAAAGCATCACCATTTGCAAGTGTATAAACAGGATTTACACCTAGGAAAATAACTGCATCTGGACCTTTACCAGCTATAACATTATTTACAAACATGTTCAATTTATCATCTTGCGATGCAAACATGTTTACAGGATTGTTTAAATTAATTGTGTGGGTATAAGCTCCTAAAACACTATTCAATTTGTTTACTAAAATTTGAACAGCTTTATTATTAGAAGATGCAACTACCAAAGATTCACCTTTTGATTTCTTTAAAGCTGAATATGCTTCATTTGCAATTGCAGTGGCAGCTTTGTCTAAATTTGAAGTAATCCCAGTGTTTACACCAAATTTTCCTAACAAGTAAGCTAAAACACTTGCTTGCTGAGAAGGTTTGATCATTGCTCTATAATCGGCATTTGAACCTGTTACAGAAAGATTAGACTCAAATTGAAAATGCTTAGACATCCAATCATTATCAGGATTTCTTCTTGCACTATACTGAACTTGATATTCATTTGAAATCAACCAAGACCCTAAGAAATCGGCTCCAATTGAAACAATTGTTTTCGCTTTTGAGAAATCGTAATCCGGAATGATGGGCAATCCGAAAGACAATTCGTTCGCTTTTCTAATTCCAGCATATGAAACTGCATCGTATTGAATGTGCTCAAAGTTTGTCGCTTCTGCTACTCCACCATTTACTCTCGTTTTCAATGCATCAATTGCAGTTTGAGTTACCGGAGAAATAATTGTGTTAGAAAGCAAAACAACTTTACCTTTTTTGGCAATGATTTGAGCTAACTGATTTTTAATAGGCTTATCAATACTTTCTTTCCAATCAGCTTTTTCAACACCTGAAACTGTAGGATTTTGCAAACGAGCTGAATCGTAAAGTGGCAATACTGAACCAACTATTTGAGGATTTACACTTCCTTTCGTAAAACCATAGTCTCTATTTCCTTTGATGAAGATAGGACGACCTTCTCTTGTTTTAACTAAGATACTAGCGTAAGACACACCATCATAATAAGTTGATGCGTACCAAGTTGGCATACCTGGAGTTACGTTTTCAGGTTTGATAACGTAAGGAATGGCTTTAGTAACAGGCGCTTCACAAGCTGCAACAGTAGCTGCCGCAACACTGAAGCCTAAAAATTTCAAGAAATCTCTACGAGCGGTAGAAGTCTCTTTTAAATTTTCATCTGCCAAAAATTCATCCACTGACATTGACTGAGGAAATTCTTGATCTCTGCTTTGAAGAAACTCAGGTGTTTCGTTCAATTCCTCGATTCCTTTCCAATATTTTCTTGTCGTTCCCATATGATTATTCGACTACTTCTATTTGTAAATTAATAGTGGCATTTAGCACATTCCCAACCACCAAGTTCTTTAACAGTTACTTTACCGTCCTCCAAGTAATTATTGTATAATGTTTTATCATTATTTAATAATCTTCTGTGAATTTCATCATAGTAACCATCTTTCTTACCATCCAAAGGACCTTCTGCAATACCTTTTTCTTGGTGACATTCGATACACCAACCCATTGTTAATGTTGGTTTAGTCAATGCAATATTTCCTTCGATTTTATTCAACTCGTCAACAGGAACAACTCTCGCTGTTTCAGCTTGTTTTGTCATATCACCGTGACACTGTTTACAATCAACACCTCCAACAACTACGTGTTGAGAGTGATTAAAATAAACGTGATCAGGTAAAACGTGAACCTTGTTCCAAACAATAGGATTTGTTTTTCCAGTATACTCATTTCCATCCCAACCAGCAGCAGCATAAACAGCTTTGATTTTTTCTTGTTGAGCGGCATCTCTACCATTAATTTGTTTGTGACAATTCATACAAACATTTACTGTTGGAAGACCCGCAGATTTTGATTTAGTAACAGAATTATGACAATACTTACAATCAATACCATTTACACCAGCGTGAACTGTGTGTGGGAAATTAATTGGTTGAGATGGTTGATATGCTTCAACAACACCAATGGTACCCAAACCTTGAATTCCAGTAACCAATAAAAGGATTACCAAAATCAGCGACATGATACCAACATACGTCTTGTTTTTCCAAGCCCAAGTTCTGAACTCTTCAGCATAACTTGCATCTTCTTTAGTGTCGATTCCGTCTCTTTCATTGATTGCAGTTTTCAACTGGCGACGAACACCACCAACTGCTAAAATGATTGTAACGAATACGACTGCCAATAAAATCCAGATCATTGATGAACCTGACTGCTCAGTTGCATCAGCATTTGGATCCATTCCTTCTCCTCCACCAGTAGTTGTTGGAACAGCTGTAGCAGGATCTGGTTGAGCATCTACATAATCAAAGATTGAGACAATTTGCTCTTCCGTTAAATCTGGAAAAACATTCATCGCGGTAGCCTTCACTTTAGAAACTCCCTCAGCATAAGGATCAGAAGCTGCAGCAGACTGCCAATTGTTCACCCATTTGATGATTGAACCTTCTTTAGCACCTCCGTCTGCCCACTTTTTTCGAACTTCGAATAATTTAGGACCAGTACCATCTTTGTGTGGTTGGTGACATGTGGCGCATTTTGACTTGAAAAGGCCCTCACCTTGCGCTTGCGCGTCGAACGTTCCGGCAAATAGCAAGAAAGCTATTGCTCCAAAACACCATTTGTTAAAGCTTCTAAACATCTGATTTATAAATATCTTCATTTAAAAAATTGTTTGTCGGGCGCTTGATTAACACCTCTTAACGATGGCAAATTTAGAATAATAGCTATATTTAATGACAGTTTTATGACAAAAATAAAGGTGATTTTTTTAATTTAAATTCATTCTAAATAAGGGCTTACTCAATTTTTTATTTAACCATCTTCAAATCTTGCATTTTAGAGAGTTTAGGTTGTTTAATTGAATTCTAAATTTTCACCTTGAAGTCTTGTTTAAATCAAAAAAATGTACATTTGTCCCAATAAAAATATCTATGAAAAATATATTTGTTTTAGCGTTCATTTTTTGTACTCAAAATAGTTTTGGACAAGCAGTAAATGTGGAAATAAAAAAGGACCCTAGAATTGACAATTTAATCAAGCAAGAAGGTACTATTATTCCTCCTGCTACATCGCCTCAAATTACTGGCTACAGAATTCAATTATTTTTTGATATTAGCAAAGATGCAGTTAACGAAGCAAGGTCAAAATTTATCAGCTTGTATCCAAAAATTGACACTTACGTTACTTTTACAGCACCCAATTTCTTTTTAAAAGTGGGCGACTTTAGAACGCAAATGGAGGCAGAAAAAATCAAATCGAACATTGATGATCAATTTCCAACGAGTAATATTATCAAAGAGAAAATAAATCTTCCTCGAATAGATCAATAAAATAGAAATCAGTTCTATTTTACAGTAATTTTCGTTGAAATACTATTCGCTCTGAATGAAGGAGCATACAAACATTCAACCTGAGCAAATCCCACCGACTGAACACCTGCTGAAGTCACGAATAAATCATAGCTCAAATTGTGCTTTCCTTTTGGCAAGTAATCGATAAAAAATCCTGTGCTTGCATCTTGATTCACTTGATAGAAAGTTAAATTTCCTACGGTTTTATTACCTGAAATTCTGTCTATGTTTTCAGTTCCAGATGCACGCAAATCTTTAAGATGCACAAATTCTAAATCCCGATCACAAACAACCTGAAGCCTTACTCTGATTTGATCTCCAACTTTCAAAATGGTACTTGGTGTAATTTTCACTTCTTGATTTGATTGAATTACATATAACTCTTTTGTTAACTGCAAGCCTGATTCATTTTTGGCTATTTTATCCATTTCATCGGAATAAACCAATGTTAAGGAGCCAAAAGCTGGATTATCTGATGTATTTGATATTGTAATTTTTCCCAAAGCAGGATTTATTTGACTTTTATTCCAAGTCTCCTTAAAGTAGCCTATCGGTGCATTTGCATCATCGATCGAAATTAATTGGTTTCCAACTTTGATATTCGTAGGAATTGTACCCAGAAAAGTTGGTTCAGAATTTACCAACAATGCAAAACATGCCATCGCTGTCGTTTTTGTAGATTCCCAAGATTGTCCTTGTTTTTGATTCAACAACCAGAATTTCATTGGACCAACAACAGATTCATCCATTCCCATATTCTGGAAAAAATCGATAAGTGCAACCTGTGTTTCAATGGAATTTTTGTCCCAAGAATAGGCATTTCTATTCTCGTTCCAATACGTTCCTAAATTGGGTTTGGTAGTTGCACGATTTTGAATTGACATCAAAACATTTGAAGAAAGTTTTTCCTCGTTAATCAGCAAGAAATAATTACCGGCAATCGCTTGGATTTGAAGCGGGAATTTTGTCCATTGTTTTTTCAAACATTCAGTAAAATAGTTAGAAACTGCAGATTCTTCGACACCATAATAAGATTGCAAATTCAACCATTGCACTTCTAAACTACCTAAACCTACACAATTTGCTTTTTGAACCTTGGTTAGTGAATTAAACTTCGCCTCAACCAATTTATGAAGGAAATTGATTGTTTTCGTCATGTCAACGTATTCTGCACCTTCTAGATTTGCAGATTGGATCTTGCCTATACCCATTGCGATATGTTGGGTAATGTATTGATTTGACTTTCCTCCTTCAAACCAAGACCAACCGCCATCGGGATTTTGCATAGACATCAACTTATTGAGCAAAATTTCATTCTGTTGAAATATGACATTTTCATCCAACAATTGAACTATTCTTTGCCTTTGTTCAGTTTCATTTTTAGCGTCCAGAACCCATGGTGTCTCTGCTAATATAACTGCTTTCAAGTCTTCATTTTTCTCTAATTGAGACAGAAATAAATCAGGTGTATCAATATTTTGATCTTTTAAATAGGTTCGAATTTGGGGATTGCGTTTGATGATTTCATGAGACAAAACGTTCGCCAAGAATTTACTAAAAGTTTGTTCTGCGCAGTCATAAGGATAATCAGTCAAATAAGGAATTGACATCACCACTGACCAAATTGGATTAGAATTGTATTCCAAAACTAATTTACTCGCTTTAAATGTTGGGGAATTTGATTGCGTCAATTTGGTCAATTCGAAATTATAATTCCCTACTTTATCTAATGAAAGTGGCAAAGATTCAATTACTTGCATTCTATTACTAAGAATTGGAATTACCTTTTCTTCACCATCGGAAAAAGTTGTGGAATTTGCTTTAATCCTATATGCTATTAAATCGATTCCAGCGCTAGGAACCTTTAAATTCCACGATACAATCGTCATTCCTTTTGGATCCACGGCAAGAGTTTGAGGTTGCAATATTCCCATTACATCTTTTAAAACTTCATTTGTCATCGGATTAAACCATTCCAATGTTACAGTTACATTTTGAACATTATCAATAAGATTAACCACATTTGCTACAAAAACAAATTCATCGCCAGCTCTAAAAAATCTTGGTTCATTTGGATCAATCATCAAGTCTTTTTTCGCGATAAAATTCTTGGTAAAATACCCAGTTTTCATTTCTTTACTGTGGGCAAAAGCTTGAAATTTCCACGCTGTTAAAGCATCTGGAAGTGTAAATTCCAGTTTAAACTCTTTGTCATTTATGGTAGATATCGATGGATAGAAAAACGCTGTTTCAGAAAAATTGGTCCTTGTTTTATCTTGCTTTGCGATGCTTATATCTTTCGGTACTTCCGTAGGAATGTCTTCTCCAATTTCGTTTTCAATCGCGTCAGTTACGACACTAATTGAATTTCCATTTACTGCTGTCGTGAACATGTAAGTATTCAAGGAACCCGTTTCAGCGTAACCAGTTAATGCGCCTAACGTTTGACCTTCCATCAACCTTACTTCCGAATTATTTTTATACGAGTAGTAATCTTTATAAAAATTCCAAGAACCATGAACCGCAAAATAAGCAGTTCCATTATTCGGATTTTGCCAAGTATTGTAGGTATAATTATTTTCGTAAAAACTGTAATTCCAATCGCTTGAAACAAATTGATCCAAGGAAATATCAGTCATTCCTACAAGTAATTCAGCAAACGCAGGATTTCCATTTGGTAAAGTTACGGACATTTTCCACTTGTCTTTTATTCCAGGTTGTAAGACTTCACGCATGGTTTCAAGTTTTACATCTAATTTCTTGGAATTAAATGGAATGTTTAAACTGGCAGAAGTGTTGTAATACTGTCCGTTGACGAAAGTCAAAACATGAAAACTTAATCCACCGAGATCTGCATTGACAATGTGGTATGGGATAATTTTCCTTGATTTCAAACTTATCCACTCCTGTTTCAACAAAGAATCTCCTCTGTAAATTTCAAAGAGCACTTGACATTTTTTAAATCTTGAACCAACAAGAACATTCACCTCATCACCTGGTTGCGCTATTTTTTTAGATGTTGCAACCCAAAGTGGCTGTTTGTGTTGACCTTTCGGAGAATCTAAGCGAATAAAATTGAAGAAATGAATGGAAGAAGTCCAGTTTTTGTCGATATCTAAAAATTTAGCTTCAACTTTAAAGTTACCTGCCAATTTACCAACTAAATTACTGATTTCTAAACTATCCCAAGACGAAACCTGAAATGACTTGATCAAAGAATAATTCAAAGAATCTTCTGGCAAAATACCATAATGTGCATTTGGAAATAATGTTTTAAACTTTTTATGGTCAAAATCTTTGAATTCACTTTCATCTAAAATTTCTTCTTTCCAATAAGCATCATCTTTTTCACGGTATAAATTTACTTGAATTTTAGCATCACTTTTATCACTCAAATAAATGACTCCAAATGATTTTTCTCCTTCTACAACTTGCGTTGGAAAATCAACGGTAATATCGGTTTTTTCTTGTCCAATAAAAATTGAATTCGAAGCTTGTTGTGTTTCTCCAGAAAGTGAAGTAGCATCAATTGTATATGAAAAATTAGAACCGAAAATCAAACTTTTATCGTTTTTCGCAAGAAAATTAAACTCAAAATTCCCTTTCGTATCAGTTTGAAAAACAGTATCTAGAATTAAATTAAAATCTTCAGAATTATAATTGTAATCAAAAAAGTAGGGATCATAGACATTTACTTTAACATGTAAACTTGTATTTGCCATTCCATATCCTGCAAAAGCGGCAATAGTTCCTTTCACTTTTACATTGTCGCCCATTTTGTATTCTTTCTTTTCAAAATCGGCCTCTACTTCAAATGAGGGACGTTTGTACTCCTCCACTTGAAGGTAGTGATGATTAAAACCATTGATTGTCAAGTAAATTGACCCAAGCATAAATCCTGATTTAGGCAATATCAAGGACCCAGAAAAAGACCCAAAGTCATTCGTAATACCTGTCGCTTCTGCTAAATCAGTGCTATTTTCATCTTGTAGTTTTAAATCCAAACTGAAATCGTCAACAACTTTAAAATCTGGAGATTTACCATTGTAGGCAATTATTTTGTAGTAGACAGTTTGTCCAGGTCGGTAAATATTTCTATCGGTAAAAACTTTGTACTTCACATTCTCATTATGATTATTATATCTGCCATTATAGGCATAATTTGAAATGCTATCGTTTTTATATTTGATTTGCCAATCCAAGCTCTCGGTTACAACTTGCCTTTGAAATTTTCCATCTGAATTGGTTTTTCCAATCAACGTTTTTTCAGAATTCGAACGATTCGTTTGATAAATCTCGGCGCCGTTGATTGGCTTTCCTGACAAAGGATTCAAAGCGAAAATTTGAAACGAACCATTTCTGTTATTTGAAATCACTTCCATCCCAGCAACATTAAAAATGCTGTAAGCAAAGTTGATGTTCGCTTGTATTGAATCCAAATTTAGAATGACATTGGCACTGTCTTTCGTTGACGAGATGATTAATAAATATTCACCAGACTTTTTCCAAGTTGGAATCAAGAAATCTTTTGAATGCATATTGTACAAACCGTTTTGATCGAATTTCAATGCTTTTTCATAAAAAATTGTCAACTTGTGACCTTTCATCGGATTATTGGTGAATAGATTTTCAGGATTTTTATCAATGTGGTAAATGTGCAAATAACCTTCGGTAATATTTTTATAATTGACATTCAACAAATTCGCTTTTCCGACTAAATTTTTGGATTTGAAATGCACGTTCATTTCTTTTGATTCGATGTCAGCAATGAGCAGTTGGGCTGACTTCACGTAAATTGAAGTTGGAAAAGTTTTTGCAGCATTTACCAACACTTGATGCAATAAATAAAGCTGATCTTTGGCTTTAGGATTTGAGCTCCAATTGTAAGTCGACTGATTTTGAATCAATCTTGCTTCTCTTAAAGTAACACCCAATGACGAAGGATGTTTTTGAATTTGCAATTGCAAACGCGCCAATCCTTTCAGCATTTTATCGTTTCGCTTTTCATCAAAATAAAATTGATTGTAAACAAACTCCAAGCGTTGTAAATACCAATAAGTATAGGCTTCATAATTCTTGTTTTTTAAATGCACCATTTCCAATTGTTGATACATCTTCAAAACCGAAGTGGATTTTAATTTCAAGTATGATTCAGTCTTGTCAAACCAATTTGAATCGAGCTCATTAAAATTGTAATTGTCTGTAAAAGTCTCAAATATCTGAATATGATTGATTAATTGATCGCCCAAAATATCAAACAAAGTCCCGTTGATTTTAGCAAACAAATAATCATTATCAGCGTCTTTAAAGAACAATCCCATTGGAAATTGCTGTAATACTTCAGGATTTTCAAACGATTTTTGGTGGTGATATGCAATTATCTCGTTGTTCAGTTCAGTGTTTTCAGTTGTGAAATAAACTTGCTTACCGTTCAACCAACATTCAACCACAAAATCATTTTCCCAATTATTCAATTCCCATTGATAGCCTTCGCTTAATTGTTGGGCTAAAAAAGCATGAATCAAGTTTGAAATCGGCGCTTCCGTTGTTGTCGCTAACAATTCAAATTTGGAAAGTATTGTGTGTTTTTCGTCGACTTCCATCATGGATTGTCCCACCACATCTGGATAAAGATTCAAAATTTGATAGACTTCCGACACGTTTTTTTCTTCGATTGCATGACCAAAAACCTCTTCCAAATGGTCAAAAGCATCTCGTCCAAATCCATAATTTATCAATGAATCAGTGATCACTTTGGCTTTTTTAAAATCAAAAGGGACTTTATTCGGATTGACTTGTGCATCAAGCTGATTCGCTGAAACGACTACTGCGCAAAAAATGAAAATTATTGTTCTGAAAAACAGCATAATCTAGAATTTTATAAAAAGTCTAATGTGTTTTGGTCATATTCTCTGGAACGCAAATAATAAAATCAGCTTTCCCTTTATTTTCATCGTCCAGTGCGGAAATATCCAATTGAGAAACTGTTGAGATTGTAATCATTTCGTCTAATTTGACACCATTGTATTGTTGCAAATACCATAAAATTCCCTGATGAAAATCGCTGTGGTAGGCACCATTTAAATGGTAAAAAACACTTTTTGAATTGAGATTTTCTTTGATTGAAAACGCCATAGTTGCATCTTTAATTGCTTGAGCTCGAACAAAATTTGGCCCCATGTGCATTTCTCCATCGCTTAAAGCAGCATATTGTGAAAGTGTTGTGTCCAAAGGAAATGGAAGTGGACAAATCCATTTCTTTTGTTCAATTGACAATGAGTCTAGCGATAAAACGCCTTTTTTAAATACTTGTGAAGCAAATTTTCTTGGAATATTGGTTGCAATCCAAGGAATGTTGTTTAGTTTGGCAAAATCGAGCATGGGTTTGTAATCAGTTTCAAAATTGGTCCAAATTCGGCAAGAATCTTGGAATTTTTTCTCATCAATTTGATTATTCAAGTAGCGATTAATTACTGCTTGATTGTCTCGTTCAAACATTTCTGAACCTGCCATCAAATTGGATTTGTGTTTTTCAAAAAGTGCTTCGAGTATTTGGAATTGAAGCCAATGTGCAATTGGATCATTGTGCTGCTCACCAAAAAAAACGTACTTTTTAGAAAGAATTGTTTTTTCCATTTTGGAGAAAGAAACTTTCTTTCCTGCTTTATTGTAAATCACATACGCTGGATTGTCTTGGGAGAGACCAAGAAAGAAAAAAGAAAAAATGAAACTAATTAAAAGGCTACTTTTCATCAAAATACGTTATTTGAATACAAAGTAATTAATTATTCTCAAAGGAAAACAAAAAAGGGTTGCCAATAAATGACAACCCTTCAAAGATTTTGAATGAAAAATCTTGAATTAATCTATTGATCCAGTAACTCTTTTCATGAAACCGTTTAGTGCATCGCGTTTTGGCGTTCCATTTGCCATTTCTTTGTGCACTTCCACCGCTCCTGAGAAGTTGGATAAAAGTTCTCCAATTACATCCAATTCTTCATCTTTTAAACCTGGTGCATCAATCAAGTGTTCCAAGGTTTCAATTGTTTCGTTTACATAATCTTCATCGTTTTGTTCGATGAATTCGATCATGTGTTTAATTATTGGCAACCGCATGAACAACTTCTTGAATGATTTCTACTTTATTTCCTTGATTTTGTTTTACCAAATTTCCGTCCACAAAACCAGCAAAAGTTGGCAAATTAGAGACATCTGCAAATTTGCGTGCATTTGGCAATTTTTCAGCATCTACATACACAAATTCCATGTCTGGATTTTCTTCCGCTAATCTTTTGAATTTTGGTTTGGTAATTTTACAATTTCCACACCAGCCAGCTCCAAATTGAACCATTACTTTGTGGTTGCTGCTCAAAACTTGATCCAGCGTGTCTTCAGTTAATTCGGTAAACATAATTTTTAGTTTTTGCTTAAATAATCAGCAACACCATCACGGGTAGCGTTCATTGCTGTTTTTCCTTCTTCCCAGTTTGCAGGACAAACTTCACCATGTTGTTGCACGTGAGTGTATGCGTCAACCAAACGAAGGTATTCGTGAACATTTCTTCCAACTGGCATGTGGTTAATAGATTCGTGGAAAACCAAACCTGTTTCATCGATCAAGTATGTTGCACGGTAAGTAACATTGTCACCAGCGGAACCTTCTTCGTCAAACATGTCGTAATCCAAAATATCCAAAGCTTGAGACAAAACGCGCGTTGAATCAGCCAATAATGGAAATTTAACTCCTTCGATTCCACCATTGTCTTTCGCAGTATTTAACCATGCGAAATGAACTTCAGCAGTATCACAAGATGCACCAATAACCACTGTGTTTCTTTTTGCAAATTCAGCTGCAACTTCTTGGAAAGCGTGAATTTCTGTTGGACAAACAAAAGTAAAATCTTTTGGGTACCAGAAAAGAAGTACCTTTTTGTTGTTATCTACTGCGTGTTTCAACACATCAATTTGAAATGTGTCACCCATTTCATCCATTGCATTTACTGCGATTGAAGGGAATTTTCTACCTACGATACTCATAATTGTGTTTTTATTTTTTGTTAAAATTATTGCTTATTTTTTATTCAACCAAGCTGTGAACATCCAATTTGTTTTTTCTTTTTCTCTTATCAAATCACTCATCATTGCATTGGTTCCATCATCATTTAATTCATCAGAAATCTTAAGGATTTCTTTCTCCAATAAAATTAGTGTTTTTTGAACAGATAGAATGTATTCTATCCCACTATTTCCGTTAAAAATTGTTTCATTTTCTTTGATTGCACTGACAGTCAAATAATCTTGAAATTTATGCAAAGGTGTAGATTCCAAAGTCAAAATTCTTTCGGCTAAATCGTCTATGATTATTTGCGTTCTGGTATATAATTCTTCGTATTTTAAGTGCAATTCGAAGAAATTGGCGCCTTTCACGTTCCAATGTAAGGCTCTTAAATTTTGATAGTGAATTTGATAAGTTGCTAAAAGTGCATTCAATTTGTCTGTCAATTTTACTTGAATTTCCATGTTTGTTTATTTTTAGCAAAGGTATAACATGTTGTTCAATAAGAATAATTGATTATTTTTATACTTTGATAAATTTTATCTATATGTTATCGAGTCAGCAAATTCAATATATTTTAGCTTTGAGTGAAACTCAGCATTTTAGTAGAGCGGCAGACAGTTGTTTTGTGACGCAACCAACGCTTTCTATGCAAATAAAAAAAGCAGAAGACCTGTTAGGATTTTCTATTTTTGACCGAAATAGAAATCCGCTAGAGTTGACCAGTGCAGGAAAAGAGCTGATTCCAATTTTAAGGGAAATATCGGCTGATTTTCAACAAATTGATAAATTAAAAAAACAAAAAGAGGGAAACTATTTAGAAGAAATAAAGATGGGCATTATTCCTACAGTATCAGCCTATTTAATTCCCGTGTTGTATTCCAAGTGGCAAAAAGAATTTCCTTCCATTAAATTGATCATTGAGGAGCAGAAATCAGAAGACATTTTGGAAAGTTTACATCAAAAAAAAATAGATTTAGGTATTATGGCCGGTCCAATTGAAGAGTCAATTTTTAAATCATTTCCACTATTTGCTGAAGAAATAAAAGCATACATCCCTCAAATCGATACTCCTGAAATTTCACTGGAAACATTAAGGAATTTGCAGCCTTGGCTATTAAACAAGGGTAATTGTTTGCGAACACAAATGATTCATTTTTGCGAACTACAAAATGACTCTGCAAAACAAAACCATTGGAATTATGAAGGTGGAAATATAGAAATGATGATTCGAATGGTAGATATAAATGATGGTTATACCTTGGTCCCAGATTTTTATGCTCAAATTATTCCCGACAAATTAGAACATTTTAAAACAATTATTTCAGAGCAAAATCAAAAACCTGCAAGGTCAATTATAGGAATTGTTCCACACAAGAATTCTAAATGGAAAAGCATAGAAAATTTATTGAGGAGTATCAGGTTAAACTTTACTGAAAATAATGCGAAGGAATTATTAATTCTAGACTGGAAATAATTTCCATGTAAAATCTAAGATTAAAGGGCAAAACTGTCAGCATATTTCGTAAATTGTTTATATTTGAAGCAGTATACTACTTAGAATTTCTACAAGTAATTTTTATTTTTAAAAACCTCTTTTAAACATTTCATTTCAAGATGAATAGATTTTTATTATTAATCAGTCTTCTACTTTTCAAATTAAGCTCTTTTGGACAAATAACTTTATTTCAAGATGACTTCGAAAATTCGATTTCTGGCTGGACAAGTTTTGGAGATATTTCACCCAACTACTGGATTTCTGGTGTATGTGCTGGAAATGGTCCAAATGCAAATGGGCAAACCGCAATTTATCTCACATATGGTGGAGCTGCCAATGGATGCGGTCCAGGTGGATCAAGTAATTTCGGATATTTAAACGCAGACAATGCTGGAAGCAAAACAGCAATTTTTGCACACTTGGTTCAAGCAACATGTGCCTCAGATCTACAGATATCTTACAATCAACTTATTGAAGTAGATGGCATCAATGATTTTGCTGAATTAGTTTATAGCGCTGACAATGGCGTAAATTGGACTGTAATTGGTGGTTCTCTAACTTCTGGAATATTGTGGCAAAACGTCACTACTAATTTGCCAACCGTTTTAAATTTTACTGACTTTTTATTAGGATTTAGATTTACTTACAATGATGCTGATATTGGTCCAAAACCATTGGCAATTGACAACATTTTAGTCACTGGTATCGACAGTGAAAATCCATCGATCGTTTGTCCTTCCAATCAAACAATTTACATCAATTCAAATTGCTCTGCCCTTTTAGAAAACTACATTTCCCTGACAAATGCCACAGATAATTGTACCAGTGTACTTGATTTAGTTTATAATCAGAATCCACCTCTCGGAACGCCAATTTCTGCAAATACTAGCATACAAATGACAGTTGTGGATTTGAGTGGAAACATAGGTAATTGCTCGTTCACCGTTGAAGCTTTAGATACAATTACACCAATTATTACTTGCATTGATTCAATCAATGTGAATGTGAATAATAGCTGTCAATATCAAATACCAAACTTAATTTCAAATTACACTTTTTCTGACAACTGCACACCTAATGGAAATTTGATATTTACGCAAAGTCCATCTATCGGAACAAATGCCACAGGATTTACAACTGTAACAGTTACGGTTACAGATGAAAGTGGTAATGACATTTCATGCACAACAGTGCTAGCACCAAATGATATACAAGCACCATCAATTACATGTCCAACTGATATTACTATACAAAATGGAATTCTTTGCTCCTATACAATTACTGATTTCACATCTCAAGTAGTGGTTGTTGAGAGCTGTCCAAATTATACAATTCAACAAGCTCCCGCCGTTGACATAGAAATAGGGACTGGTTCACATACAGTTGGATTTTTGGTGACTGATGCTTCAGGAAATTCTTCTACTTGTACCTTTACATTAAATGTAATTGAATCCATTGCACCTGTTTTTACAAACTGTCCTTCCAATATCATCTCTTGCGATCCATTAGTTAGTTATTCGGAAATATTTGCAACAGATAACTGTGCAACAATTAATATCCAACAAACAGATAATTCTGGTTTGACATCTGGCGATAATTTTCCAATAGGAATTACTCCACAACAGTATACAGTTACAGACTTGTCAGGAAATACAGCTGTCTGTAATTTCAATATCGAAGTATTTACAAATCCAAGCGAGGCAATCATCGCAGTAGACAGTGCTGAGATTTGTTCAAATTTAACCTACAATCTTGTAGCAAATTCAATCACTTCAGGAATTGGTTCTTGGTCTCAGATTACCAGTGCAAGTACAATTGCAAATCCTTCAAGTCCAACGACAAGTGTTTCCAACTTTTCGCCTGGTATCAATACCTATGTTTGGACAGTATCAACTCAAAATTGTGGTGTAAAGAAAGACACCATCTACTTAACTGTATATGGTCAGCCAACCATAGCGTCTATTCAATCTGACTCAATTTATATTTGCAACGCACAGTCTACCTTGCTTTTAGGTACTTTTCCCACAAGTGGATATCCAGAATGGTCAACATTGGAAGGTTCAACAATTGCAAATCCAAATCAACACAACACGCTTGCAAATAACATGTCACCCGGCTGGAATACATTTATTTACACCATTTCCAACGGAACCTGCGATGTTTCCGATGATACTTTGAATGTTTATTCGAATAATTTAGCATTAATTGAATCAAATGACACCACTGTTTGTGTGGCTGATATTTTTGAGATAAACGCCAAAATCCCAGTTTCCGGACAATCCTCAGCATGGTATTTCATTAAAGGAAAGGGAGAAATTTTATCTCCAAACAGTCCTACATCATTGGTTGACAATATAATTGTTGGTGAGAATATTGTTGTTTACCGACTATCTCACCCTGTTTGCGGTTTTAGTCATGATACTTTGCGAATTACCGTCAATAACTGCAGTGGAGAGGAATTCGTTTTTCCAACAGTAATTACTCCAAATAGCGATGGGAAAAATGATGCATTTATGATTGATAATTTGAATGTTCTTTATCCCAATTGTGAAGTCATAATCGTCAATAGATGGGGAACTGTAGTTTTTGAATCAATTGGCTACAATACTCCTTGGAATGGCACTTTCAAAGGTGAAGAACTTCCACTGGGAACCTACTATTACAAAATTTTATTAAACGATAGTGAAAAGAAATCATACACAGGTCCAATTAGTATCATCCGCTAAAAATCAAGATAAAATGAAAAACACACTATTGAATTTGCGCTTTTTAGGGATGATCTTATTTTTGTCATCAAGCATTTTTGCACAACAAGAAAGTCAGTTTGCCAATTACATTCACAATCCATATATTTTCAATCCTGGTGCAGGTGGAATGATGGATTTGATTCAAGTTGATTTAGGATATAGAAATCAATTTACTGGCACTGATGGAAATCCTTCTACAGTATATTTGACTGGTCATACTCAAATTGGATCCAAGAATGAAGGAATCGGTGAATTTAATTTAAATAAAGACAATTTATTTCAAACACCAGATAGAACGATTGGTAAATTAAAACACGTGATAGGAGGAAAATTTAGCAAAGATGGAATTGGCCCTTTTCAGAAAACAAGTTTATATGGAAGCTACGCAGTTCATATGCCTTTAATTAAAACCTTGAATATTGGCGTTGGATTGTCCGCTGGATGGTCTAACTTTCAAATTGACCAAAATAAAGTTATTTTGCATGACGATAACGATAATATTTACAATCAATTTTCAAGTAATTTATCAAAGCAAAATAATTTAGACATTCAGACCGGTTTGGTTTTATATAATGATAGGTTCTTTTTTGGGTTAAGTGGCACACAACTGTTAAATAATACGGTGAATATTGAACAAATAGAAACTGCCAACACATTGAATCGACATTTATTTATGCTTTCGTCATATAACCTTGGAATATCGGAAAAACTAGATTTAGAGCCATTTGTTTTAATTAAGGCAGCTCAAAAAACTCCTACAAGTTTTGATTTAGGAATTCGAATTAAATACAATAAGGCTATTTGGGGTGGCATTCAGTATCGCAAAGGAAATACTTTTGCAGTCTCTGCAGGAATGAATGTCCTCAAAAACTTCAATGTTTCCTATGCATTCGAATACGGAACAAAAAGTATTAGAATCGGCAATGCAGGTTCACATGAATTGCAATTAGGATTTTTAATTGGCAACAACAGAAATGTTGATAAAGAAATAAAAGAATCCAAAAAGAGAAACAAACAGGAAGAAAAACAAAAGGAAAAGGAAAAAGATCCAGAGTTGGATGTTGAATAGAAACGAAAAAATATGTTTAAAGTCGAAAATAGATCTTCAGATGATGTCACGATTGAACTCGTTCAAAAATTTGTTCAATTTTCTTCAGCGGCTGATAATTTTGAATCAGTATACTTGTCATTTATCACTGTTTTTGAGAACTATTTAGGCTTAGAAAACATTTCTGTTTACGAAATTATTCCAAACGAAAAAAAATTGGTTTCTGTTGTGAGAAACAATATGCTAATATCTAAAGATAATGGTGAAACCGTTTTTTACTCAGATGAAAATATTGGAACTGTAGCACGCACGGAAACTTCCAGTTTAGTAAATTCTGAAAGTGAAAATTATTCATTTTTATGTGTACCTATACAATCAAATGGTAAACTATTTGGGGTTATTTCAGCAGTGGAAAATAAATGTCATTTTTTCAATTTAAAATACCAAAAATTATTTGAATTAATAGCTGAAATTGCGGGTTCGTTACTATCTAGAATCATCCAAAAAAATGAATTAAATCAATTAAGACAGACTTTAGAAAAACACCTAGAGAGCAAAAAAGTAGCATTAGATGTTGCGATTGAAACTGTTTCAAATCAATTTGACGAATTGAGACAACACAGAAATCGGAAAGAATTATTGCTGAAGGAAGTACATCATCGTGTAAATAATAATCTACAGATTATTTCCAGCTTAGTAAGTTTGTATTTAAAAGAAACGCATGAGCCCAACATTCAAACTTTAAAAGAAATCCAATCAAGAATTCAAATTCTATCTACAATTCATTTGATATTGTTAAAATCTATTGAATCGAATGAAATTTCTTTACAACGCTTTTTTGAAGATTTGACTGCTGCATTGAGGTATAATATCCAAAGTAATTATTTGGTGTTGAACTTTTCAGTAAAAGAAATCAAAAGTAATTTCAACTTCAATACTTTGATTCCCTTGGGTATGTTAATGAATGAATTAATTCAACTTTCGGTCGAAAAATACTGGAAAAAGGAAGAAACAATTGAAATGGACATTGAAATTTCAACTTTGTTCTTTGGTGAAAGTTACCAAATTGAAATCATAGGAAAATCACCTATTCAACATGTCATTTCACCACAAAATGAGCATGTCAATAAAACTATAATAGAAGCACTTAGTGAGCAACTTGAAGGAGATTTAGAAGAGATTACAGGTGAAAGTTGTGGGTGGAGATTTACATTCCAAGAAATATAAGATTATTCATTCGAAATGATGAAAATGTCTTCATCGTCTTTCTTAAATAACTTTTCCTCGCGAGCATATCTTTCTAACTCTGAGATATAATTCATTTGCTTTAACGTTTTTGAAGTTTTAGCTAACTTTTCATCGATCAAAATTTGATCAGCTTCAATTTTGTTCAACTTACTTTTTTGAACAATCAATGTAAACATGTCTTGTTCATCCAAAAAGAGGGCGTATAAAGTAAATAGAGTAATAGTCAAAAGGTATTTATTACGAAAATATTTTAGGAATTTTTTAACTCCTTCCATCTTCGATTTTTTAACCTCATTCGTTGAATTTTTGACTGTCATACTACAAAGGTACATAGAAGCACTAAACACTTTAAATTTCAACTTTTAAAATTGTCAAAGGTGGATTGTTTAAAAAAGTTTAGACAAAAAAAATGCCCTGTAACTAGGGCATTTTCAATCAATAAATTTCGATTTTAAAAATTCAAACTGTCAAATCTTGTCTTAAATTCTTCATCACCTTCAAACCATGGGGCAACTTTGTCTAATAACTTTTTAGCTTTATCAACTTGTTTGGAACTAATCCAACATTCAGCCGTTTCAAAAACACCTGATCTAAAAAGCATTTTATCCACTTCAGTCAATTTATCTAAATTTTCCAATGTGGCCATTTTCTTATCTGTTTCTTTCCAAATAGTATTCGCGCCACTTTTATCTCCATCACGGTATTTACAAGCTGCTTCTAAAAATTTCGCGCCAACATCATCTGGTGAAATTTTGTAGTACTTAGCCAAAATTGGCGTAGCTTTTTTATACGCTTTTGCATCAATTTCATTGGTAACTTGCTCTAAAACGGCCAATTTAATTTTATCAATATATTCAATATGCTCTTGAAAAAGCGAACCATCTTTGTCTTTTTTTCTAAAATTTCCTAAAGCTGCAATTGACTCTTTAAATGCGTTTTTATACATTGGATCTTTGTCACCTTGTTGTGACATGGCGTACAAACCTTTAGATAACCACAAATATGGCAATGCGTCCTGTGCCGTTGATTCCTTCTCAATGTATCTTGTAGCAGATGAGATTAATTTTTCATATTTCGCATCAGCAAACAAAATAATTAAATCATTGTAGTCTGGCGCTTGTGCTTTTGCACTTCCACAGTAAATCAACAATCCTAAAATGGCAAATATTTTTTTCATAGGTATTTTTTTCTAGTAGTTTTTCAATAACTATGCCGAAAGTAGGAAAATAATTTCAAACCTGAATATTCTCCCACTTAAAAAAGCATAATTCTAACTAAATATCAATCGTTTTCAACACTTTTTAACAACAATTCCAAAATCGAAATTGCTGCTTTTGAGATCTTTGTTCCTGGGCCAAAAACACCAAAAACGCCAGACTCATACAAGAAATCATAATCTTGTTGCGGAATCACACCCCCAGCAATGACCATGATGTCTTCACGTCCGTATTTCTTCAATTCTTCAATCACTTGAGGAACCAACGTTTTGTGTCCTGCAGCTAAGGAAGAAACACCCAAAATATGAACGTCATTTTCAATCGCTTGTCTAGCAGCTTCTGCAGGTGTTTGAAACAAAGGACCAATATCCACATCAAAACCAATGTCAGCAAACGATGTTGCAATTACTTTAGCGCCGCGATCGTGGCCATCTTGCCCCATTTTCGCAACCATAATTCTAGGTCTTCGGCCTTCGAGTTTGGCAAATTTTTCTGCCATCGTTTTTGCCGTTTCGAAATCTTGATCATTCATAGATTCTGAGGAATAAACGCCACTAATGGAACGAATCGTTGCTTTATATCTTCCAAAGGTTTTCTCCATGGCCATAGAAATTTCACCTAAAGTTGCTCGATTGCGCGCGCATTCAACGGCGGCTTCTAATAAATTACCATTGCCATTTGCAGCAATTTCAGCTAAGCGATTCAAACTTGCATCCACTTTCGCTGAATCTCGGTCAGCTTTCATTTGATTAATGCGCTCGATTTGGCCTAAACGCACTTTGGTATTGTCGATGTCTAAAATATCCATTGGTTCTTCTTTTTCCAATTGATATCGATTCACACCCACAATAATATCTCTTCCTGCATCGATTTTGGCTTGTTTTCTCGCTGCAGCTTCTTCAATGCGCATTTTCGGAATTCCGGTTTCAATTGCTTTCGCCATTCCACCCAATTCCTCTACTTCTTCGATTAATTTCCAAGCTTCTTGAATCAAATCTTCTGTCAATTTTTCGACATAATAACTACCTCCCCACGGATCGATGATAGAAGTCATTTGGGTTTCTTCTTGCAAATAAATTTGCGTATTTCGGGCAATTCTCGCCGAGAAATCTGTTGGCAAAGCAATCGCTTCATCTAATGCATTTGTGTGTAGAGATTGTGTTCCTCCAAAACCTGCTGCCAACGCTTCAATACATGTTCTCGCCACATTATTGAAAGGATCTTGCTCAGTCAAACTCCAACCTGAAGTCTGACAATGGGTCCTCAAAGCCAAAGATTTAGAATTCTTCGGTTTGAATTGATTCACCAATTTCGACCAAATCATTCTTCCTGCGCGCATTTTGGCAATTTCCATGAAATGATTCATCCCGATGGCCCAAAAGAAACTCAATCGTGGTGCAAATGCATCCACATCCATTCCAGCTTTGATTCCTGCACGCAAATATTCCAAACCATCAGCCAAAGTGTAAGCCAATTCAATCGCAGCAGTTGCTCCAGCCTCTTGCATGTGATAACCTGAAATGGAAATCGAATTGAATCGAGGCATATTTTTAGCTGTATAATCGAAAATATCAGAAATGATTTTCATTGAAGGTGCAGGCGGATAAATGTACGTGTTGCGCACCATGAATTCTTTCAAAATATCATTCTGAATCGTTCCTGAAAGTTGTTCTTGTTTGACACCTTGTTCTTCAGCAGCGACAATATAAAACGCCATAATCGGAATCACCGCGCCATTCATGGTCATCGAAACAGACATTTCATCCAAAGGAATTTGGTCGAATAAAATCTTCATATCCAAAATCGAATCGATGGCAACTCCTGCTTTTCCGACATCACCCACTACCCTTTCGTGGTCAGAATCGTAACCGCGATGCGTTGCTAAATCAAATGCAACAGACAATCCTTTTTGTCCTGCAGCTAAATTTCGTCGGTAAAAAGCATTTGAATCTTCCGCTGTGGAAAATCCTGCATATTGGCGAATTGTCCAAGGGCGGATGGCATACATAGAGCCATAAGGTCCACGCAAATAAGGTGCGATTCCTGAAACGTAGCCCAATTGTTCTGCATCAGCAATGTCAGAAGCTTGGTAATAATTTTGCAAGACAATTTTCTCTGCTGTTTCATAAGCATCAATCGTTGTTCCTGTTTGATTTTCAGCTTCGATTTTAAACGAATTTGAAGCTAATTTGATTTCAGCTTTCGCACTAGAAAGTTCTTCTTTTCCACCGTTCATTTCAAAAGCCAATTCCAAGTTCAATGCTTTCAAACCGAAATATTTGCTTTCGTCAATTACCCAAGTTGTTTCCGTTTGTTGCGGATTTGGAAACTTATTAATTCCGATTACTATTTGAGATTTATTGACAATTTTTTCAATGCGAGTTTGTGCGATTTTCGAAACTTCCGTTTGAAACCAAGTTTGCGCCGAATCATTTAAGATTCCACCTAAATTGGAAATTTCTGTATAAATATCCCACGCATTTTGGCACAAGGAATCGGTCAAAAATTCGATTGCGTAACTTCCACCTGCTGCGTCGATTACTTTGTCTAAGTACGATTCATCTTTCAACAACAAAGAAATATTGGTCGCCATGCGTTGCGTGAAATCCGTAATTCCTTCGTTGGATTGTGCATTGTAAGGTTGAATCCATAAATGATCTGCGCCACCAATGACAGCAGACATCGCTTCTGTTGTTTGACGCAATAAATTGGTATAAGGATCTTTCAAAGATTTGTTGACAAAACCAGATTTTGCAGTAATCAAAGTTGTTTCGTTGCAAATGTGTTTTGGTTTGAAATCTCGAACCAACTTTGCCCACAATGTTCTGAAAGCGCGAAATTTAGAAATTTCAACCAAATAATCAGCTCCGATTCCAA
Source organism: Flavobacteriia bacterium (assembly GCA_947462925.1). Classification (GTDB taxonomy): domain Bacteria; phylum Bacteroidota; class Bacteroidia; order Flavobacteriales_D; family Crocinitomicaceae; genus JAQVCM01. Next base: position 35,239 of record CANHQP010000004.1, on the reverse strand, counting down.
AGGTGAAATGCATGTTAGCCAAAGCTTGATCCAACTCAATATTTTGCGCAAGTTGTTTTTCGATGTACGCTTTCCCCAAAGACAAGGCAAAAGCCAACTCTTGACTTGCGTTTGCTCCCGCTTGTTGGACTGAATATGCATCTACTTCAAACAATCTCGCTTGAACAGAAGTAGCAATTGCAGGAATTTCAGTTCTCGAAGCCAAAGGATTGAAATAAAAACCAACAAATGCTTTCGGTTGATTTTCGAACCAACTCAAAATGGATTCCATTTGCGATTCAGAAGTCACAATAAAATACGTGCGAATGTATTGAACACCAACCTCTGAAAGTAAAATATCCAACGAAAATGTTGATTTTTGGCTTACATCTAAAATCAAGGAATTGGTTCCTTCATTCAAGATTTTCAATGCTTTTTCATTGGCAACTTTTTCTTCTTTTACCAATAAATAAGTCCCAATATTCCAGTCATTGTTGTCAAAAACATAGCCGCGTGTGTATGGAAATTTACCCGGAACTTGTTGGCTTTTCTTGGCATCTTCCGAATGAAAATAACTTGGAAAAGTCAATTGTTCAATCACATTTTGTTTGTGTAAATTGCTTTCAAAATCAGCGCCTTTCAACTCTTTGGTTAAAAGATCAACCCATTGTTGTTTAGATGATTTTGAGAATGCTTCAAAAAGTTTTTTCATTGGTTTTTGACCGTTTGTTTATAAATTTTGGGGAATTTTTTGATTCATTTTGGTGTAAACAATCGTACTTAATATTGTCACTAGAAATGGTGCAAGAATTAAACCTACAACTGGAATCATATAAATTAAACTGAAAACTGAACCAGTGAGCAGCATGTATAGCATCCTTTCAAAACCAAATTCAATTGTTCCAAAAAAACCAACACCGTATCTTTCAAGGCTAAAATCATAAAACGAAAATCCAACAAAGAATGCGCCGATGACAAAATAAACGATGCTGTCAATGACATGAAAATTAAAAATCCATGCTAAAATATACCAGATAAACATTGCCAAAAAATTGAGCATCAAAGTGAAGAAAAGCAAGAAAATCGCTCGTCCAATGTCTTTCATGACGCGGACAAAGCCACCGTCAAATTTAGCCCCTGTGACTTCATTGTCCACTTTTTCTGACAACAAACAATTGATAGGCGAAAGCAAGGTGAGAATGAAAAATTTGTAAAATTCGTCCGTGATCCAAACCATGAAACCGATGGTTTTTTGAACACCAGTAGTTACATATTCTCCTACCCAAGGCAATTTTTTGGCCACTTCTGCACCTTCAGAAATGTTGTGAAAAAAAGCGAAAATACTGTAAAAGAAAAGCGCCACCGCTACAGGAGGAATGATGTACAACCAAATTTTACCTTTAGCCAATTGTAAAACTGACAATTTCAGGGCAAAAAAATGATCATTAATCGCATTCATTCCATCTACATTTTAGAGGATACGAATATAGGAAAATTCAAGCAAAGGAGAGAATAATCGTTGAAAAACGACAGTTGTTTTATTTAAAATGAAATTAAATCATGAAAATTAATTGTTTGATTTGGCTAAGATTAAATCGATTTGAATTCAAAGTTCATACTTACGACCTTGGAAGAAAGGTTTTTAAAAGTGAACTGAAAATATAGACTTTTAGAGGAAGCTACGCAGCGCTAGTGAAGTAGATCACCGATAAAATCACGTTTTCAGAAGATTTTAAAATAAAGCGCATGATACAAAAATTTAATTCATGCGAAAATTTGCGCTTTAACTTGATGAGAAAGCCTTGATTTTTGGGTTCGTTTTGATCAAGCAAAAGGAACAAAAAAGTTAAAATCAGATTTTTTTCAAAATCATCACGCTTAACGCATAAAACGCCATTGTACCCAAATAAAACAAATGCCACCCTTTGTAACCTTGTTTACGCCAATACCAACCATTCAAAATTCCAAGAACCAAAGCTGGAATCAAGGAAAATATCAATGGATTTTCAATCATTGTTTTCATTTCAGATACAAAAGAAATGATTTTTTTGAAAATTTGACGATTGTGTTTTATCTTTGGTATCAACTCTAAAAAAAGAAATGAATGAATATTTCATTTAAAGTATTGTTAATAAGCATATTTCTAATTTTAGTGGAAAACTTATGCGCACAACAAGACACCCTAAAATATTGGATTCAATTCACAGACAAAAACAATTCACCCTACTCCATCGATGAGCCTGAACAATTTTTGTCTTTCAAAGCCATTGCGCGCAGGACAAAGAGTCAAACTCCAATTTCTGAGCAAGATTTACCAGTGAATCAATCGTATATAGACCAAATTACTGTTTTTCCATCCGTTCAATTTATCAATCCTTCGAAGTGGTTCAACGCCATTACAATCAGTTGTTACGATACCAATGATTTAAATCAAATTATGCAATTGCCTTTTGTGCAACAAATTGAAATCGTGCAAAAACTACAATTATCAAATACCAAAGATCCTAATGAAACTACTTTCGAAATCGAGCCGAAAAACAACATTGAAATCAGCAACAACAGCCATTATCCTTATGGGTATTCCTACAACCAAAATCATTTACACCAAATTGAATATTTACACGAATTGGGTTTAAATGGTGAAGGCATGACGATCGCGGTTTTTGATTCAGGCTTTGAAACCGTGCAAGAAATGGCTTGTTTCAATCATTTGTTTCAAGAAAATCGCATTCTTTCTACCAAAGATTTTGTGGACCACGACGGCGATGTTTATTGGGATCATTTTCACGGTGCGGCAGTGCTTTCAACCATTGCTGGAAAAATCGACGGCGTTTATTATGGAACTGCAACTAAAGCCAAGTTTCACCTTTTAAGAAGTGAAGATGCGGATAAAGAAAACATCATAGAAGAAGACAATTGGGTAACTGCTGCTGAATATGCTGACAGCGCTGGCGTTGACATCATCAACTCCAGTTTGGGCTACACTCAATTTGACGACAGTTTACAAAATCACACTTATGCGCAAATGGACGGAAATACCACGCGCATCGCCAAAGCAGCAGATATCGCAGCCTCCAAAGGAATTTTGGTAGTTGCGAGTGCCGGAAATTCTGGTGCGAACGATTGGAAATACATTTCAACGCCTGCGGATGCAGACAGCATTTTGACTGTTGGCGCAGTGGACAGCTTGGGAAATTATGCTTTTTTCAGCAGCGTTGGTCCCGCAAGTGATGGCGATGTGAAACCCAATGTGGCTTCTGTCGGTTTCCAAACGTATCTATACATTCCTTACTACGAAAAAGTGGTGCGAGCCAATGGCACTTCTTTCAGTTCACCCATGATGGCTGGGATGTCTGCTTGTTTGTGGCAAGCATTTCCAAATTTAAACAACATGGAAATCATTGATTTAATTCAAAAATCAGCACATCAATATAACACTCCAGATTCTTTGATGGGTTACGGAATTCCAAACTTTCGCAAGGCTTACACAGACATTCTAGGAAACCAAGAACAACCCCTGAATTTTGAAATCATCGCGTATTATCCAAATCCGATGGATGAAAATGGATTGAAAGTTTTGCTCAACAGCGACGTTTCGCAAGTGATTCAAATTGAAATCAGCAACACGCTCGGACAATCAATTTACAGCGGAGAAATGAAAATCGAAAAAGGACAAAATTTGATTTCGATTGGCAAGTTTTATACCGCGAAAGGGATTTGTTTTTTGAAATTGATCGCGGAAGATGGGCGAGAAGATTTTAAGATGCTAGGATATTAGAACAATAGATATTAGGATGTTATGATATTAGGATTTTAAGACTTTCAATTTTCTTGAGATTTTGAGATAATCTAAAGTTGCGAAGCAACCGAAAGTATTCAGTCCTAAAGTTGCACAGCAACGCCTCTTAATATCTTAAAATCCTAATATCTTATAGCGAAGCGGGTCTATTTCAATTGTCTTTCTTCCAGCGGAATCGCTTTGTTTTTGTTCGCCAATTGTCCGCAGGCGGCGTCGATGTCTTTTCCTCTGCTTCGACGGATGTTGACCACCAAATTTCGCTCTTCCAAATATTTCGCGAAAGCATCTACTTTGATTGGATCAGCTTGTTTGAAACCACCATCGTCGATTGGATTGTATTCTATGATATTGATTTTACAAGGAACGCATCGGCAAAAAGCTGCTAATTCTTGCGCGTCTTCCAAATTGTCGTTGAAATCCTTGAAAATAATGTATTCGAACGTCACACGAGAACCCGTTTTTTCGTGGAAATATTCCAATGCTTCACGCAAAGATTCCAAATCGTTGGAGTCGTTTATTTCCATTATTTGACTGCGTTTTTTGTCATTTGCAGCATGGAGCGAAAGCGCCAAATTGAATTTCACTTGGTCGTCGCCCAATTTTTTGATCATTTTGGCAATTCCTGCTGTAGAAACCGTAATTCTGCGCGGAGAAATTCCCAAACCTTCTTCGGAAGTCAACATTTCTGTGGAACGCAACACGTTTTTGTAATTCAACAACGGTTCGCCCATACCCATATAGACAATGTTTGTCAACGTTTGTCTGTATCGATTTTCAGCTTGATCGCGCAAATAAACCACCTGATCCACAATTTCTCCAGCGGTCAAGTTGCGCATTAATTTCAATTTTCCTGTGGCGCAAAAAGTACACGACAAACTGCAACCTACTTGTGAGGAAATACAAGCCGTGGTGCGATTGGTTGTTGGAATCAAAACGCCTTCAACGACTTTTCCTGGTTCCACTTCAAACGCACACTTGATGGTTTTGTCTGAACTGATTTGTTGGTCGTCGAGTACGATTTTATCAATGAAGAAATGTGTTTCCAATTTATCACGCAAATCTTTGCTCAAATTGGACATTTCCTCAAAAGTTCCAGCATTTTTTTTCCACAACCATTCAAAAACTTGCTTGGCACGAAACGATTTTTCACCCATCGCCTCGAACTGTGCTTTAATTTCCGGGAAATTAAGATTGCGAATATTTTGTTTGGAATTTTGCATGAATCACTTTTCGAATTGCAAAGATACGAAGTTATCCTACTTTAATTTGGGATTTTTTTGTGAAAATCAGTAACTCCCTTGAATTAAGGTATCATAGAAGAACATCTTTTATATAATTTCCTTATCTTTAGTATTATGAAGAATGAAATTGTACTATTCCAATCGGGCGAACTTGCGGAACACATTGAAGTTAGATTAGATGAAGATACCGTTTGGCTTACTTTAAATCAGATGGCTCAGTTATTTAATAGAGACAAATCTGTAATTTCAAGACACTTAACAAATGTTTTCCGAGAGGGTGAATTAAATCAAGAAGCAACTGTTGCAAAAAATACAACAGTTCAAATTGAATCGGGGCGAAAAGTACAAAGGGTGATTGATTATTATAATCTAGATGCTATAATTTCCGTTGGATATCGCGTTAATTCCAAACAAGGAACACAATTCAGAATTTGGGCAACGAATGTTTTGCGTGATTATTTACTAAAAGGTTATGTGATGAATCAGCGCATGGACAGAATTGAAAGCAATTACGAAAACTTGAGTAAAGAAGTTCGACAAATTTCTCTTCAACTCAAAACGCAAGAACTTCCCAACCAAGGTATCTTTTTCGATGGACAAATATTTGACGCGTATGCGTTTTTCTCAGAAATCATCAAAAAAACAAAAGAAGAAATCATCCTTATTGACAATTACATTGACGAAACCACGCTCACGCATTTGTCCAAAAAAAAATAAAAAAGTAAAAGTCATTTTATACTCGAAAAACCTAAGCAAGCAATTAGATTTAGACATCAAAAAAGCAAATGAACAATATGGCGGATTTGAAATTCAATCTTTTGCAAAAAGCCATGACCGATTTTTAATTATCGACAAAAATACGATCTATCATATTGGTGCATCACTAAAAGATTTGGGTAAAAAGTGGTTTGCATTCACTAAAATGGATAAAGACTCTGTTGAAAATATTCTGAAAGCAATTTTCAACTAGTTACAGCGACTTGTAATACCCATAAACCTCCGTCAAAAACGCAAAGCAATTTTGATGTTCCTTAAACCGCACATTTTTGGGGAAATTGTCTTCTACAAAAACCGCTGATTGCATTTCGTAGGTCATGTTTCCTTTCGGCGTAATCCAGCCGTAACCTCTTGTGATGGTGTGCAAGGCAAACTCAGGAACGTTTGGATTCATCAAATCTTTGCTCCAAGGATATTGGTCTGAATTTCCTCCCATTTGATATAACAAAGTGGCAGCGATATCTGCTTGCGAACCCAACACATTCATTTTCTTTCCGCGGTATTCTTCTTTGATGGCATTTCCCCAGAAAAGCAATGGAATGTGGTTGTAAATCGAACTCGATGGATTGGTCACGGTTGGCGTAGGATGTCCGTGGTCGGCCACAAAAACGAAAAGTGTGTTTTCGAACCAAGGTTGTTTTCTGCAATTTTGGATGAATTTTCCCATTGCTTCATCGGAATACACCAATGCGTTCATGAAATCAGATTCAACACCTGAGAAAACTTGTCCACGTTTGGCTTTCGGTTGATCGTAAGGTGAATGCGTACTTCCGGTAAAGGCGCAATGCATGAACGGTTGTTTGGATTTATTCATCGCCTCGACCAAAAACTTGTATAAATCTTCGTCGTAAAAATTTAACTTTCCGCGAGGTAAATCTGATGGAAAATCACTTTCGTCTTTCACGACATCAAATCCGTGATCCATGAAATAACCGCCAATGTTTCCGTATTTTAAATCGCCGCTAAACATGTAGTTGGTGTTGTAGCCCCAAGCTTCCAAATCTTGATTCAACGAGCGCAACTTTCGGTGTTTTTCTGGTTGCATGGTGATTGAAACTTCTGGAATTCCAGGAAAACCGCTGAAAATACTCGAATTACCAATTTCTGAAGTTCCACTGGTAGCGAAAATATTGGTGAACAAAATTCCTTCGTTGGCAATTTTATCGAAATTTGGGGTTGAATTCACTCCGTGGCTGACTTCGTCGGTGTTGGTTTTGCTCAAACAGCTGATTGCTTCACCAGACCAACCTTCCAAAACGATGAAAACCACATTGGGACGATTTGTTTTCAAAAAATAATTGTCGTGGTTTTTAGGATAACCCATCAAATCATCCGTGATTTTCTTTGCCAATTTCGGATTGATTTTCGGCATGTATTCATCGATTTCACTGCGGTTGTACAACAAATAACTTTTTCCGAAAAAGTACAATGAATTGATCGATAAATCATTTGACACAGGATTATTTGAATAAGTAGCTGCATTGATATTCATTGGAATGGGTTGCAATCCACCACGGAGTAATAAGAAAGCACTGGAACCTAAAATACTGAAAGACATTAGAGAAACTGGAAGCGCAATAAACCATTTTTTGAATGAAATTTGATCTTGAAATTTGAATAAAAAGCGCATTAATTTCCACGCAAAAACCAATTCCAAGAAAAGGAAAACGAAATACCAAATTGTCATACTGTAATCCGCCGTTCTGAAAACCTCATCGGGATTGCCTAAATGCATGAAAACACGAGAAGTCAGTTTGTGGTTCCATTCGCCGTAGGCATTTACTTCACCGCTGTGAATGAGCGCAACAAAAAGTGCTTCAAAAAATAAAATACCGTAGAAAAAGCGATTGATCCATTTTGAATCAGAAATTAATCTGAAGGTCAAAAGTAGCGCTGGCAAAATAACGAGGGCTCCCGCTGTGCCTAAATCTAACTTAATTGAATAGAAAAAAGCGCCCAACCATTCTCCAAATGAGACACCTTCAAATTTGTTCCAATTGTGGATTGAAAAAACAATTCTTTGAAAATCAAATACTAAAATCCAAAATAAAAACAGTTTGAAATATTGTACGAAAAGCTTTTTGACCATGGAAACATTTTGTTAAGGTAAAATTAAGAAATATAATTGTCCACAAGTGCATTCGAATTTACTAATAATCTGTAAATTGGTTTTTTGATTCAACAAAACGGATGGACAGACGAAAATTTTTAGGCATAACTGGAACTGTTTCAGCAGGAATGTTGTTTGATGGAATGCGGTTTTTGCAATCCAATAAAGTCAATACTGTTTTGAAAGGCGGCAAGTGTTTTTTTCAAAATCAATGGCAAATTTTAGATGTTGGGATTGACGATTCAGGCAAATTAATTTTTGCGCCTGCAAATACCTTGGAAGGAAATTCGGTTTTTGATATCCGTGGAAAAATTGTTTCTCCGGGTTTTATCGATATTTTAGCTGACAATGGCACGAGTCCAGGTTCAACTTTCAAAATTTTCGAAAAATACAAAGTCTCGGATGGCGTAACAACAGCGCTCCAAATGCATGGCGGAAGTCCAGATTGTGCAGCTTACTACAAAAGATTTAGTGCTTTACCGCATTACATCAATTTTGGCGTTTCCACTTTTGTGATGCAGATTCGTTACAATTTACATGGAATTGCTGAACGCAAAAAACAAGTAGAAAAATGTTTGAAAGAAGGCGCTTTGGGAGTATCTCACAGCATTGAATATCAACCAACTCCTTACGAAGAAACGGTTGAATATGCGAAACTGGCCAAAAAATACAATCGTCCATTTTTTATGCATTTGCGACATTCTTCTGAAGCAAAAGAATTAGAAGGCGTTGATGAGGCAATCAAAATTGCAAGAGAAAGTGGCGCCAATGTGCACATCGATCACTTACATTCAACGGGCGGAACCTATAAAATGGCGGAAGCGCTAGACAAAATTAAATCCGCGAGAAAAGAAGGACTGAATATCACTTGTTGCGTTTATCCATATTCATTTTGGGCTACTTATTTGCATTCGATGCGCTTTGCGGAAGGTTGGCAAAAAAGATACAATATTACGTACAGTGATTTGCAAGTAGTGGGAACTGGCGAAAAATTGAACGCCGCTACATTCGCAAAATACCGTAAAGTAAAAAAATTGGTCGCTGTTCCTGAAGGTACGATGTCATTTTCTGAAACCATTGATTTGGCTCTGAAAGAAGATTTTTGCATGATTGGATCAGACGGCGGAATTGAATTTGAAAAAAATGCGAATTCCCATCCTCGTGGCGCCGGATGCTTTGCTACTGCAATTAATCATTGTCTTTCAATCGGAATACCGCTAGAAAAAGCATTAGATAAAATGACCACTTTACCAAGAAATTTGATTTCTCCAGCTTTGCAAAACCGCGGTATATTGGAAGATGGAGCAATGGCTGACTTGACGATTTTCGATGAAAAGACCATCAATGGTAAAGCTACTGTTTCTAATCCAAATCAATTTTCAGAAGGAATTGAATATGTCTTTGTAAATGGAAAATTAACTTTTTCAAAAGGACAATTGATTGGCACTTTTGGAGCGCCAATCAAATATCAAGTTATTTAAATATTTTCCAAGTCGGAAGTTCGCATGGCAATAAATGCCTTCACAATCACTTCACCAACCTTTGGGACATTCACGTGAATCAAATAGACACCGCTGGCAATCGGAATACCAACATCGTTTTTCAAATTCCAATCTTCGTAAGTATTTGTATTCGCTTTTTTGATTGTTTTGACTAATTTTCCAGAAACATTGTAAATCTTAATTGTGCAGATTTCAGGTAAATTGGTGATTTTTACCCTTGCATCCAAACGGCTTTTTTCATATTGTGAATAAGCATAATATGGATTTGGAACCACATTTATCAATTTCAACGACTCAGCCAATTGATCCTGACTTCCTGTAACAGTTCTAACATTGTCCATGTTCCAAGCATACATTGGCTTCCCACCATTTTCGCCTGTCGCGGTAAATTCATTGTACTCTTTGTTGACACGGATTCTAATTTTTACATCGGTAGAAAGATGCTTTTGTCCCTCAGTTAAAATTGGATTTCCAACCCAACTCAAACTTGTGTACGCTGTTTTTAATGATGCTGCGGTATTGTCAAAAAACTTGTCATAAACCCAATTTGAACCATCATAGTAGGGACAACCTTCACCGTTGATATTGTATCCAAAAACATAAATTGGATGCTGTCCAGCCATGATTGGTCGTCCGTTGTTGTCCACTACTCTATTCGAAGGATTCCAAATCATGTCATTTCCATTATCACTTCCTAAGAAAGAGTTTTCTCCAAAAGCCATGTGCAAACGCATGCCAGTCTCTAAGTCAATTGCATAACCTGGAAACCATCCCATTCCATAACCTTCGATAGAATTTCCGTTGAGGTCTACACTCGGACTTTTTCGCAACGTACCTGGCTTTGCTTGACCAACATTCAATGCTTCGTCTCTTCCCAATTCAATCACAGCGCACCTAGTCCATTTTGATTTATCCGTCGTAATCACAACATCGATACTTGGAAGTCTAGAAATACTGCTTCGTGCCCTGATTGTACTGATTGTTCCTGTCGATAAAAGACCTGTTCCAGTTGGATAGCAAAGTGGACTAAATTCATTTCGATATCCGGTTAGATTATGAGGTGCAAATCCTCCAGACAAAATCTTCTCATAATTTTGTTCAGGATCTTTACTTAACTCATCTTTGTAGAACTTCGGACTGAGATACGCTGGAGATTGTGTAACCGTATCAGCTCCGATTGGATTGTAAACTCCCGATAAAATCCAATTCGTTGGAAAATAATTGTCATTGTCGTTGATAAATGACAACCATCGTTTAGAAGAATCCTTGAATTCAATGGTAGATTCTATCGGCGAAGTATAACGATCATATTCCAGTGATTGCGCCAAATCTGGTCCTGTTGGATCTGAAGCTTTGAAATATTTACTTTGGATAATTTCTACCGAAATACCCCATTTAGCTATAATTTGTTCGTTTTGATTTTTGATGGTTCTTTCCGACACAACTGAATCTAAAAGATTTACTTTATTCTCAGAATCATATCTGTAAATTACCCAAGAAGCAGTATCTGTTCCGTAATAATTGATGTGCTGTTCTGCACCGACATTTTGATATTTTCTAAATTTACATTCAAAATAACCACCGACAACATTTAAAGGATCAACTACTTTCACATTCAATGGTCCAGAACCATAATCATACGTTGGCTTTGGAGCAAATCCAGTTGTCAGAATTTGATTTAATGTACTAGAAGTAAAATCTAAAGAATTATTTCCATTTCCAGTTCCGTCTAAGCGAGTGATTTGAGGCATCGTTCCATAAGATAAACTTTGGATAGTACCTCCAGCTTCTGGATTGACATTATGAGGAATCGCTTCTATTGTTTTGATTTCTCCAATCGTTGCCTTTCTACTTGCCAAAAAAGGTTTTTTCTGTCCATCTAATTGCTGAGGGTCAGTTGGATCATAATTTTTGTAATTGTTATAAGCATAAGAAACTGCTAAATAATAATAGCGTTTGAAATTGACCAATGTTCTATTTCCTTGTGCAAATAAATCTTCATTCACACTGAAACTGTGTTTGATTCCTGTATTCGAACCTTGCACTTTTTTTACTGGTATTGGTGTTTCTAACTCTTCATCATACTCAAAATTGATCAATGTTGAAACATTGTCTTTGATATCACATTGAGCAACCAATCTCGCTTTAGAAACATCTTCAATTTGAGAAGCTGAAACGGAGGAACTGGTCACTTGATAAATCATGTATCCTTGAAAATGATAAAATTTATCGGCAGTTGAATCTGCAGCAGAAATAAATGGATCAAATTCTTTATAATCTTCTTTCGCGTTATTAGAATTCGCAGGATTTGAGAGTGTTAAAATCAATTCATTTTCCAATTCTTGAATTTTCAAATCTGGCGCATAAGGTCCGTCTAGCACTTTGAAACAGTTTTCAAATAATGCTTGCGCTTTGTCGTCTGCCCTTCTCAATACTTCCACAGAAGCGAATGGTCCGCCGCTGCTAGCGCGCGCCCAAACTACACCTACGGTAATATTATTTACAGCACCAGGTTTCAGAACGAAAGGTCCAGCCGACTGCACAAATCTTCGGTCATAAGGTTGATTTCCTGCCGTTTCTTCTGTCCACGGCACTTGCGGATTTCCGCTTGTTCCCCAACCCAAGGGATCGGTATCGCCTGGAAACATGAAATCACAAGGTACAGTTGGATCCGCTTCTTGATCAGCAATATAGCCGCTTCCTCCGTAGTAAAATGGCGTTCCATCTTTCCAAAATCCACGCAAATAATTGTAAAAATCTGAACCAGTTATTGGATCGGTTTGATTCGGGTTTCCTCCGCCTCCTGAATTCACGTAATATAAAAACCTTCTCATCCCAAATCGCTCATTGTCAATAATTCCATCACCGTATCCAATTCCGTTTAGTGCTTCGTTTACCCCAATTCCAAACGCATTATCGATGTTGTCATTGTCTTGATAAGGTCCTTCGAAAAAATCTACACCAACTGCTGGAGGATTGATTCCGTATCCTTTGAATCCACTATTATCGCCATCATAGGAATCTCCGTTATAAACGTAAGCCAAACCGCGATTTACATCACACCCCACATAATCATCAAACGGATCTCCCAATGCTGCATCGGCGAAAAAACCAAAATAAGTGTTGTATAGTGTTTGAGTTCCGCGATTAATCAATTCATAATTGTAAAAAGTCATGTTATTGATTTCGTCATTGGTTGCAAATGCAAATGCTTGCGCGCGAATTTCCATACCAATCGGATCAGCGCCTGTTTCGGTGTGGATATTTCCTTTGTCGTTCATGATCCACCAAAAGTTTTCATCACCGTAAAGACTTACTTTTCTATCAACACTGCAAACTTTATCTTTTTTAATATCATACCAAGGAAAATCACCATTCTCCCAACTATACTCTCCATCATTGTTTCTGTCATAAAATGGAGCTAAATAATAATCTTGCCCTAGAGAAACATCTCCATGAGCTGGCCATTCTTTGATGATTTTTGGAACCGTATAATTTGGAAAGTTTTCTGCTTGAGTATTGGTACCATTTTCTAGATCATACAACCCCGATTCATACCAAGCATCAAACTCTCTAACCATATCTTGTGTGGTGGTAAAATGTCTGTCGTACTTTTGACAGGTTGCGAAATCTGTAATGGCTGCTCCTTGTGAAATTGGTCCCGTCCAATAATCTTGACCGTTGCGATAACGCAAAGCCGCTAGTTTTAGTTGTCCATTGATGTCTGTTCCACCCAACCACAAAGCAGCAGTAAAAAGTGCCATAATCCCAGAATTCTTAGGAACCTCATATTGAGAATAATTCTGACCAGGAACTTGCCATAAATTTCCTGCAGTGTGAATCATCGCTTTCACATTGTTGGTCTGCAAAAAAGTAGTCGCTGTGGGTGGTGCGCAATTTGCTGCGCGTGATTCAATTGCTTTTGGTGTCTTTCCAAGATAGTTTTGAGCCATCAATGAAAAAGGAAATAAAAACAAGATTATTTGAAGTAGCTTCATAAGTCCTAGCATCTTTGAGCGCTAAAGATAGTGATTTTCTCAAAAATATTCTAGCATTGGTAAACTGCATCAAATTAAAACACCATAAAGTGAAAATGTTAAATCAATCATCGAACATACGATAATGCCTTTCATCAACTTCTTCCAATTTATCCCAGTTGGATGATTGGTTGTAAAATTCAACTGTTCCATCATTATAAATAATCCAATTAAATGAGCCAGCCCGATTGCTATAATCCACTCTATAACAACAATCATTCAATTTGCCAATTGAAAATTGAACGTTTCTATTCAACTTATTGAATGTTTGAACTTCTATTTCTTGTTCAACAGGAAGAACGACAAATCCATTTTGCACATACCAATTAAAATTCAATTCAAAAAAGTAGTTGGTATAGAAGTGATCATCAAAAAAGGTAAATGTATAAAAATTGCCATCTAATTTCATTTTTGAAGGATACTGCCAACCGAGTTTCTGAAATAACAGCAATAAATCTTTCACATATTTATTGGTTGTGTCGCAAATATCAGCGCCTTGAAACAGGTTTTTTTGAAGCTTAAAATCTATCCTTTTTGAAAACTTTCTGTTAGTTGCAAAAGGGAAATCCAATCCACTTTTCCAATTTTTCTTGAAGTAATAAATCGCTTGCGCAATGGAATCTATTTGCTGGTTGTTAAGCTTTTGAAAATACTTATTCCCGTATCTATTGAGATACTCGTAAGTAATTTGCCGGTATTGTTCTTTGTTTACCAAACCATTCCAATCTAAATTTTCAATTTTTGCTTCTTTATAGGTCTTGTCGACACAACCATTCTCATATTTCTGTTGAAAAAGCAAGTTTCCCTTGGAATCATATTCACTGCAAATGCCATCACGCAACCCTTTTGAATAATTGAAACGCATCAAAATATTCCCTAAACTGTCAAATGTTTGATAATGTCCATTTAGGAGACCATCCAAGCGTTGCAATGATTTTACTTTTATGCCATTACGCGCATAGGTTTCTTCAAATCTTTCTTTATTCTTTGAAAATATAAATGACTTTAGTTCTCCGTTTTCTTGAAATATCTTTCCTGAATATTCATTGAAATCTTGCCCTGAGGTAGAAGAAACTTCAGACAATAATACGCCATTAAAGTTCCATTCTTTTGATGAAACAGTTGTTCGCTTTCCAGCAGGATTAGTAGCTTCGACAGTCATATTCAGCCTTGCCATCTTTCCGTTGTTAAAGTATTCAACGTATGTCGTATCCTTTTTGGGCTGATTATATTTAATAGATTGCACTTTCCCATCTTCAAACCATTTATTGTGAAAAGTACCATAATCTCGTTGCGCAAGGATATCAAACTCTTCAATCAAAACCCCTTTTGCGTTCCAAACTTTTTGAAAACCATTACCTTTTTGATCCAAAAAAACTTCTAGTGTTTTAATGCCATTTTCAGCCCATTCTAATTTACTTGGTTTAAAAAGATGTTCAGACAAAGTATCATACGTGTGCTGATACCTGAGCGAACCAGAAGGATAATATCCTTTCCAAACGTCCACTTTCATATTGCGTCTATAATGCAATTCCTCGGATAATTTTCCGTTGAAATCATATACCAACCAATCTCCATCTGGATCATCGCCATTGAAGAATCCTTGTTTGTACACTTTTCCGTTTGCATGAAATTCAGTGAATTTTCCTTGTCTAATTTCGTGCACAAAAAAGTTAGATTGGAAAACTGCTTTGTAATTCACTTTTTCTTTCAAATTTCCTGCATCATCATAGCTCATGTATTCTCCAAAACGTGCCGTCAAATAAGTATAGCCTTCGTCATCCACTGTATGTGGCGGGTAGTTTTTTTCATTATACTGATCGATTTCGCTTCGGCGAATAAACGCCATGTAATACGAAAAACGAGGATTGCCATTTGCCCAATATTCTTGTCGAAATTCACATCTTCTACCTGATTTATCTATGTAATAGTTAGATCTATACTCAACCTTGCCATTCTCGTAAAAAACGACCAAAGTAGCAATAGTAGAATCTTTTATTTTGTTAAATCGATTAAATCTTACTCGTGGTTTAAGATTTGTAAAATTCAGTTCTTCTTCAATCAATTTTCCTTTTTCAAAAACCCGTCGTTCATAGAGTTTTCCATTGAATCTAGCTTCGCAAACTCCCTCCAAAGCTGTTTGCATATTATCTTTGTAAAAAGTACTGAAATAATAATTTCCGCCTTTTTTATTGTGCGACTTGAACGTGCAATTGTCTTGCGCGAAAATAGTGGAGCTCCAAAATAGGAACAGAAAAAGAAAATATCTCATGTTGGGAAAATACATCCAATATTTAAATTGGTTCAATCCAATGAATTTACGAACGAGGCGATTAACTTCACGATGTCAACATATTCGTTGAACGAAAGTGCTTCATATGTATCTACCACATCGTGGTAATGCTTGTTTTCACCCATCGTATAGATGAAAAAAGCAGGAACATTTTTTTCCGAAAACCAATAATGGTCTGAATTGGCAGCTTTCCCTCGAATCTTGATTTCTTTCAGCAATTGCTGTTCTTGGTTGATTTTTTGTAATTGATCAAATTGATCTTTGAAAACGGTTCCATTCACTACAGTTACTCCATCTTCTCCGCTTCCCATAATGTCTAAATTCAATAAGAACTTGATTTTTTTCAATTTAAAAAGTGGATGATTCACATAATAATTTGAACCAATTAATCCTGCTTCTTCTCCTGCAAATGCGATGAAAACTAAATTGTAATCTACTGGATTTTGTTTGAAATAATCAGCCAACACAAAAAGCATCGATGTTCCGCTCGCATTGTCATTTCCTCCTGGAAAATAAGTGGAATTTCCCATTCCCCCTAAATGATCGTAATGTGCAGAAAACACAATTGTCTTCTTAAACAATCCCTTCGCAGGAATTTTCGCAATTACATTGTTGGCAACATGATTCTTCTTGAATTTTGATTCAATATTGGTTTGGATGATTGAATTTCTATCAAAAACAGCACTTTGAATATAGAAAAAACCGTGTTTATGTTGTTCATTTTCAACCGAAAATGTAAATTTCTCTTCGTTGACAATGACTACATCAAATATCTCTGCCAATTGCCTTGACAATATTTTTATCTCATTTAAAGTATCCTTTGCAATGTTAGAACAGTCAAAGAGAATTGCATTGAAGGTAGGATCTTCCTTCATTTCCGCCATTGCAGCGCTCCAAAAATTCGGATTCGCAAAATCTTTTCGTGATAAATACTTATACTTCAATACGCTACTACTATTTCCAGAGGTAGGGTCGACCAAAAAATCAGTGCCTGGTTTCAAAAATTTGTCCCCCAATTTCACTTCCATTTTCCCTGGAAAAGTATTCACATCGAATGTAAATGGCTGCAAATAGGAATCTGAGATTTTTTTTAATCCGCGTTGCTGAAATTCTCTGACTAAAAACTGCGCTGCGAGGGAATCGCCGGACTTGATATATCCGCGACCGAAATAGGCTTCAGAACACAATTCTTGCGTGATTCTTCGTCCCTCAGTGAGGGCATCTGACTGAATAGTTGGATTTGATTGACCTAACGCGATTTGAAAAAAAGCGCATAAAATAACGACAATTCCAACTTTCATTTTACTAATTTTTACAAATATCTTCTTTCCACTTTCTGGATAAATTCAGCAGTCAAATTACTTTCTAAATCCCAACTGTATTGTTGTGCAAATTGAGCCAACACCCTTTTCGCTGCTGAAAAATCTGCTTGATTGTCTAGTTGCTCAATGGCCTGATTGAATGCTTCACTTGAACCTTTGAAAAGCTCACGAATGCACTGTAATTTGTCATTTAATCCAAATGAACCAACCAAGGTATGTAATTTAGAGGACATCAATCGAGAACTCAAAGAATCATCTGTGTTGCTGCTGTATCTGTTAAAAATATCAGTATCAACCTCCGCCCTTGGTTCTTCAACAGGTTCTGGTTCACTGAAAATTGGCGTACTTTCTACTTCAAAAGCATCCTCAGAAATTGGTTCTGAAACCTCAGGCTCAACATCCGTTTCTGGTGAGATTGGTTCCTCGAAAATTGTCGCCTCCAATTCTGGTGTCGGTTCAATAACCATCTCTGGAGAAAAAATATCTTCCTCTTCAGCTTTTTCAAACATGTCAAAATCGAAAACTGGCTCATCATTTGTCACTTCTTGTTTTTCATGCTCCAAAATTTCTTCTTCAACTTCTTCAAAAGACAGAATATGTGGTTCTTCAGAAATTTCTTCGACTTCAGCAGCCGCTTCTATTTCTTCGAAAGTCTCCTCCATTTGCACTTCAACATTTGTTGGAGCGATTCCGAAAATTTTCTCTTCGTATGATTTGTAACGCAAAATCAATGCACGTTCGTGCAATTCACGCGTTAATTCGACCAAAGATTCCATTTCATCTGCAGTTAAACTTCCTGATTGAATGTTTTCAAAAAGCGCTTGAATGGACGATAATATTTCTTCTTTTGAACCAAATTTTGACATCTCTTTTTTCTTAAAGTAATTTTCAACAAATAGACCAAGTTGCTAACCAACTTAGAAAGTTCGGGTATTTAAACACCTAACTTAGCGTTAAAATTATGAAATGTTGTGCAAGTGAAAATCGATTCATTGAAAATTTCTCACGGGTAGAATGTTGATAACCCTATAAATTAGCGTATGTATTTGGAACACTTTCCCATGGAGGGCAGACAACAAGGTTGGATCGAGGTTATTTGTGGATCCATGTTTTCGGGAAAAACGGAGGAATTGATTCGAAGATTGAAAAGAGTTGAGTTCGCCAATCAAAAAGTGTTGCTTTTCAAACCGAAAATTGACAATCGATATGCTGAAAGCGCAGTTGTGAGTCACAAAGGTTCTAGCCTTGATGCCATCGTGATTGAAAAAGCAAGTGAAGCGCTGAAAATCTGGAAAAACGAACGTGTTGTTGCATTTGACGAGGCGCAATTTTTTGATGAAGAAATAGTTCAAATTTCTACCGAATTGGCGCGCAAAGGAGTTCGGGTAATTTTCGCTGGTCTCGATATGGATTATTTAGGGAAACCTTTCGGACCGATGCCACAGCTATTGTGTATCGCAGAATATGTAACCAAAGTGCATGCAATCTGTGTTTCTTGTGGGAATTTGGCTTACATTTCGCACCGAACTGTATCAGAATCAGGACAAGTTTTGGTTGGAGCCGTTGAAAAATACCAACCACTTTGTAGGGGGTGCTATAATAAAATAGCACATTGACTTATAAGATTATCGGCTACTTTCCCCAAGATTATTTTGTCATGGTTTCACGTTGTGTCTGCTTCGCGGTTTAAACAAAAACACACGCCAAAACAGAATTTATCCATTCATTTTACGACGGATTTACATCCGTCGTTACAAATATTTCACTCCTCCGGAGTTATTGGGGAAAGAAACGGATATGCATATTATTTTAAGATACTTTGTGATTCTTGAAAAAGCTATTTTTAAGAAATCTCGAAAAATAAAATACATTTGTAATCCTAAAATCAAATGTTTTGAAAATCAATCTTTCTATTGAAGCATTCGCTGGTGTTATCGGCGCCAGATTGGAAAATGAAAATCATGAAATCATTCAATTGATTGCATTTGATTCACGCAAAATATCCAAT
Source organism: Flavobacteriia bacterium (assembly GCA_947462925.1). GTDB lineage: Bacteria > Bacteroidota > Bacteroidia > Flavobacteriales_D > Crocinitomicaceae > JAQVCM01. The sequence continues at coordinate 16,171 of CANHQP010000004.1, read as the reverse complement.
CCGTCAAACACGGCTTTTTTTGCATTTCAAGGAGAATTTAGAAATGGACATGATTTCATTCAGGATGCATACAATAAAGGAATTAGAACATTTGTTGTTGACCAAAATTTCAATTCCACAAACTACGTAAATGCCACTTTTCTTAGTGTAAATGATCCGCTGATGGCTTTGCAAAAACTAGCCAAATTTCATAGATCAAAATTCAATTTTCCTGTAGTTGCAATTACAGGAAGTGTTGGTAAAACAATCGTAAAAGAGTGGATTTATCATTTGATTTCTGGAGAGAAAAAAGTGATTCGAAGTCCGAAAAGTTATAATTCTCAAATCGGCGTAGCACTTTCGCTTTTGGCATTGGATGAAACAGCAGACTTGGCAATCATCGAGGCTGGAATATCAAAACCGGGTGAAATGGTACTTTTGGAACAAATGATTGAACCAACCATCGGAATTTTTACTGCATTTGGTTCCGCTCATCGAACAAATTTTGAGTCTACAACGCAACATTTGAATGAAAAGTTAGCTCTTTTTGAAAATACAAACCCAACATTCATTCATGAATCCATTCAATTGGCTGAAACCAACTTGGAAAAAATTCATGGACAAATGGTTGAAAATCAAAATTTCAATTCATTTCTAAAACAATCGCCATATCAAGACAAAGCGAGTTTAGATAATTTGTCCCTTTGCATCGCTTTTGCGATGGAAATTGGAATCAGTGAAAACAATATTTCTGAAAGAATCAAAGACTTACCTCGCTTGGCATTACGTATGGAAACCTTTGATGGGATTAATGAAAACTTGATCATTAACGACACATACAATCTTGATTTAGATGCACTTTCGCAGTCACTGGAATTTCAATTAAGCATCGCAAATGGAAAAAAAAGAGTAGCGATTTTAGCGGTTGATTCATTGAATGAAAATCAAAAAATAGAAATTCAAAATACCTTAGACAAATTCAAATTGGATGAAGTTTTATTCATCTCCAATGAAAATTTACCTTCGTTTAGTGAAATTCAACAATCTGTTGTTTTAATCAAAGGAACGAGAGTGGCTCAACTCCAAAAAATTGCCCGATTGTTTCAATTGAAAAAACACAAAACACGGGTAGAAATTGATTTTTCTGCCGTTAAAAATAACCTCAACTATTTCAGGTCGTTAACGAAAGCAGGAACCAAAATGTTGGTAATGGTGAAAGCTTCATCTTACGGTTCTGGCGCTGAAAAAATGGCGGAATTTCTAGAAAAATCAGGCGTTGAGTATTTAGGTGTTGCCTATGCTGATGAGGGTGTTGAATTGCGAAAATACGGAATCAAACTTCCAATCTTGGTCATGAATGCTGAAGAAGAAGGATTCAACGACATTATTCAATACAACTTGGAACCTGCGATTTTTTCCTACCAAATGATGGATGCCTTTGTAAAAGCTTTGATCATGGAAAATATCGAGGAATATCCTGTTCATTTGAAGTTTGATACCGGAATGAAACGTTTGGGGTTTGCTCCTTCCGAAGTTGAAAAAGTGGTCGAATTATTTCAAGCACAGCCAGAAATTAAGTTGAAAAGTGTTTACAGTCATTTGGCTGATTCCGACAATATGCTCGATGCCTCCTATTCTTTGGAACAAATTTCCATTTTCAATACAATTTGTAATCATTTGAGTCAAAAACTAAACTATCCATTTGATAGACATCTATTGAACACTGAAGGGATTGCAAGATTTCCTGAAGCTGACTACGAAATGGTTAGATTGGGAATAGGAATTTATGGATTCAGCATTAATTCTTCTGTTCAAAAAGAACTACAGCCTGCAATTGCTTGGAAAAGCATCGTTTCACAAATCAAAACAATTCAACCTGGAGAAAGTGTTGGATACAGCAGAAAATTCATTGCTTCAAAAATGACCAAAATTGGCGTTGTTCCTGTAGGTTACGCCGATGGATTTAGACGTTCTCTTGGAAACGGAAAAGGAGGATTTGTGATTCAAGGAAAATGGTGTCCAGTTGTAGGATCCGTTTGCATGGACATGACCATGGTTGACATCACTGAAGTTGACACTTTTGAAGGAGATGAAGTAGAAATTATCGGCAAAACACAAACTTTAAATGAATTGGCAAATGCCATGGAAACCATTTCTTATGAAGTTTTGACATCGATTTCAAAACGCGTGCAACGAATTTATTTGGAAAATTAAGCGACAAAACAATTCAAGTCTAAATTCAGTACTTTTGTTCAAACCAAAATAAAAAGCAATATCCATGATGAGTTACACATTATTTCAATTCGGTCCTTACAAGGTTTGTCTTTGGAATTTAATCGCGCTTTTCATTATCTTTTTTATTGCATTTCTTCTGCGAAAATTGATTCACCAATCGATGAAACGCTATTTGATTGGAGCGAATATCAAATTGGAAGGTAGAAGGGCAACTTGGCTGAAATTACTGAGTCAAAGTGTTTATATTTTAGCTTTTTACATCGCCATCTATAGCTTCAACATCAACAATGAAGAAATCACTTTCACTGAATTCTTGGAATACGACATCATCAAATCCAATAAAATCAGGATAAATTTTTCTCAAATTATTTCCGTCATTGTTATTATTGTTGTCTCAAGAATGATTTTAAATTTCTTGAAATTATACTACAACAAGAAGTTTAGGGGGAAATCAGATTACAATCCCAGCACAGAGTATGTCTATGTACAAATCAGCAAATACATCATTTACCTCATCGCCTTCTACCTTTGTTTGCAAGAATTAGAAATCAATGCAAGTGTGTTTTTAGGAGGTTCAGCTGCTTTGTTAGTGGGTTTGGGATTAGGTTTACAAGATGTATTCAAAGATTGGTTTTCAGGTTTGATTCTGTTATTTGAAGGTAGTTTAAAAATTGGAGACATCATCGAATTGCAAGATTCTAAATTCAAAGAACCGATCGTAGCTAAAATATTAAAAATCAATGTAAGAACGACACAAATTGAAACAAGAGATGGCAACGTCCTCCTAATTCCCAATGCAAAATTGACACAAGAATATGTGGAGAATTGGAGTCATGGAAATGATCTTACAAGATTTATCATCAATGTTACGGTTGAATATCAATCAAATACAGAATTGGTTTGTACGCTTTTGAAACAAGCTGCATTGAGTCATCCGAGAGTTAATAAATCAGAGCCTGTAATGGTTAGGATGAAGGATTTTGGTGACAAAGGTTTGGATTTAGAATTGATATTTTGGGCAGATCAAGGCTGGGATGCCAACAATTACAGATCTGAAATTCGATTTGAAATTGATCGACTTTTCAGACAGTATGGAATCGTCATTCCGTTTCCACAACAACACCTTGTTATTGAAAAAAAAGGGGGATGAAATTAGAACTTTGTGCTGGAAATGAACTCGCTGTAAGAATTGCGCATCAACTTTCGTTTACGAGAATTGAACTTTGTCAACAGTTAGAAATAGGAGGAATTACTCCCTCCTTCGGATTGCAGGAATTTTCAAAAAAAATTATCGAAACCCATGTTTTGATTCGTCCACGAGGTGGAAATTTCGACTTCAATACTGACGAAAAAGAAGTAATGCTATCTGACATTCATAGTTCTCGATCTTTGGGCGTTCATGGAATAGTTGTTGGCGCGCTAAATAATCAAAACGAACTAGACGAATCATTTTTAAAAGATACTATTAAATCTGCTGGTGCAATTCCTGTAACTTTTCATAAAGCCTTTGACGAGGTAAAAGATTGGAAATCGAGCATGGAAAAACTGATTGAAATGGGGTTCAGTCGTATCTTAACCTCTGGTCAAGCAATCAATGCCACGGAGGGAATTGAAAAGTTAATTGAAATGAAAAAATTCGCCTCTGACCGAATAGAAATCATGGTGGGTGGAGGTGTAAATGCAAACAACATTCTTGAAATAAAAACAAAAGTTAATCCAAATGCCATTCATTTTTCAGGAACTTCTGGGAGAAAACTGGGAGAAAACGCGAGATATTCAATCGATACTTTGCAACCAGATTTGGTTAAGATAATTGAAATAATAAAAGCTTTAAAAGGGAAATAAACTATTTTTTATTGACCTCTCTGATAAACAAGAAAGATTGAATACTCAATAAAAAAGCAAATAGTATAATTGCTGTGAAAGCCCAGTATCGTGGTTCTGATAAATTACCAAAAATCAATACTGCAATCAAAGTCATCATGGATAACATTTGCAAGGTTGTCAAACCAATAAAACGCATGGCAAAGTATTCAGAATCCTTTTTCAAACCTGGTAAAATGATGAAAATACCAACTCCAAAAATAGCACTTAAAGATGCGTCAACGATAATTGCTTGAAGTACCTCACCGTGAATTTTTTCTGCTAAAACTAGCAAAAAATGACTAAGCAAAACAAAGACCATTACAAATGGAAAATATTTAAAAAACTTGGTTTTCATTTTATTCAATTATCTATTTTACGCACTTCTCGAATTACCAAATAGAGTGAACCTGCAACTCCAAACAATGACAATACAATTGTCCAAATAGGTGTTTCATTGACTTGTTTTTTATCTAAATAGGTTCCAAGCCATGTAAAAAAAGCTATAATTCCACCCATTTGGATTCCTATGGAAGAAAAACGAAGATAAACATTGGCCTTCTTTTTTACTTCCGGTAGTTCTTTCATATCATTTCTTTACGATTGTAAAAATACTACAAATCAATAGAATTCTAAATAAAATGTTTCGTATTCTTCCAACTTCTTTGTTTCAAAAAGCACTTTCAAATTATCTTTAGATATAAAAATCAGCTTTGCATTTTGCATATCACCCAAGTACTTTTTAGTCTTTTTAAATTTATTCATATAGTTTGGGCCATCGACTTCTTTTGTAAATGTTTTGACCACAATCACACTTTGATCATTCCCAAAAACCTTAGAATCAGTAGATAATTTATTTCTTCCAAAAAACTCTTTGTTAAAATCATCAACGTTAGATTTTGCCAAACCAATATTTTTTGACTCTTTTTCACCTGGAAAAACAACGATCCAATACTCATCATCTTCTTTGTATTTATACAAATTAGACTTTGAAAAATCTGCAGGAATATTGGCTGAATATCCATTTTTAATAATGCCAATCATTTCTTTGGCTCTTGCTTCTTCTGGTGTACCAGGATACTCAGCTACAACTTGATCTAAAACAGGAAGTAATCCTTGCTTATCTTCATTCAATTGTCCCATAGCCAAGGCCTTTAAAAGCATGTATTTGGATCTGTACACATTTTCTTTTTCACCATCAATCACTTCATCTGCTCTAATTATTACAGGATAATACAAACCTCTATTGTAGCGATCCAAAATGGTAATGTAATCTTGTTCATTTAGTTTTTCTCGTTCTTTTCTTTTCACAAAAAAGTCTGGGTCTCGCAAGTAATTAGCATAATCTGAATTTGGATAATTTGCTAAAATGAAATTTTTGTGAACATCTGATTTAGAAGCATCTGTCTTTTCATAAATCAAATACAACTGATAAGCAGACATCAAATTAAAATCACTTTTTAAATTTCTAGCTAAGACTTTCTCAAATTGTTCAGCTGCCATCTTATTTTCATTCAACTGATCTTTGTATATAATTCCCGCATCATACAAAGCAGTTAACAATCTTAGATTAGAAGCAGCAATTGCTGAATCGCCAAAAGGTAAATTAGCCAATAAACTTTCTACCGAAAGTGTATCTTTTTCCTCCTCTTTTACAATTTCATTTGGAATAGAATCATTCCCATCTTCAGGTGTAAATTGAACCAAAACAATTTTATCACTTCTTCTCCAATTGTCTTCGTTATCTCTTGGTCCCCATTGTCTTCTAAATTCTTCATAGCCCGAAGAACGGGTTTTGATATTGTTCCAATAACTTTTATTCCCCGAAATTTGATCTTGATTTGCTAAAGCTTGATTTTGAAGTTCTTTCAGTTTTTCTGCTTCTCGGCGTTTATTTAAAGCCTCTTCTTCCTTAATCTTCTTGATTAAATTTTCGGCGAACTTTTCTTGTTCGTTTGGTGACATTTGAGCAATTCTTTGAACACTGTCTTCGTAAGCTGCAGTTTCTACAGCCGTTACCAAATCTTGCAGTTTTAGTGCTTTATTCTTTATTCCTTCTGCATTCGGATAATTTTCAGGTATTACCTTGGCACAACTATCATAATATTTTTGTGCTTTGACATAATTCTTATCCGTAAAGCTCAAATCCCCCAATCTTTCGTAGGTTTTTCCTTTCTGACGCGCATTATTAGTTGAAAAAAAAGCAGATTTGTGCAACAGCTGAATTCCTGATTCCTTTTGTCCTTCCTGCAATGAAATATCAGCTAAAGCGTAATAAATTTGATCCTTAAATTCTGAGTTTTTCTCATCCCGCAACATTTTATTCAGTTGCTTTTTAATCTTACCATCTCCACCCATGAATGCACGATTAATCCGTGCGTTGAAATTCATTTCGAACGGAACATTGTATTTCAATACTTTTGAATAATGGTATTTGGCTTTTTCATTTGCACCAGCATTGGCATTTATTTGAGCCAAAACAAAATGAATCCTTCCTTTATCTGCTGATTTTTTGGCAACTTTTAAGGCTTCCTCTAACGACTTAGTTGCTTCTTCATTCTCTTTTTTAATCAGTGACAATTTAGCTTTGGTTTTCTCGTATTCCAATCTAATAGATTCAGGAAATTCAGCTTTTTCATCTTCCTCTTCTTGTTCTTTTTGCTTTTTCTTTAATTTCTTCGCACGTTTTTTGGCAGATTTTGTCAATTTTTTTCCGTCTTCACTTTTTTCTTTTTCCCAAAATTTCCAATTGAATGATTTTTTATTGGCTTCTGTTTCTTCGATGGCCAATTTCAAAATGTCCAAATTAATCTGAGCTCCCGAATAATCTTTGATTTCAATTTGAGATTTTGCTATCCAAAGGGTCGCTTCATAATTTGCAGGATCTTTTGCGAAAAATTTTCGAATAAACTCAAAATTCTTAATGGCTCCATCATAATCTCTTCGGTAATAACTTGCCCTTCCAATTGCCAACCAATTTTCGTCAATCCAGCGATTGTGCTCTTCCTTCTTTTTTGAAAGATTTTCAACGGATGGCATACTGTGATTAGAAATTACCTTGGTGCATTTAGAAATTGCTGTGTCAATCGCGGGAAACATCCCCATCACCTCCTCCTCATTTGGAAGCGGCGAAATAGGCAATACTTCGTAGTAATCCTCTTTGAGATTACTTTGATATGATTTCATAGCTTGATTCAATAACTCATTGGCATTGAATAAACCGTTGTATTTAGCAGTAGCGCCGTGATAAGTTCTGTTAATGAAAGTGTTTTTCTCAGTTGAACAAGCAACTAACAGCAATAAAAAAATACCAGTAAATATATTTATTAAACGAAAAGTCATGTATGTCAATCTTTTATATTGAGTCGTTAAGCAAAAAATAAAAACGCTTAATCCACAAATTTATTTTAAAAAAGCCGTTATTTATGCATTTTTAAAGATTATTTTTTTGAATTTAAAGGACGTAATTATTCGTTAAAAGGATTACTACAAATAAGCGCTCGATTTATTGTAAATTCAATGCTGACTCTACCGCTGCACATACCACCTGTTGGTCATATTTTTTGGCAGTTTCCATTAACAAATTGGGTGAAATTAAGTCTCTATTATTTAAAAATTCGTCTATTGATTTTGCTAAACTCAAGGCATCAAGAGGTTGAAAAAGAAAACCTAATTTTCCATATTCCAAAATTTCCGGTGTACCGCCCGCATTGCTGCCTATTGTTGGCACACCGCTTGCCATTGCTTCAATAGTTACCATTCCAAAAGTTTCTGCCTTTGAAGCCATCACAAATGCATCAATGGCTTTATAGAATGAGGCGATATCTTCTCGGAATGGTCGAATAAATACCCTGTCATGTAACTGATAATCTTCAATCGTCTTTTCAATTCTTTCATAATAAGTTGTTCCTTCCCCAAGTGTTGGTTCCCCGAGCAAGCAAACACATACCTCTTTGTTAATGCAAGAATTCAATGCTTCTAACAATAAAACTTGTCCTTTTTGAGGGTCAAATCTTCCAATCAGCCCAACAATCGTCTTGTTTGCTGGTAAATTGAGTAAATTTCTTGCTTCTATTTGATTTTCATTGTTTTTTGAAACAGATTGAAAGGGTGAAAGATCCAAGGCAGAAGGAATGATTATTGTTTTATTGAAATCAAATCTTGTCTTTGAAAGTACTTGACTTTGCAACCAAGCCAAGGGACAAGACCACAAGTCAAATTGACTGAATCTCAAAGTATGCAGCCAATTTGTTTTTTGAACACCCAACTGCATTTCCATAAAATATGATAAATGAAAATGAAAACCAAAAGACCAAAATTTCGCCATTGCAGAGATGCTCATGTCTCTCGTGTCTCTAACAATCAAATGCGAAACATTTTCTCTTTTAAGTAATTTAATCAATTGAAAACTAGCTCCAAAATCATAATACTTTCGGTGCTTTTTGATTTCGACGACAGGAATACTTGAACTTTCTGCCTTCTTGTAAATAGGCGAATCTTTTAAAGCAAAAATGACAACTTTGTGACCACGCTCTTTCATCCATAAAGCATTTCTCCATTGGTTCATTTCCAATCCTCCCCAACTTGTGGAGCTGCAGATATAAGCAAGTTTTATCACTTTTATGCGAATTAATCTTTATTACGCCCCTTCAGGGCTTTGGGAAATTTAGTTTTTGTTCGATGGGATAAATTCCATCGTTTATGATGTCGTCCTTTCAAGGCTTATTCGTTCCAAAAACTCGGTTATTCTTCTCTTTTGCCTTTTCGTTTGTCCTCTACCCTCTTTTGTTCCTGTAAAGGATTTGCAGAAATTTCTTTGACAAATTGTCTTTTACGATAAACATCCATCGCTAAGTAAATTGCACTTCTCATCGATTGTCCAGAAGCTTTGTCTTCACCTACGATGTCGAATGCCGTTCCGTGATCTGGAGATGTTCGTACGATTGGCAAACCAGCTGTATAATTTACCCCTTCTTCAAAGGCTAAAGCTTTGAAAGCAGTCAAACCTTGATCGTGATACATTGCCAAAATTCCGTCAAATTTGCCAAGAAGATTTGAACCAAAAAATCCGTCAGCTGGATAAGGTCCAAATGCCAAAATATCTTCCCCTTTTGCTTGATTGATGGCTGGATTGATAATTTCACTTTCTTCGGTACCCATTTTTCCATTCTCTCCAGCATGAGGATTTACCCCCAAAACAGCTATTCTTGGTCTAATGATTCCGAAATCTTTTTTCAAACTATTTTCCAGCGCCTTAATTTTTGCAAGTACTTTTTCTTTTGTCAAAGTGTTTGCAACATCTTTCAATGCGATGTGACTAGTGACCAATGCCACTTTCAAATTTGGTCCAACCATCACCATTAAGGCTTCATCCACACCTGATAAATGTGCCAAGTACTCAGTATGTCCAGGAAATTGAAAACCAGCTTTGATAATTGCTTCTTTCGAAATTGGTGCCGTTACTAAAACATCTATTTTGTTTGCTGCTAAATCTTCAGTTGCTCGCTCTAGAGATAAAAAAGCGTATTTTCCCCCAGTTTCAGTAACAGAGCCCAAATCAAATTTAATTTCATCATTCCAAACATTGACGATGTTAATCTTTTTTGGAACAGCTTCTTCAGCCGTTTTGCAAGATTGATATAAAAACTCTTCGTCTCTGATTGCTTTTTTATGATAGGACATCGTTTTTGTAGACCCATAAATTATAGGAGTACAATCAACTAATATTCTATTATCTCTTAAAGCTTTAATTATTACTTCCGGTCCGATACCATTGATGTCGCCAATGGTAATTCCAACTCTAATTGGTGCGCCTTCTCTTTCCATTATTTATAGTTTTGAAGGTAATTCATTAACAATCTGATTCCAACACCAGTTCCGCCTTTGCCCTTGTAATCTTGTGCAGCTTCTAGAAACGAAGGACCAGCAATATCCAAATGAACATAAGGTGATTTCACGAAATGTTCCAAGAATTTACCTGCGGTAATCATACCTGCATATCTTCCGCCGATGTTTTTTAAGTCGGCAATTGAAGATTTCATTTCATCGTAATACTCATCCCAAAATGGAAGTTGTACCAATCTTTCATGCACATCAATTCCAGATTCGATTAAAGCATTCATCACTTTTTGATCAGCATTTCCCATCAAGCAGGAAGCTTTAGTACCAATAGCAACAACCGCTGCACCAGTTAAGGTTGCAGCATCAATCACCAATTCAGGATTCAATTTATTCGAATAAGCCAAAGCGTCCGCCAAAATCATGCGACCTTCGGCATCTGTATTTAAAACTTCAACAGTCGTTCCGTCATACATGGTGATAACATCACCTGGAGTGTAAGCATTTCCACCTGGACGGTTGTCAGTTGCTGGAATTAAACCAATTAAATGTACATCCAATTGATTCAATGCAGCGGCATAGATTGTACCGGCCATACATGCGGCACCAGCCATGTCACTTTTCATTAAATCCATAGAACTAGCAGTTGGCTTCAAACTCAAACCTCCTGTATCGTAAACTACACCTTTTCCAACCAAAACAATCGGTTTTTGATTAACTGGTTTTTTGGGTTTGTATTCAATAATCGTAAATGTTGGAGGATCGATTGAACCCTTATTTACAGCCAATAAACCGCCCATTTTCAAGGCTTCAATTTTGGCTTTTTCTAGTACTTTCACATCAAATCCCGCGGCAATTCCCAAAATTTCAATTTCCTTAGAAAGTTGAGTGGCTGTTAAATACGAAACTGGCTCATTGACCATATCTCGTGCCCAAAAAACCGCTTTCAAGGTGTTGTTCAGCAAATTGATTTTCTTTTCCTTCACATCACCCAAAAGATAAATTTGCGTCAACGCATTTTTCTTTTTCTCTGCGTCTTTGAAATATTTCAGGAATTGGTAATTAGACAACGACAAACCTTCAGCTACAGCTAACATGGTTTTTCCCTGCCCAACAACATAAACTTCTTTAGCGCTCTTGACTAATTTGGCTCTTACCTCATGTCCTGCAACACGCATTTTTTCAAGGTTTTCATTTTCTCTGATAAAGAAAATAAATTGTTCCCCTAATTTTAAATAATCGGAATCATCTTTGGAATCGATGAATTTTTTTGCCAAATCAGTCACCATTTTAGAAACGCCTTCAACTTTAGGAACTTCTTTTCCCAAAACAAAAGCGATGTGACTATCAGCAATGTATGATTTTGTATGTTTGATCATCTTTCGATAGAATTAATTATAGGATGTAAAGTTAATTGATTAAAGTGAATTTTGTATGTCCTCGGGATTTGAAATGTTATAAAAGACCCGCTGCGCTTTAAGATATTAAGATTTTAGGAGCCGTTGCTGCGCAACTTTAAGACGAGATTATCTTTTTGTTGCTTTGCAACTTTTTATTTCTAAAGCAAAATCAAAAAGTCTTAAAATCCTAATATCATAAAATCTTAGTGTCTTTAATCGAATGTCGCAATAATCAGTATTTATCAATCAAAATTGTAATCAATAATCAATTTATGTATATTTGTTCATGCATGATTTATTGTCAATCGAAAAATTCTTGCAATTCACAGCGGATGAACTCTTAGTGGATGCTAATGAAATCAACAAGAATACTACTTTCAGGTCGATTAGAACTTGGAGTTCATTGAATGCATTGGTATTTATTTCTAGAATTAACGAAGAAATTGATGTTTTAATTTCAGCAAGTGATTTAGCTTCTTGCCAAACATTGGAAGACATTCATTTATTGCTAAAAACTAGATTCAATGGCACTGATTAAAACTTTCGGTTCGACAATCAAAGGGATCGTTTCTGTAGTTCCAAAATCTACTGAAGACAATTTGGATTTGCCAAATATTTCGATTGAAGACAAAGAGAGTTTAATAAAACATACCGGAATACGATTTAGGAAAACTGATGCAAAATCAGGTGTTGATGTCAAAGACTATTTCTCAAAGGGAATTGAAGAATTATTATCAAATTTAAACTGGGAAAAAGCTTCAATCGACATCCTAATTTGCGTAACGCAAACCACTACAATATCCATTCCATCAGTTTCTTGTAGAATACATGGCGACATGAAATTCGAAAAACAGACCTTGTGCTATGACATCAATTCGGGATGCTCCGGATTTGTTTACGGCCTACAAACTGTTCAGTCAATCATGCATGGATTTAATCAAAAAAATGTACGCGCGATTTTGTGTTGTGGAGATCTTTCTTCTCAATTAATTGAAGAAAATGATAATACAACAAAACCGATTTTTTCAGATGGAGTTTCGATCATCGGAATTGAATCCACTGAAGATAGAAATGAAATTACAGGATATTTCAATTTAGAAACAGCTGGACAAGGTCAAAGTGCTATTTTTACTTCAAAAGGCGCTGATGATAAAAAATACATGAGGTTGAATGGAATCGATATTTATAACTACTCGGTTAAATATGTTCCAAAGAATATAATAGATTTGTTAGAATTCGCGTCAAAAGAACTTAATTTTCCTGATTACTTTATTTTTCACCAAGCGAATAAATTAATTAATGAGTCAATTCGAAAAAAACTTGGCTTGGATGAATCAATCGTTCCAAGTAGTTTATACGAATTTGGCAATACAGCATCCGCAAGTATTCCTATAACTTTAAATACAATTTGGGAAAATCACAAAAAAAACAACGGTTGGATTTTAATATCTGGCTTTGGCGTTGGATTTTCAATGGCATCAGGATTAATTAAATTCGAACCAGATTTTTGTATGCAGCCAATTGAAATTGAATTGTAATTTTGTTGTATGGCAGATTTAGACATTATCATACCACTTTATAAATCTCGTGATCATTTGGATTCATTAATTGTAAGACTCAATGAATGGAATGCAACACAAAATTTAGAATTACAAGTCATATTTGTTGATGACGGGAGTCAAGATGGAACTTATGAGCAATTAATTCAAAAAACAGCAAAAGCGAAATTCAGCATTCGGCCGATTCAACTAGCAAAAAACTATGGTCAACACACAGCAATTTCGATTGGTTTGCATTATTCTAAAGCGCCACTTATCGCAACAATTGATGACGACCTTCAACATGATCCTTTCCAAATAAATTTGATGCTTGAAACACTGCATAAAGAAAATGCTGATTTGGTTTTTGGAATGTATGGTGAAAGGAAACATAATATGATCAGAAAAATAGGAAGTAATCTCTTGAAAAAGATATTACTGACCAGTGGAAGCGACTATTCAAACACCAGCTCATTCAGATTGATGAGATCAAACGTGATTGAAATATTCAAAACAAAACATTTGAGTGTAGTTTTACTTGAAGAATACTTGATTAAATACTCAAGTAATATCCAAACTTGTCAAATAAAACATGAGGAAAGAAAACAGGGTAATTCGACTTATTCTAGTTGGAAATTGTTAAAAATGGCAATGCAAATTATGCTTTTTCATTCTTCGATTCCATTGAAATTAATCACTCGGTTTGGTTTAATATTATCAATTGCATTTTTTGGAATGGGTTGCTATTTTATTTATAACAAAATGATTCATAATGTTCCACTTGGATTTACATCATTGATTGTTGCTATATTCTTTTCAACTGGACTTTTACTGCTTTCACTTGGAATTATCGGCGAATATATTCGCAAGATATGGATTTCACAAAACCAATTAGACCAAGTAATTGTTTTGAAAAAATGAATCAACTAACTGGATTTGGACTCAAATTGAAACCGTTGGATTTGGACACAATTCAACTTGTACGCACCTGGCGGAATCAAGACCAGATCCGAAGTCAGATGGAGTTTCAAGAAGTAATCTCTGAAACCGAACAATCGATTTGGTTTCAAAAGCTAGACAAACAATCTAATCAATATTTTGTCATACAAATTGACCTTAAACCAGTTGGATTAATCCATTTGAAAAATATTGATTTGAAAAACAAAATTGCAGAATCAGGTTTATTTATTGGTGAAAACACTTTCGTTGGAACAGGTATTTCTCTAGGTGCATCCATCCTACTGTTAGAATATGCATTCGATAATTTGGGACTAATAACTATTCAGGCCAAAGTCAAAAACAATAATACAATAGCACAACAATACAATCAATTATTGGGTTTCAAACGGAAAAATCAAGTAAATGACAATTTCTCTATTTGGGAATTATCTAAAAGTGATTTTGAAGTTTTGCGTGCAACTTTGATAAAAATCAGTAAAGTCAGCCACAGATTAAAGGATTAGAAGGAATTGTACATTTAAGGTTTTATAGGTTGAAATTTGATACCTACGGCATCATAAGGTGAGATGGGAATTTTGATCTACCCACATCTAAAGCCTAGCGACATTTATACAATTTACGTGCAATTTTGTGCTACCAATATTTGGTGACTAAATGATCGTTCAATTTACTTAGCGCATAATATTCTTGGTGCCATATTAAAAGCACTAGATTTAAATTTTATGAAACTACCCACAACATTAAAACTGAAGTTGAAATTTTGATTTACCCACATTTAATGCCTTAAAGCATTTTGTTATGTTTGGGGATTTTATTGCAAAATTTGATGCCTGCAGGAATCAATACTACGATTTGATGAGTCAAAAAAAACAAACAATCTCGTATTATTATGCCCAAAAAGAAAACTTGCATTCGCGTCTAAAAAACTCGATGCAGATGTATTTGATTTTTTGAATATTTTAAAGTTGGATTTCTGTGGGGAAAAAGTTCTGTGGGGACAAATTTCTGTGGGGAAAAAGTTCTGTGGGGACAAATTTCTGTGGGGACGCAATGCATTGCGTCCCCACAAAAATTTAAAACAATTTAAAATATCATGCAAAAAAAATCCCACTCAAAAATGAGTGGGATTTTTTGATTTCAATAAAACTTGTATTAATTTACAACAACTCTAACAGGATTAATCTTACCATTACCTGAATTTAGATTGATGATGTATGTTCCTAATTGCAGATCTAAACCTTCAAAAGTAAACTGAGTTTTTCCTTCCAAGATACTTGTAGTTCTCTCATTGATTACCTTACCAGTTAAATCAGTAACTTGAATTTGTGCATTGCTGATATTTTCCGAACTTGAAATTTCAACTGTAAAGTTTCCTTTCGTTGGATTTGGGAAAACAATCATGCTGTTATTTACACCAGAACAAGACACACTTATTGGACCGTAAATTTTCTCTGCTCCGTTGTTGTCAACTTGTACTAGACGGTAATAAGAAACGCCACCAAATGGATCTGTATCTACAGTTGCATAATTAATGTTATAATTGGAATTTCCTGCGGCATCAACTGTACTAACAGATTCCCATTGTAACAAATCTCTACTTCGTTCAACAATAAACGATTCAGAATTTTGCTCACTGGCTGTTGACCATTTTAAATCTACTTCAGATTTTTCGTTACAATTGGCTGCGAAGTTTGTAAGTTCTACAGGCAACCAACTAATTTGGCCAGAACCGATGTTGAACCAACTGAAGCCTGTCATTGCAGTGTTGGTGATGGTGAAATCAGCTGGATTGCTACTACCAGTAAAATTAGAAGTATATAAACCAATACCACCATTATCCCAAGATGTATGAGCAGGACCAGAAGATTTTATCATTCGCAATTGAGACATAGCTGCTGCAGAAGACACTGTACTTAAAGCATTCCCCCTTAATGTCAATGAATATTGCGCTGCATTTAATGTTGTTAAATCACCATCTGTAGGAGTAATTTCCCAATAGCCTTCATTTTCATAATTTGTGACCATGTGCCCATTTACATACGCTGGTAAACCTGCATAACTTGGATAAATTGTCGGATTAAAGGGGTCAGTTGGATTAGGAATAACAACATCCATCCCAGTAGTTAATCCCGCTCTATATTCAGCAATAACCGAACCACCGGTTGTTAAACCACTTGTAAAATTCAATTTTGCCCACCTGTTTTTAGCTGCTAAACCAACGGGGAAGATGGTAGAAGCATCACTAGTATTGGTGATCCCAGCAGCAAACCATCTTTTGATTGGGCCTAGCACTGAACCGCTAGTCCAAGCAATTGTACCTGGTGCAGAAGCTGAAGTTCCTACTGTCAATAAATTAGT
>CANHQP010000003.1 GCA_947462925.1 Flavobacteriia bacterium | reverse complement strand
TCGTGAAAGTACTTATCAACTTCAATTAGAATTTAGCTCTGTTTAAAAAGGGGCTTACTTTTTAAAATACGATTATCACACAAGTAGAATCAAGACCTTCAGCGTCGAATTCTATTATTTCTTATTTTTATCGGACAGTAGTGATTGTAAATATATAATAATTATTTGATTACGAAATTAAAATCCATATTTTTTTGAGGTCTAGTCAAAGAATCGCATGTTTTCTTTTTCTTCAATTGACTTACAACCTTGCAATCCACCTGTGTGTAAAAAAACGACTTTTTGATTGTCGAATTTTGACGATTTTAGGGTTTCTTCCAAGGCGTAAAAAGCTTTTGCAGTGTAAACAGGATCGAGTGGAAGTTGATGAATTTGATACGTTTGTTTAATGAATTGTAACAATTCTGGCGTGTATTTTCCATAACCACCAAAATGAAATTCTTCGTGAACATTGACTTTCGCTACTAAATCTGATGCAAGATTTTCATCAAACAAAAGCCAATTTAAATGATTTTGCATTGTTTTTTGAACATCAAATCCTTTCAAAACAGGAACAACGTGCAATTCTGTTTTTTCTGGCAATCCAAGCAACAACCCGCAACTAGTGGTGGTAGTGCCTTGTGCTACAAAAAGATGGTCAACGTCTGAAGGAAGTTCTTTCCAAATCGCTTGACAACCAATAATTCCGAAATAATTGGCACCGCCTTCTGGAACGGCATAAAATCCGGGATTTTCGAGTTTCAATTCGTCAATAAATTGTTTGTCGTTGTGCAAAACATACATTTCCCGCGATAGAAATTGCAATTCCATTCCAAGATCAGCGCATCTTCGCAAGGTGTGATTTGAATCTTTATGTAATTCGTTACCACGCACAAAACCAATGGATTTTAAACCAGATTCTTTCGCAGCAAAAGCCGTTGCAACCAAATGATTTGAAAATGCGCCTCCAAAAGTGAAGATTCCATCACTCTTGTATTGTTTCGCCTGTTCAATGTTGTAATACAATTTGCGCCATTTATTGCCAGAAACTTCCGGATGCAATAAATCATCTCTTTTGACCCAAACTTCGATGTTCCGTTCATCCCAATCTTTGCTTTGCAAACGCTGCAAAATGGATTTTTCTTGTTGAATAAAATGAGCTAGATTTTCTGACATATTAATTTGAATCGGGCAACTTTTTCAAAGATAAAAACTAATTTTGCACCATGAGCGATGATTTTTCAGGTTTTTCAAAAAGAAGTAAAATGGATCCAGAAGATTATTATTTGAGTCCAGAGGGCTACTTCGTTTTTACTGAAAAATACCATCTAAAGCGCGGATATTGTTGCAAAAGTGGTTGCAAACATTGTCCTTACGGCTTCAATAAGAAAACAAGCACGATTGAAAAAAAGTAATTTACTTCGATTCTTTTAAAGCTCTTTTTGCATCGTCTTCCACAGTAAAAATTCCATTTTCAGGAAATCTGCCCTCGTATTTGCTCAAAATCTCCTTGATACTTGCAATGTCAGCATCTGAATTTCCAGTTGGTTGGAATAAAGTAGGGTAGAAGCCACCGATTTTCTTTTTGTAATCGATGTAACCAATGTAAATCGGCACATTTGCTTTTTGAGCGATGTAATAAAATCCTTTTTTCCAGTTTGGACTGTAAGAACGCGTTCCTTCTGGCGTAAAAACCATGAACATCGTTTCATTGTTGTTGAAATAATCAACTGCTTGGTCAGTAAAGTTATTGTTTGATTTCCGATCAACAGGAATTCCACCAATCACTTTCAAGAACCAGCCTAATGGCCAAAAAAACAATTCTTTTTTAATCAAAAAAGTACCTTTGATATTGTATTGCATGAACGCGACTTTTCCAATGATAAAATCCCAATTGGAAGTGTGCGGCCCCATCACAACGACCGCTTTTTTCACACCCTCAGGCGAATGCGGATCTATCCTCCAACCAAACATTTTCAAAATAAACATCAAAAACTTTCCCATGCCACAAAGATAACGCTATTCACAATATGAAACCCAATTCCCAATTCCTAAATCCTATTGCCTATTCCCTAAATCCTATTGCCTATTCCCTAAATCCTATTGCCTATTCCCTAAATCCTATTGCCTATTCTCTAAATCCTATGTCCTAATGCCTAAATTTCCCTCCAAATCATTACCTTTATCCCATGCAATTAGAATTTAAATTAAAAAGAATTTTCCCAGTGCTCTTCGGATTGTTGTTTTTGTGGGGAACCTTTCTATTGTCAGAGTTTTTGTTTGCCAAAAAGACAAATGAAAATGCGTTTTATATTCCTGAATCAGCAGAAATAGTGGTTAAAATGGATGCAAAATCTTTTTTTCAATCTGCGATCTACGATGTTTTTTTGGACGATAAAGACAAAGAAGTTTTTTCCCAAGTCGAAAAAATGACGCAAAAAGATTTTGATAATTCTCCATGGAAAGATGCTGGAATCGATTTGCTTTCAGATGTCATTTATTTTGAAAAATCAGTTTCGGGAGGTAAAATCACTGGCTTTCTATTCAATTTAACTGATGCAAAGAATTTCAAAGCAAACATTTCGAGTATGGTTTCTGAAAATCAATTTTTCAACGCAAACGAAAACGTGGGGATTTTGATTTCAACAACTTCAGGAATTTCTGATAAACTAGCGAAAGCATTTGCATCACAGGCCTTGACTAAGAAAAATGTCAATCCGAAAATTTTCACTTCCGAAAACAAAGAAGGTCAAATTTTGTCGCTTTCTACTTCTTCGAAATCTCCTTTTGGTAAGGGACAAATGAATGTACAACTCTTATCAAATCAGTTGATTTTAGAAGGGGAATTTACAGCACAAAATAATAATTCAACATCTAATTGGACTTTGAAAAAAGATGGTTTTCACTTGCTTTCAGGAATTATTCCACAAAATTTGGCGGACACTTTGCAGTCTAAAATGAACGCAGATGGTTTTAATTTGCCGAAAATAAATCGTCTTTCTGTCAATTACAGAGGAACAAATATTGGCGAAAATAACATTTTACCTGATGGAGATTTATTGCTTTCATTTGATTCTAAATTGGATAGAAAGGCATTGGTGGAAAATCAAATCCCTTGGCAAAAATTGGGATTTGTGGTTGAAGCATCCACACCAAATGGTTTACTTTTAATCAAAGAAGAGAAAGCCTACACTTTGCGAATTTTGGATGATTTCACTTTGTTTTTCGGTTCAAATACTTCTAATTTGCTACAAAAGAAAAACACAGATTTATTTCTTTTAGAAGGAGATTTGACGAATATCACAGAAATCAATGGTGGAGGTTTGATGACAGTAGGATTGAATTTTTATCCACCTTACAAAGCGAGTAAAACACTTTTTCAATCACTTTCAGTGGCGGAAATTAAATTCAAAGCGATTAATGGGAATAATAAATTGACTGGGAAATTTACATTCAAAAATGAAAAAACGGTGGTGACTGAAATGTTGCGTTTTTTGTTGACTTTGAATAACTGATTTTACTTGAAAAGCGTTTTAAAATAAGTCACGCTTAATTTCAATCTGGAACCATACCAAGAAAATAACTCTCCATCAACCAATAAGATTTTAGCTTGGGGAAATTGATTTTGCAGTTCATCTAGGTCTTTTTGTTTGAAAGGAAAAGGTTCGGAACTCAATAATATAAAATCTGGAGTTTCGCTTTCTTGCGGTTTCCACTCAGGATAGCGATCAGTTTGCGTCAAATTTTCAAGTCCGCATCTTTGAAGCACATCGTCAATAAAGGTGTTTTTTCCAGCGATTAGATACGGATTTTTCCAAATTAGATAAATCACTTTTGGAATGGATTGACTTGATTTAAAAGGATTTTCAAAAGTCTCGAATTGACTTTTTATTGATTGAACAATTTCATCGGCTTTTTGCAATTTTCCACAGATTTCACCAACTTGTTGCATCATTTCAAACGCATCGCTTAACGCGGAAATATCACTAATCCAAACAGGCGCAATTTTTTCCAAAGCTTCAATATCTGCTTGGGTATTTTCTTCTTTGTTGGCAATGATCAAGTCTGGATTCAATGCTTTGACTTTCTCGATATTCACGGTTTTCGTTCCGCCAATGCGTGTTTTGGAGCGAAACCATTCCTCAGGATGAATGCAGAATTTGGTGATTCCAACGACTTCATTTTCTAGACCTAAATCAAATAAAAATTCTGTTTGGGATGGTACCAAAGAAACAATCCGCTTGGGAATTGCTTCCAAGCGGATTGTCCGATTCATTTGATCTGTGAAAATCATCTTTTTATGACAACGAAGAAATAATATCTTGTCTTGAAACGATGTGAAATTTGCCTGACATTAATTCAACTAAAACAGCAGCTGTCTCCTTGTTAATCAATTTGGAAACTTCTTCAATTGTTGTGTTTTCTTTGACAACTGGAAATGCTTTTTGCATGATTCCAGAAATAGGCGTGTCAATCAAACTTGGATTGTCAACCAAACTTTGGTAAGTGTGCACATCATCCAACGAACCAACAAATGCATTGTCTTTCATCACAGGAATTTGAGAAATATTGAATTTACGCATTTTAGCAACAGCGTGGGAAACCAATTCTTCCGCGTAAACAAAAACCAACGGATGATCTGCATGTTTTGAAACCAAATCGCCAGCAGTTTTGTTTCCTTCGTCCAAGAATCCGCGCTCACGCATCCAATCGTCGTTGAATATTTTACCGATATAACGGCTACCGTGGTCGTGGAATAAAACTACAACCACATCGTCTTCGGTCAATTCAGCTTGCATTTGCAACAAACCTTTGATGGCAGAACCAGCAGAGTTTCCAACGAAAATCCCTTCTTCTCTCGCCAAACGACGCGTGTAAACTGCAGCATCTTTATCAGTCACTTTTTCGAAATGATCGATTACTGAAAAATCAACGTTCGCTGGCAAAATATCTTCACCAATTCCTTCTGTGATGTATGGATAAATTTCATTTTCATCAAAAATTCCAGTTTCGTGGTATTTTTTGAAAACTGAACCATACGTATCAATTCCCCAAATTTTGATGTTTGGATTTTTCTCTTTCAAGTATTTACCAATTCCAGAAATGGTTCCACCTGTACCAACACCCACCACAAAATGCGTGATTTTTCCATCCGTTTGTTCCCAAATTTCTGGCGCTGTCGATCCATAATGAGCCGCACGGTTAGATAAATTATCATACTGATTTACATACCAAGAATTTGGAATTTCAGTGGCCAATCTTCTAGAAACTGAATAGTAGGAGCGAGGGTCTGTTGGTTCAACTGCCGTAGGACAAACCACGACTTCAGCGCCAACTGCACGCAAAATATCCATTTTTTCTTTGGATTGTTTGTCGTTCAAAACACAAACCAATTTGTAACCTTTGATAATTGCCGCCAACGCCAAGCCCATTCCAGTATTTCCAGAAGTTCCTTCGATGATTGTACCACCTGGTTTCAAAAGTCCAGATTTTTCAGCGTCTTCAATCATTTTTACGGCCATTCTGTCTTTCACAGAGTTTCCAGGATTGGTCGTTTCAATTTTAGCTAAAACGGTTGCTTTGACGTCTTTTGTCAAGACATTTAATCGAACCATTGGCGTGTTACCAATCGTTTCTAATATGTTGTTGTGAATTTTCATCGTTTTAATTTATGAATGCAAAGGTAAGCAAAGGTTTGAAATTTTTTGTTTTCAAATGGAAATGCGTATTTTTAAAGTAGAATGAATTTGAATTTTGGTGTAGAATGAGAAAAAATAGATTTTTGTTAGTGCTTTTAGTAAGCACAATTTCTTGTCAATCAAATGAAGTTCCGGATATTTATCAAAAGGGTGATGTGCCTTTTCAAGATTTTGAGTTCAGGAACAGTGCAGCTTTAAGATTGATTTACAAATTAAAATACAGTCGTATGCCAATGATTGTAATCTTTTTTATTCCATGGGGCCATAGTTCAATTTTAGATGTGCGATTGCACACTATTTGTTCTTGAATTTGTAGCTTAAATATATTTAACTTTTAAAGTGATAAAAAAATACAATCAAAGGCAGGTTAATAGCAATTTTAACAATAGCGGATTATATTTTTCTCCGCATTTTTTTGCTAAAACCAATTCAACCATTATCTTTATACAACAAAATTATTTTCTATGAAAAAACGAAGTATCTTTTTAGTGACTCTGTCTTTGCTAACTATAACTACGCAGATTTTCGCGCAGGAAGACGAAGAAGATTTTAGTCAGTATGAAAAATATTCTACTGATGAAAAAGTAAAGCAGTTCTGCACACCAAAAGTTCTTGGATTAAGTCCTGCTAAGGTAATTTCAGTTGGTTATGAGTACGCATTGGGTCATGAAATAAATGCAGGTGCTGTTGGTTTAATTCCCACACAAAATGGTAACGTTAGAAATTACAATGGACTTTCGCTTACGGCAAATATCCCCGTACTTTCTAATAACAAAATTTTGATAAACGTAGGAGGTAGTTTTGTAGAATCAAATTACTCCTTTGGAAGTGACTCGCTCTATAATCCTTTGTTAACCGCCGCGAGTAGAAACTTGAAGGTATTGCAGTTGAACTCGACAATCTTTAAGCCTTTGAATGAAAAAAACTTCATTTTGGGATTTGTACAAGGTGATTATAGCGGAGATTACACTTTTAACAACATGCAGTCCGCTGGTTTCACCAAGCTTACTTGGCTTTTGGCATATGGGTGGAAATTTAATGAGCGTTATCAACTTGGTTTTGGTGCGACGCAAACATACCGTGCTGGTGGGCTGAGCTTTTTGCCCGTGATGTTGTATAACTATACTTCCAAGAATGAAAAGTGGGGAATTGAGGCTTTGCTTCCAGCGCGTGCGCATTTTCGCTACACATTCAACAAACAAACATTATTGCTTGCTGGCTTTGAAATCGTTGGTTCCAGTTACCATTTGTCAAATAATGATCAATTATTTCCTGAAAATAGTGCTCCGAATATGGTGAAGGGTTATGATAATTCTAGAATAGAACTTCGTCGATCTGAAATTCGTCCTAGATTAGATTTCCAAAGAGCTATCACTGATTTTATTTGGGTTGGTGCTCAAGCTGGATATTTAATTAATTACAGTTTTAATGTTGACAGTGGTAACTTTTACCGCGGTTTCGGCAGCGATCGCCCATTTGTCATGGAAAACAGTGTAAATAGCGCACCATATTTTCAAGTGAGTATTAATCTTGTCAGTCCTTGACAAGCCATAAAAATAAAAAAGAGGTTGACTTTAAATAGACAACCTCTTTTTTATATAGTTAAGCCAAATTATTCTTTAGCTAATCTTTTCCATGTATCTGTCCTACCAATTGCAGAAACACCAATGTAACCGCGTACTTCAATTGTATTATTGTCTTTCAGCTTGATCACACAATTATAAGTACTGCCATTTTCTGGGTCGTAAATTGTTCCGTTTTCCCAAGTCTTTTTCCCAACAAATTCAAAATCTTTTAAAATTTTGTATCCCAACAATGGTGTATCGTGCATCTTAGGATCTGGATTATTTTTGTCGACTTTTTTAGTGCCATTTTCATAAGTTGGCGCCTTTAGCCAAACTATTTTGCCAAAATATTTAGTACCTACTTTGGTCACTTTTACTTTCGCTTTTCCATGACTTGGTTGCCAAACACCTAATAACTTATCCCCTTCATCGTCTGCTAAAACTGACACCGTGAACGCGGACGTGAAAAAAAATGTCAGCAGGGCGAAGGACCACAGAAAAAGTTTACCTGAATTTTTCATAATTTTTTATTTTAGTTTATTATTTAATGCAATGCAAAGTTCGTACCACTATATTATTTTTCAGGAATCATAATGTCCATTTTGATAGTGCCTGAAAGCTTAATATTCTCTTCTACATCTGCTTTTGTGATACCGGTCACTTCCAGATAAAACTCTTTGATTCCCTTGAAGCCTTCGATTTCAGCTTCTTGAAGCCCCTTGATTTTTAGTTCTTTAGGGTTTCCTTTTACTTTCGTTGAAGCAACTTCCTTTGTATCGGTATCGTCAGTCATAACAGCAAAAACTAGATTTTCAAATGCACCCAAACCGCTGTCAGATTCACATTTTAAAGTAATCTCGTTTACTTTCATGCTGAAAATTTCATCACGAGAAATGCCAAAATCTTCGGGCTTAAACTTAACAACAGTTATACCGTCTGTTACCCCGTCTTTGAAAAACGGTCCTTCAAGCTCAATTTCAAAATCTACAGGTCCGTATACTTTTGGCTCATAGCTTGTGCATCCAAAAAACAACGCAAGCGCGAGTATCGGAAAAAATAGTATCTTAATCTTCTTCATATAACTAAATTTGGTATCTGACAAACTTACGAAAAAAGTTTATTAGTTTGTTGATGATTTGCAATTTCGGCTTGTATAAAAGCAGATAGAAAAATCATTTTAATTCCTTTTTTCACACCAAAATATCTAGATATTCCGACTTAAAGAATGTCGTATCTCACTTCTCTAGGCAGCTGCAAAGTGAAAGTTTGAATAATGGAACTCATTTGACTAGTAAAACATTTTTCCTTCACGCACCATTCTGCGCAACAATGCGCTTGGTCTGTAACGATCTTCTCCGTATTCTTGGAACAGATTTTCTAATGAATTCAACACAAAATCCAATCCTAATTCATCTGCCCATTTGAGTAATCCTTTTGGGTAATTGACTCCATTTGTCATTGCTAAATCGATGTCTTCTCGCGAAGCAATATTCAAGAACAAGGCATCCGTCGCTTCGTTGATCAACATCACGATAATGCGTTCAAAAATGGATTTTGCCAAATCCAAATCTTCTGTTGGAGTAGCAGGAGTTGCATCTGCACTGTAGTCAAAAAATCCTTTTCCTGATTTTCTACCAAAATATCCTGCTTCTTTGTGGCGTTTTTGCGTGAATGAAGGTTTGAACCTTGGGTCGAAATAAAATGCTTCAAAAACGGTTTCAGTAACCGTGTAATTCACATCATTTCCAATGTAATCCATCAAAGTAAAGGGTCCCATTCTAAATCCGCCGACTGTGGTCATAGCCCAATCAATGGTTGCAAAATCTGCAATTCCTTCTTCGTAAATGCGCAACGCTTCGCCGTAAAATGGTCTAGCAACTCGATTCACAATAAATCCTGGTGTGTCTTTCGTCACTACAGAAATCTTTTTCCAACTGTCGATGATAGATTTCGCTAAAGTCAATGTTTCGTTGGAAGTTTGTACAGCCGGAATAATCTCTACCAATGGCATCAAAGGCGCAGGATTGAAAAAGTGAATTCCGATGCAACGTGTTGGATTTTTCAACACTGAACCAATCGAAGCAATCGAAAGGGAAGAAGTGTTGGATGCAATGATGCAATTTTCTGAAACAACTGCTTCAATCGCGCTGAAAACTTGGTGTTTTACTTCTAGTTTTTCGATAATCGCTTCGATAATCAATCCACTTTCTTTGAAATCTGAAAGGTGTATCGAAAATTGAATGCGCGCAATAATTTCATCTGCTTTTTCTCGGGTGATTTTTTCCTTTTCAATGAGTTTGTCGTAAACTTTACGCAAACCATTTTCCGCTTTTGTCAAAGCTTCGGGATTGGCGTCAACCAAAACAACTTGATGACCACTTTGAGCAGCAACTTGCGCAATTCCAGCGCCCATTGTTCCAGCGCCAACTACTCCAATATGAATTGAATTCATGAATTTTAATGTATTAAATATCGTTGAACGAGTTTATTATTTTCCTTTAAACTCAGGCTTTCTTTTTTCTAAAAACGCAGCAACTCCTTCGTTGAAATCATACGTTTGACCAGCTTCCGTTTGCAATTTTTCTTCCAAAGCCAATTGAGTCGTCAAGTCGTTGGTGAAACTTGCGTTCACAGCTTTCTTAGTCAATCCCAATCCACGCGTTGGCATTTTAGCTAAATTTTCAGCGAAAGTAGTTACCGTTTCTAGGAAAGTTTCATCTGCAACTGCTTTGTAAATCATGTTCATGCGATCCGCTTCCTCCGCAGTAATTTTGTCGCCTGTCATCATCAAAGCCAATGCTTTTTGCGAACCGATGATGCGTGGTAAAAAGAATGTTCCTCCTGAATCTGGAATCAAACCGATTTTTGAAAAAGCTTGAATGAAACTCGCTGAATTTTTAGCAATCGTAATGTCACAAGCCAATGCGATATTTGCTCCAGCTCCTGCTGCAACACCATTTACCGCTGCAATGATTGGTTTTTCAATCGCTCGAATCAATTCGATGATTGGATTGTAATGATCTTTAACTATCGATTGCAATTCTGGTCCGTTTGGATCAGTCGCTTCCGCTAAATCTTGACCTGCGCAAAACGCTTTTCCTTCGCCAGTGATGACAATTGTGCGAACTTCTTCATTTGCTGCAGCATTTTTCAACGCATCTTGCAAAGCAAAAGCCATTTTTTGGTTGAAAGAATTGAACACTTCTGGACGATTCAATGTAATCGTACAAACGTTATTGTGGGTGTTTTGAATAATTTCCATTTTCCGATTTATTAGCGCTCAAAGTTAAGGAAGAATCTCCAATTTGGATTTCCTATCTCAACCAATAATTGCGCAATTTCAAAGTTTTTTCGTTGTTGTCGAATGTCATTTTGTACGTTGGTCGTTCGTAACTTCCCATGATTGCTTTTATCTCCAACAAAACGTCGTCGCGAGAAATCAAAAGATTGATTGATTCTCCTGGAGTTAGTCCTGCGAAAATTCCATCCAAATCTCCGGCTTCAACGCGGTAACCATTGAAACCAATCACTTCATCATTGACACTCAAACCAGCATTTTCAGCTGCGGAATTAACGCGAATTGCTTTCACCATTGCTTTTCCATTCGATTGAGAAAAACTTGCGCCAAAAGACGGTTTTGCGTTACCAATGTATTCAACTTTCAATCCAACAGGTGCAAAAATTGATTTGTAATCAGGAACTTTGGTGTCGTTGACATAATCTCTAAAAAAAGCAGACATGTCTTCTTCCATAAAATCGCTCAATGCTTTTTGAAACTCAGCTTCAGAGAAACCGCGATTGAGTTTTTTGTAGAAATCTTGATACAATTTTTGCATGAAATCATCTAAGGATTTTTTGCCATTGAATTTGGTAACAATTTTAGCATCCAAAACCGCTGCAAGCAAGCCACCGCGAGAATAATAAGTCATTGTTGTATTGGAAGAATTTTCATTTGGTCGGTAGCTTTTGATCCAAGCGTCAAAACTTGCATGAGCCACCGGTTGAACGCGTGAACCTTCTGAACCTTCCACATAATTCAAACCGCTCAACACTTTTTGAATGTATTGTTCTTGGTTGTAATAGCCAGCGCGAAGCAACAACAATTCATCGTAATAAGAAGTAAAACCTTCCATCACCCAAAGCAAAGAAGTGTAATTTTCTTCATCATAATTGAAAGGACCCAATTCTACTGGTCTAATGCGTTTTACGTTCCACAAGTGGAAATATTCGTGCGCAACCAACGATAAAAACCCGATGTATTCGCCTCCTTGATAGGTCCAACGATTGACACTTAACGTAGTAGAATTGATATGTTCCAATCCTCCTTGTCCGTCAACAACATTGTGTACAATGAATAAATATTCTTTGTTTGGATTTTCGCCAATGACTTGCGTTGCTGTGGCAGTGATTTTCGCCATGTCTTTTTTGAGTTGTTCCACATCAAAATTTCCATCACCATACATTGCCACGCGGTGATTTACACCTGCTGATTGGAATGAAAATTCAATGTGATTTCCAATTTCGATTGGGCAATCTACCAGTTGATCGTAATTTGCAAACTCGAAAGTTTCAGCGCCATCACTGGCCATTCCTTCTTTCGCTTTTGGAAGCGCAGTCGAAATCTTTTTGAAACCTGAATAAGGATAAACAACAAGTTGACCTTTATTTTCTTGGTGATTTTCGACGTACATAAAAACACCAGTTCCGCTTACATATCCGTGTGTTAAATCGAGAAAACTGGTTCTAACGCTTAGTTCAAAGGAATAAACTTCGTATTTTACTTTGACACTTTTCGCAGTTCCTTTTTGGATTTTCCAAGTGTTTTTGTTTGTTTTTATAACGGTTAGGGCATTTCCTTTTTCGTCAAAAGCTTTTACCAAGTTTACATTTTTCGCAAACTCTCTTACCAAATAGGAGCCTGGTGCCCAAACTGGCATTTTTACTTCTAGTGTAGCTTCTTTGTAATCTTCAATCAGCATTTCTACCTCGAAATAATGATTTTGTGGCTTGGGCATTTTCAGCGAATACTGAATGTTCGTTGCGTTAACGGAGGAAAATCCAGATAAAACAAGCAGGATAAAAAGGGCGAAAATATTTTTGCGCATAATCAAATTTTAGTTTTCAAAGATAATAAAAGAGATGAAGAACGAATGAAGTTTAGCTTTTTGTTCATGCAATCATTTTCAAAAAAAAATAATCCTCAATAACCAAGTGAAGCAAGTGAAATCACATTGATTCCGTCATTTCGTTTGTAACTAATACCAGTACCTGTGATTACATTCAACGAAATCAATTTTGATCTGCTTGAATCACTCAATACAGCTGCAAATTTGAGCAGGTTTTTAGCCGCGTCTTCAATTTGACCAGTACCTAGTTTAATTTCAAAAGCACAGCATTCTCCTGTGTATTTTT
Source organism: Flavobacteriia bacterium (assembly GCA_947462925.1). GTDB lineage: Bacteria > Bacteroidota > Bacteroidia > Flavobacteriales_D > Crocinitomicaceae > JAQVCM01. The sequence continues at coordinate 95,684 of CANHQP010000003.1, read as the reverse complement.
GAACGATTGCATCCACCTCTAATCCACTGGAATCATAATAATGATAAACTTTTGCGTCATTCGCTTGCGCATATACCCTTAGGTCATGTACAACCATAGATTCAAATAGAAAGCCAGTAAATTTTAAATCATTCAATAATGCCTCTTTTCCAAGTCCAAGGGCTGCAACAGCGAGCGAAACATCTGAAAAGTGACGTTTTGAAGATTTCCGTAAGGTTGCGGATGAACGAATGTGTGTACTCCAAACTGGTTGATCTTCAACAATCATCAAACGTCCCAAAACTTCTAAGTAATCGTATATGGTAGGACGTGAAATATCACTGTTTTCGTTTAATTTCATGTCTTTTTCTAATACGGTAATATCTGCTGTAGTTGCAGTATTTCTAGCAAGTGCGCGTAAAAGACTTCGAACTTTTGCTGGATTTCTTTTTATTTCAGATACACGACTCATATCCACTTCTGTCAGTAGATCTATGTAGGCCCGATTTATTTCGAGTGCCTGCGAAATACTCTTCTTTAGCAATGCAGGAAAGCCACCTTTCATGATGCGCAGTACAATCGTTTCGATATCTGTGGGTGCATCATTCGTTGTTTGATCTTTGCCCTCAAGTAAACGACCCAAACTTATTTCTCCAGAAGAATATCCCAACTCCTGCCAGCTCATGGTGCGCATATCTAATACCGTAAATCTGCCAGCACCCGAGTGAATTTTTGCATCTTCAGCGGGATTAGCAGAGCCAGTTAAAATAAATTGAGCAACGTCATTGCGCTCATCCACTTCATGGCGGACATAATTCCATATTTTAGGAAATTCTTGCCACTCGTCAATCAAGCGTGGAACAGCACCGATTAGTATGCGTTGAGGTGCGGTTTCCATCAACAATTTTATTTGTTCATCTTGATCAAAAGAGACCACACTTGATGCAACTTGTTTTGCCGATTTCGTTTTACCACAAGCTTTCATTCCTCTTATCAATAATGCTCCAGAGGCGTCTAGTTTTTTGCGCATTTCAATATCTGAAATACGTTCTGTGTAGTCTGCTGCTTTTGCCATTTTGAATCAGTTTATTTTGATACAAATATAAGCTTGTTTTACATATTAAAGCTAGTTTATTTTACATATTATATGGTTTTCATTTTACATATTGTAAATCAATTACTTTACATATTGTAAACTATTCGTTTTACATATTAAAGCGGTTTTATTTTACATATTATAAGTTTTTTACTTTACATATTGTAAGCTTTTTACTTTACATATTGTAATCTTTTTACTTTACATATTATAGAAGTTGCGCTGCATGTTTTAGTGTTAAATAGTAAAAGGTAAAGTTATTGTAGCAAAGCCGTTAGTTGAATTTTTAGTTCAATTTATGGATTGTTTTTTGAATAGATGAAAGAGATTCACTAAAAAATATGAAATCGTAATTTTTGAAAATTAAGCCGCCAAAACTTTGCTTTTTATTGAGTTTTGGCGGATTATGACCGATGTTGACTTTAAAGTTCTAAACTATTTAATTTTTCTAACCTTAAAAAAATGGATTGGCCATCCTAAAATTACTGCTAACACTAATCCTATAAAAACATGATAAAATGACCATCTATAACTCAAATAAAGGGCTAAGATTGAAAATGTTAAAAAAATAAAAATGGAAGCGTTGCTCTTTATGGATGAAAAAAATATGACTGGAAAAACAAAAGCAATAAAGCCAAACATAATTTCGTAGAAAGAGTAATTATGCTCAACTGACCAAATGATTACGAGACAAAAAAGTAGTGCAGTAATTATTCCAATTAAGAATTTCATGTTTTTAAGGTTATTTAATTATAAAGTCAAATTAGTATCTACATTTTGAATCAAAACAACATCTTCATTTTCAAGTACTTTTTGAAAGCCATATTGATTAATAAGAAGTTGTTCCACTGTATTTGTTGTTGGGACACGTTCAATGAAATCATAATCAGGAAATAAAATTTGATTTTCTTTTGCCCAAGGACGAGGTTCTGTAACAACAAAAGTGCCTGTTCCTCTTTTATAATACATCATGAAATGTTTAGCTGCCATAATAAAATTTAATTTTTATTAGAATTGATAATTGCTCCTAATATCATTGCAATAGTGAAAAAAACCCAAATAATTTTTCCAGCTTTCGATTGATTATTCCACCAAACTATCAATCCACCAATTGGGTTTTCCTTGAATGCTTTTTGTAATTCTGCTTGCTTACCTTCAGATGAATTTTCAAATTCAGTTCTTGAAGAGATATAATTCTTTTCTGGATTAATTTTTTTAAGTCTTGCTAGATATTTTTCCTCAATTAAAAAAACAGATTGGGCTACTATATTTATCTCTTTTTTTCTTTTGGAAGCCTCACTTATTTTTTGAATTGCACCGTTTGATGCTGATTGACGTGAATATTTATTGGAAGACAATTGACCTATTATTCCTTCGGCTAAGGCAGAATTACTTGCAGAAGAAGCATGTCTTTTAGGTGACTCTATTATCCTTCTGCATAATCCATATCCTGTTTCGAAATACGAAATATTATTTTCATCCAATTGTGTTGCAAAATCTTGAGCATTCTCTAAAGTAACAAAGCGAGAAACTAATTCCCTGTAAGAGTGCTCTAAATCATAATATTGAATATAATGGTTTTCTAATGTAGGATAAAATGAATTGACAACTTTATTGATCTCTTTAGCAACACGTTTACTCATTGCTTCTGAATTTAAAGCGTGTTTAATCGCATTTTTCCAATATGCGATAGCCTCAGTTGTTTTGATATCTCCAATTTTAGAAGTGTAAACTATTGCAATACCTTTGCCTAGCCAAGCATCAGAATTCGTTACATCTTTTGTTAAAGCTTGATTATAGAAAGATAGTGCTTCCTCCCAATTGGTTGCGTCGATAGCTGTATCTGCCATCATCATTAGGTTTCCTATTTCTCCACTTGTAGAAGATTTGTAGTTTTCTTGAGCTTTTTCGGTTTCAACTGTACTTCCACAGAAGCTACATTGATTGTTTGGTGCTAATTCTTGAGCTGCACCGCATGAAGTACATTTTATTTGCATGGTTTATTTAATTTTTTAGTTATTTGGTACAATTACATTCATCAATTTGACCAGGAAATGGGCTGAAGTTTTCATTTATAAAACTTGTAGCTTGAGCTACGCTATTAAAAGGACCTATCCAAACTCCATTTAAACCAGGGCTTGCTCCTGGGATTTTACCCGTACCCCATGCACAATTACCACATGAAGAATGATGGATTTTAAATGCTTTTGTATTTTCATTTGGCTTATTATAATAAACATAATAGCCAATTCCTTTTTTTAGAATTTCAACTCCAAGTATAATTGAATCTAATGATTTCTCAAGATTTTTTAAATTTTCTTTCGTTGCCATTATCTTATTTTTTTTGTAATAATATGAAGAGGTTTTATCAAAATCATGAATGTTAAGCGTCTTAAAAAGAACGATTTTTCGATAATACTTGCCGCTTTAGGACCATGCGAATAATACCAATTCGTAAATTTCACCCCCCAATTCCTCTGCAGCAGCCAATCGTCTCGAAAGCCCCGTAAATCCATTACGACCGGATGATTATAATCTCCCATGGCTGCAGTAGCAATGAAGCACCCTGCTGCAGTGCCACTTGTAGGAGATATATCGTTTGCCTCACCAAGTTGCTCAACATAATCTTTACCTTCTTTTAAACTAGTGCCAGTTGCTTCTTTGTAGCGCTTAACTGCAGCTAATTTATTTCCTTCCTTCAACAAAGAAATTAATTCGTCGTTCAGTTTTTTATTACCAAAATGGTTAGTGCTTGGTGTATGTGCAAGCTCATGGTTTGGATTAATTTTTAATATCAATTCCAAATATTTTGATTCAATATCTGATATGATGAAAGCTACCTTACTTATTTCCTTTTTTCTCTCATTTGCCTTACTAATCTTATCTTGGGAATCACTTCTAGCAGATTTTCTTGAATATTCATTGGACGAAAATTGACCAATCAAACCCTCAGCGAATGCTGAATTACTAGAAGCAGAAGCATACCTTTTAGGGAGTTCGATAACTCTATGACAAAGTGCATATCCCGTTTCGCAATACATAATATTTGAAGAGTCTAATTTCGTTGCATAATCTTGTGCGCTTTCTAAGGTTACAAATCTAGAAACCAGTTCTTTGTAAGAGTTGTCTAAATTATTAAACTCAATGTAATGATTTTCAATAGCTGGATAGAATCCATTTACAAGTGTATTGATTTCTTTTGCCACACGTTTACTCATGGCGTCAGAATTAGAAGCATGTTTAATCGCATTTTTCCAATAGGCAATTGCTTCAGTTGTTTTTATGTCTCCTATTTTAGAAGAATAAACAATAGCTATACCTTTACCTAACCAAGCATCTGAATTGGTAATATCTTTCTCAAGTGATTTGTTAAAATATTGAAGTGCTTCTTCCCAATTGGTTGCGTCGATAGCAGTTTCAGCCATCATCATCAGGTTTCCTACTTCACCACCTATTGAACTTTTGTAGTTTTCTTGTGCTTTTTCGGGTTCAATATTATTACCACAGTAATTACATTGATTGTTATGCGCTAACTCCTGCGTTGCACCGCATGATGTACATTTTATTTGCATGTTTTTTACTTTTCGAATTCTCTTATTAATAAGTCGCACATTTCACGGGCATTAAGAGGAGTCTTTCTACCCTCTTTAGTATCTAAAATTCCAAAATCACGAGCAACCTCTTTGCTTTGAACAAGTTTGTATGTTTGATACTCATAGTTTTTGTTTTTATCGTCAAAATACCTATACACTAAATAGGTATTTCCTGTTTTTGATTCTAGTTGGTAGACTTGTAGTTTTGGACTTCCCATTTTATAACTGCTTTAATAGTTCTTGTTTTTTTTTATCGTATTCATCCTGTGTCAACGCTCCTAAATCAAGTAATTCTTTCAATTCTTTTAATTTAAAAGCAACGGAAGTAGAAGAAGTTGGTTGCATATTTTGTTGAATAAGTCCCGGTAATGCCATTCCCATACCCATACCCAAACCTGCACCTAAACCAAGGCCATCACCCATACCACCGCTAGATTTTGCCGCATCACCAAGAGAATCCGCAATTTTAAGCTTCATGTATTGGTCTAAATTTCCCAAAACATTCATTCCAGATTTCGTGTCAATTTTTTGTTGAACTTCATCGGGTAAAGAAATTGCTTGCACATACAAATCATGCATTGATAGACCCAAGGCATCAAAATCATTTGTCATTTCTAGCCGCATTAGGATATTCAATTGATCCATCGAAGCCGCAATATCAAAGACACTTGTGAGTATTTTAGATAATACTATATTGAGTTTAGAGACAATCATCCCTCGTAAATAGTCTTCGATTGTTGAAGTTGTAAATAAACCCATTGTACCAACAATTTTATTTACAAAAAGCATGGTATCCTTTATTTGAATAGAAAAAGATCCATACGCTCTTAAGCGAATCATTTCGAGCTCTTTATCTCTAAAGAGTATTGGTTCCTTTGTTCCCCATTTTAAGTTCGGGAACAATTGCCTTCCAACAAAAACTACTTCAGCTCGAAACGGAGAATTTGGGCCATACCCAAAGCGCGTAACCCATTTAGTTATTCCTGGGATATTTTGAGTTTGTAGAACATGGCGACCAGGTCCAAAAACGTCCAACGCCATTCCGTCACGAAAAAAAATAGCTTCTTGGCTTTCGCGAACAGTAAGTTGAGAGCCCCATTTAATTTCGAGCGAACCATTGTCTGGTATTCTCTTCACTAAAACATGTCCTGTATTATCTAAAAACTCTAATACTTCCATTTAATTTTTGCTTTTTAGTCTAATGTAATTTGACCTCTCCATGAACAAGCTGTCAATTTCCTTCAATTGATTTCTAATAGCGGCAACTAGGAATGAGGAATCGTGGTCTTGCTGCACGATAAGATAAAGGTGGCTAGATTTTTCTAGAAGGATTTCGTCTATTCTGTAAATTTCTTCCAATTCATCTTCTTTGATTTGTTCTTCATCGAATAACGCAGAAACACCGTATTCCGCATAATTTATTCTTTCAGCAATTGTTGAACAAGCTTTTCTGATTTCTTCAAATTCCATTAAATCATCTGATAATCCTTTTTTAATAGAGACTTTCATTAATTGCTCAATATTTCCGTGCACCTTTTTTAAGGTATCAGCAATGTTGGTTCTAAGTAGTTTGTCTGCCTTTCTTTGATTATCTCTTTTCGCATAACCATCAAATCCTGGAATAAGTGTTCCAATTTTATCTAGAATATTTTTGTGTCTTTTTTTCATTAATTAATTGTACATTAGTACTTAGTAACAAAACTAATTGAACAGTTTCAAAAAAACCTCGCTCAAAAATACTGATATTGAACTTTTAATTCTATATTTGAACTATTAATTCTTAAAATACACAAAATGATACAGCAAGCAGAATTAAAATTGAAGCAACTACGTGAATTAAAAAACCTTACACAAGAGCACATTGCCACGCAATTGGGGTTGTCAACACGTGCATATTCAAAGATTGAGAGCGGAGAAACTCAACTGACGATCAGTAGATTGAATGAAATATCCAAAATTTTAGAAATTGACCCAATGGAAGTGCTGGGTTTTGATCACCAACAAATTTTTAATAATTGCTCGCAAGAAGGAAATATTGGTATCAACCACATAAATATTCCTGAAAAACTGATTGAGCAATATGAAAAGCGCATTCAACAATTAGAAAGTGAAGTGGTGTTTTTGCGAACATTGGTTAAATAGTTTATTTTTTGATAAACAGTTTCTTGTCAAATATTTATTTGTCGTTTCGCCCGTTGAATAAACCAATAAATTAAAATATTCAAAACAAAAATCAGCAAAATGATTTTGTCAAAAGTGGTGGTATCTTCCATGAAATATCTCCATCGTAGAAAAAACAAAATCATTCCTGCATAAATAATCAATGGAATGAAAATGAAATAATTGAACAGTTTGTTTTTTCTCCAAATCAAAATTAAGCCGATGAAAATTGTTCCCCAACAAATGGCGCTGATAATATGATAGTTGAGCAACAAATTTAAAAATTCGTAAGGTTGAAAACCCAGCAATTTTCCTCTTTCAAAAATCAAAGCTTCCACGTCGATTTTCTTTTCCGTAAAAATCACTTCGCGCAATGAAATACTCGCATAACTGATGAGGTGCCAAGACAAGAAAATGAGCCAAATTAGAGCGTTGAAATAGACAGTGATTCTGGTGTAAACATCTGGTTTAGTTTCTCCGAAAATTAAATCCCGCAGTTTTAAAATCAACGGCAAAGCGCTATTGAATTTTGTATGCTGTTCTATTTCTTCGTGCTCTTCCATGATAATTGCTGTAAAGTTACAAAAGCTCAAACAAAAATATTCAATCTGTTTGTTTTAGTTTTCTCATGATTCTGAATTGTAAATTCTTGATTTGATTTCTCAATCAACTCTTTTTCCTTAAATTCGGCAAACATTTCCATCGATAAAAACATTCTGTGAATAAAAAATATAAGTTTCCTATTTCCCATGCGCTGATAAGTATTTTGCGAGACATCGATATCCGCGGAATTCGAAAATTATCGGTTGTTTTACCGCGCGTTTTATTGCCAGATTCAACTAAAATTGGTCCGCACATTTTGCAAACCAATCATGGATTTTTGATGAAAATCGATCCTTCTAAAGATGCTGGCGTTGAATTGAGTTTATTTCAAACTGGAACGTATGAAAAAGGAACGCTTTATTTCATTACAACTTATTTAAACAGAGGAGATTGTTTTGTTGATGTTGGTGCAAATATCGGTTTGATGTCCATTTTTGCATCACAATGTGTTGGAAGTCCAGGGAAAATTTTAGCATTTGAAGCGCATCCAGAAACGCATCAATTATTGCAGGAAAATATTGCTTTGAATCACATTGAAAACATTGAAACTTTCAATTTTGCGTTGGGAAACGAATCCGGAAAGGCAACCATTTATGACAATTGGAATGTCAATCGCGGAGGCGCTTCACTAGTGATTCATTCTGAAAATTCGACAGGTTTTGAAGTGGACGTGAAAACTTTAGATGAAGTTATCAATTCCGAATTTAAGCCTAAAATGATTAAAATAGATGTTGAAGGGTTTGAATTTCAAGTGTTGAAAGGTGCTGCAAACACCATCAAAATTTGCAAACCAATTTTAATTATTGAATTTTCCGTTTCGCGCGACAATCAGTACGATCCATTTGAAATGATTGATTTTATTGAAAGCTTTGGATTTTACGAAATCTTTAAATTGTCAGGTACTAAAGAACGAAAATCAAAATTGATTCAAATTAATTCACGGGAAGAATTTCCAAATCACGATAATATTTTTTGTATCCCAAAAGTTTGATTATGAGAAATCTATTGCTTTTATTTCTAGTCTTTTATACTTCAATCATTTCAATGGCACAAAAGGTTGCGGTATCAGCTTACAATGAAGTTAGGGATACGCCCATGGATGAGCTACTTGATGATCGAAGTTTTGAAGTGAAATTTTTAAATCAGCAAAATCTAGATCCATTTTTGAAATTGCAACGGATGGAAATTGGAGTTACACTTCCGCTTAATGTCAATGGAAAAGTGCGCAATTTCATCGATCGTTTTTCAAATGATACAAATTATTTAATCAATCCCTATTTGGAATGGGAATTGAAAGTTGAAGCCAGATTTATTTTTGAAAATGACACATTAAATCCGATTTTGGTAGATGGATTTTACTTGCAGAACTACCAATCTTTCATGAAAAATCCTTTGCCTGAACCAAAAAATGGTGCTTATTATACGGATGAAGAATATTTTAAACTGGGTGGTTGGAGAAAATTAGAAAATCAATTTCCTTTTCACATTCGTTTTGCCCCACCAAAAGCTGGAAGTTGGAGAATGCAAATTCGTATCCAAACTGCCGATGATTTATTTTGGTCGCCCATTTTTGATTTTTATGTTGATGAAAGTGAAAATCACGGTTACGTTCAAGTTGGTGAAAATAAACGTTTCTTGGAATTAGACGGCAATCCTTTTTATCCAGTAGGTATGAATACAGCTTGGCCAGAAACTGCACCTGAGTTTGATTCGACTTTGTTTTCCTATAATATTATTAAGGAGCAAGATAAGACTTGGTATCGTCCAGAAATGTATCGAGATAAAGGATTTTGTGTGCCTCGTGTTTACGATAAATACAAAGATATTTGGTCTAAAATGAGCGAAAGTGGAGTCAATTATGTGCGAACAATCATGAATCCAATTTCAACAGAAATTGAGTGGGAAAAGTTGGGTGATTACACTAATAGACTCAATCAAGCGCAGGAAATGGATGAATTGCTTGAATTTGCAGAAGCCAAAAATCTTTTCATTCACTGGGATTTAGCGATACATTATACTTTCAAATTCAATGTTTACTATCTCACTCAATGGGATTGGATTGACAATGATGGGACACCTTCTTATTCTTATAAAAAAGCTTTCAACTTGGAAAAACCAATCGAGTTTTTCTCAAATCAAGACGCTAAAAAATATTACAAACAGCGTTTGAGATATATCATGGCACGATGGGGATATTCGGCCAATATCGCTGCATTTGAAATCATGAGTGAAATCAGTAATATTGGATCCTCAGCGGATGACAATAACGAATTTTACAATAAAAACACCCAGGTTTTTCAAGATTGGCAAATTGAAATGGGTGACTATTTGAAATCATTGTATCACGGAAAAATTCACTTATTAACTGCTAGCTACAGCGGAGAAATGAGCCAAAAAGACAGTACATTTTTTAAGTCAAAATCCTATGATTTTATGACAAGTAATGTGTATGATTTTGGAACACCAGATTTTGCGAAGTTTTTCACCAAAGTAGTTGCAAAAAGATTATTGAACGAAAATGAAAAGGAGCTTTCAGAAAATGCATACAATGTCAGAGTTTCTAATAAATCTGGGGAAAATGTTTTTTCGTATAATATCAAGCCGTTGATGTTTTCAGAGTCAGAACCGATTGATTGTGTCAGAAATTGCGAACGTATAGGAATTGAAATCAATCGCAGTCAGTGGCAAAGTTTATTTTCTGGTTTGGCAGCGTCGCTTTCTTGGTCAAGTTGGTATAAAACTGACAATTACAAGGTCTACGGACAAATGCAAAAATGGATTTCGACGGTTGATTTTCTTTATGGGGATTGGCATCCTGGTGCGAGTGAGTTGTATGATGGTGATTCATTGAAACGCTGGAATTACAATGCAAGTTATGCTGAAGCCATGGATGCAACTTGGCGAAAAGCCGACTTGTCTTATATGCGTTCAGGTCAAAAATCTGAGGCAATCGGGGTGTTGACCAATAAGACATATAATTTTTACAATACCGATACTTGCGTGACAATTCCAGTTGAGATTCAACATTTGTTGAAACGAGAAGCGGTCAATTTGAAGAAACAAAAATTGCAAGTCAAAGGAATGAAAAAAGGAACCTATCAGATTGACTATTATTTGCCAGAAAATCAAGAGGAGCCTATTTTTACGTCAGTACAAACAGGGCGAAATTTAGACATCGATTTGCCTTCAATTGCTGCAACAAAAGAAGGATATATTGTGCTTTTCAGGGTTGGTTGGCACGCAAAAAGATCACATTGATCTAAATTTCAATCGTATTATTCCAACTGACAATCATCTCATTACTCCTTGTTTCGCTGAAATCTTGTGTGTTCAACAAGTAGTGTTTGAACTGAAGTGTTTTATCAAAAGAATCAATGTAGTGCAATGATTTGATATACTCACTTTTAACGGTTTGCGAAGCTTTCATTTCAATGCATTGAATTTTCAATCCTCTTTCGATAATCAAATCAATTTCATTTCCATTGCTGTCTCTCCAGAAATAATAATTTTTGATTTCGCCATTGTTTTTGTGGTTTTTGATAATATCTACCAGTGCATAATTTTCAAAAATTGTGCCTTTGTAATTGGAAATAATTAATTCTTCTTCATCTTCAATTCCAAGAAGATAGCAAACCAATCCTGTATCATAAAAATACAGTTTAGGAGATTTTACTATGCGTTTAGAAAAATTCTTATGCCAAGGTTTGAGTGTGAAAGCAATGTAACTCGTTTCTAAAATAGACAACCAGCGTTGCACTGTTTTGATGTCAATTCCCAAATCTTTTGAAATGGTATTCGCATTGAAAATCTGCCCAACATGATGCGCGCAAATGTTGATGAATTTTCGGAAAGTCGATAAGTCATGCACATTAACCATGCTGCGAACATCTCTTTCGATGTAGGTCTGAATATAAGATGGATAAAAATCATTCGGCTCAATTTCTTTGTCGAACGTTCGCGGATATCCGCCTTGAATGATTGATTCAAAGATATTGAGTTGCTTGACAGTTTTTATTTCTGCATGGCTGAGAGGCAACAATTCAAGGATGTAAACCCTTCCCGCCAAACTTTGAGTTACTTTTTCTAACATCAAAAAGTTCTGTGATCCACTTAAAATAAATTGTCCAGTTTTTTCTGATTCATCAACGATTTGTTGGATATATGAAAATAATTCAGGTGCATTTTGAGCTTCATCGATAATTACTTTGTCATCATAAGTTTCTAAAAATCCTTTCGGATCTGTTTGCGCAAAATAAAGCATATCAGGATTTTCCATGGAAACATACCGATAGTCTGAAAATACCAACTTACTCAAAGTTGTTTTCCCAGATTGTCTCGGTCCTGTGAAGACCAAAACTGGAAATTTTTGAGCCATTTTCAATATTTTCTGATATGCCAATCGTTGAATCATAAACCAAAAATAATACATTTTATGTAATTATGGAATATTTTTTATGTAAATATGGAATTTCGGTTATGTAATATTGGAATTTAATCTATGTAAATATGGAATTTTTTAATAAAATGACATTTTAATACTTATCAAACTTGAATTGAAAATCAAATTACGACATTTTGTCACTCTCATTCCCTTGGCATAGTGATTGACGAAAAGATGTGTCCGCAAATGGATCAAATTGTAATAAATTTAAAATTATGAAAACAGGTCAAATTAATGTTCAAACGGAAAATATTTTTCCAATCATTAAAAAATTCTTGTATTCAGACCACGAGATATTTTTAAGAGAGTTGGTTTCGAATGCAGTAGATGCTTCTCAAAAAGTGAAAGTGTTGGCTTCGACAGGCGAATTCAAAGGTGAAGTTGGCGATTTGAAAGTGGAAGTTATATTAGACAAAGAAGCGAAAACACTGACGATTTCAGATCGTGGAATTGGTATGACGAGCGATGAAATTGACAAATATATCAATCAAATCGCATTTTCAGGTGCAGAAGAATTTGTGAAACAATACGAAGGAAAGGAAGGTGCTGAAAGTATCATCGGTCACTTTGGATTGGGATTCTATTCAGCTTTCATGGTTTCTGAAAAAGTACAAATCAGAACTTTGTCTCGCCATGAAGGTTCACAAGCGGTGCAATGGGAAAGTAATGGTTCACCAGAATATACGATCACAGATATTGAAAAATCAGGAAGAGGAACAGATATCATTTTGTATATCAATGAAGAATCTATTGAGTTTTTAGAAAAAGCACGTATTCAAGGAATTTTGGATAAATACTGTAAGTTTTTACCAATTCCAGTAATTTTTGGAAACAAAACAGAATACATCGATTCTCCTGAAGGCGAAAAAGACGACAAAGGAAACGTAAAACGTGTGGCAATTGATGTTCCAAATCAAGTGAACAATCCTTCACCAGCGTGGACAAAAGCGCCTATCGATTTGAAACAAGAAGATTACAATGCATTTTACCGTGAATTGTATCCAATGACTTTTGAAGATCCATTGTTTCATATTCATTTAAATGTCGATTATCCTTTCAACTTGACAGGAATTCTATATTTCCCAAAAATCAAGGAGAATGTAGAAGTTCAACGAAATAAAATCAATTTGTACAGCAATCAAGTGTTTATTACTGATAGCGTTGCAGAGATTGTTCCTGAATTCTTGACATTGTTACACGGTGTGATTGATTCTCCAGATATTCCATTGAATGTTTCACGTTCTTATTTACAAAGCGATAGCAATGTAAAAAAGATCTCAAGTCACATCACTAAAAAAGTGGCAGATAAATTGGCTGAAATGTTCAAAAAAGACCGACCAGATTTTGAATCTAAATGGGAAGATTTGAAAATCTTTGTTGAATATGGAACACTTTCAGACGATAAATTTGCTGAAAAATCAAAAGGTTTTTCTTTGGTTAAAAATACTGAAGGTAAATATTTTACAGTTGAGGAGTACAAAGAGAAAATCACGGCTTTACAAACTGATAAAGATGGTAAAATCATTGTACTTTACACGAATGATGCAGAAGCACAATTTGGTTTTGTGAAAGCTGCAAAAGACCGCGGTTATGATGTTTTGTCTTTGGACGGACCATTGGTTCCTCATTGGATTTCCAAAATGGAGCAGGAAGGTTTGAACCTAACTTTTGCAAGAGTTGATGCGGATACTTTGGATAAATTGATTAAAAAATCTGAAGAAATTCCATCTAAACTTTCGAAAGAGGAAGAAGAACAATTGCAAACTGTCTTTGAAGGTTCTGTCAACAAAGAGAAATTCAAAGTTGAATTTTCAAGCATGAGTGAAACGGAAGCGCCAATCATAGTTACGCAGCCTGAGTTTATCCGCAGAATGATGGAACAGCAAAAAATGGGTGGCGGTGGCTTTTTCGGTGCTTTCCCCGAAACATATCAATTGGTTGTAAATAGCAATCACCCGAAAGTTGGGGAATTGTTGAAATCTGATGATACGCAACGCGCTGATAAAGCAAAACAATTGACTGATTTAGCTTTGCTTTCTCAAGGAATGTTGAAAGGTGAAGCTTTGAATCAATTTATTGAAAGAAGCATAGAATTGGTTTAAAAAAGCATAGATTTGCCATGTGTTTCGATGCATGGCATTTTTTTATGCTCAAAAGTTAGAATAGATAATCGGCGGTTTGAAAAAATTGCCTAAAATGTACAGATTTGTTTAAATTGATAGGAGCTATCGGAGGATTTCTTCTTCTTGGTAGAAATTTTTTTGGAGGATTTGTGGGATTCGTTGTTGGTGGATTAATTGATAATTTACTAACTTCCAACGTTTCTCAAAAACAAGGTGCAACCGGTGGCAATAGAAGTGGTTTCTCAGCAGATGATTTATTTTCATATTACCAACAAAGAACGACAAATACCGATTTTGCGACGATGTTGATTGCACTTTCTGCCGCCGTAATGCGTGCTGACGGGAAAGTATTAAAGGCGGAGTTAGATTTCGTAAAATCTTTTTTTCGTCAACAATTTGGTCCTCAATTTTCAACAACGCATTTGCAAACATTGAAGCGTTTCTTGGATTCTGATGATATTCCATTAGAGCAAATTTGTCAAGATATCAGAATGCGAACGCAAGAGGAAGTGCGCGTTCAATTGCTGCATTACCTGTTTGGAATAGCGAAATCTGACGGACATGTTCAGGAATCAGAAATGTTGATTTTGAAAAGAATTGCGCAGTTGATGGGTGTTCCAAACATGGATTTCGAAAGTGTCAAAAACATGTTTTACCGCGATGTGAATTCTGATTTCAAAGTATTGGGTTTAGAAGCAACTGCCACAGATGAAGAAATCAAAAAAGCATACCGTCAAATGGCAATTCGATATCATCCTGACAAAGTAGCGCAGATGGGCGATGAATACCAAAAAGGTGCCAAAGAGAAGTTTCAGAAAATTCAAGAAGCTTACGACAATATCAAGAAAACAAGAGGTTTGAAATAAAAAAAACTCGATGAGCAATCATCGAGTTTTTCATTTGGTATTGTTTTTTACAATTAATCAATAATCGTAATTGATTCAATTTTATCACCTTCGCGAATCGCGTCGATCACTTCCAAACCTTCATAAACTTTACCAAAGCAAGTATGGTTTCTGTCTAAGTGCGATGTTTGTCTTCTGCTGTGGCAAACAAAAAATTGTGAACCTCCAGTGTTTCTTCCTGCATGAGCCATTGATAAAACTCCACGGTCGTGGTATTGATTGTCGCCATTCAATTCGCAATCGATTTTGTATCCTGGTCCGCCAGCACCAGTTCCTTTTGGACATCCACCTTGAATAACGAAATCAGGAATCACACGGTGCCATGACAATCCGTTATAAAAACCGTCTTTTGATAATTTTACGAAATTAGCGACTGTATTTGGTGCATCATTTTCGTAAAATGCAACCTTCATTTCGCCTTTATTTGTTTTAATAATTGCTTCCATTGATATAATTTTTCAGCAAAAATAATCAATTGAATCTGAATTTAAACTTAATCGAATTATTGTATCTTTATTTCCAAAGATTTTGGTTAATTTCGACACTGAAAACAAAAGTTCGAATTGATTTTTTGATAGTTTGATTCTTTTTGAATCAGAGATAAAAGTTGTTTCAAAACCATAATTTATGAGTTACTTGTTAATAAAAGTAGGTAGGGGCGAAGACAATGATGTTGTTTTAAACGACCCTACAATTTCTAAGTATCATCTTGAGATTTTCGTAGATGTTGAAGGAAATGTTTTTTTGACAGATTTACAATCTAAATTTGGTACCAAAGTCAACGGCAGACTTATCAATGATTCCGTAGAGTTAAATCCATTCGACAAAGTCACTATTGGAAATGAAATTCCTTTCAATTGGAAAAAACACGTTGAACAAGACCAAAAAAACACCATTACGGTTGGGCGTTCGCACAAAAATGACGTGATTTTGAATCTTCCTTATGTTTCAGAACATCATTTACAACTTTTTAGAGACAAAGACGGGAATATTTTTATTACTGATTTAGATTCTGCTGAAGGTACTTTTATCAACGGGGTGCGTCTAAGCGGTATTGCTCTGCTGAATTCAAAAGATAAAGTAAAATTAGGAACAGAATTATTTCATTGGAATACATTGTATCCAGATTTACAAGTAATTGAACCAATCACTGAAATTGAGGCAGAAGTTAAGCCTGAAATCAAATTACCTGAAAAAGAGGCCGAAAAAATCAAACAACCTTGGTACATCGAGCACAAAGATTTGATTATCATTTACGGTATCGATTTACTACTTATTTTATTGATTTCTTGGAGTTTGAAATAAAAAAAACTGCTTCCTTTTGAGAAACAGTTTTCAAATATTTTAAAATCCTTCGCTTAATACTGAAACAAAGGATACTCTTTCATTTTTGCATTGATTTCTGCCTTAACTGTGTTGATCACATTTTCATCATTTACATTTGATAGTACTTCGTCAATCCATTTCACAATTTGAATGATATCATTTTCTTTCAAACCACGTGTTGTAATGGCAGCAGTTCCAACTCTAATTCCTGAAGTCACGAATGGAGATTCTGTATCAAAAGGAACCATGTTTTTGTTCACTGTAATATCTGCCTTCACCAAAACAATTTCAGCATCTTTTCCAGTCACATTTTTAGAACGCAAATCAATCAACATGCTATGGTTTTCTGTTCCTCCTGAGATTACTTTGTATCCTAAATGCACAAATTCTTTCGCCATTACGGCTGCATTTTTCTGAACTTGTTGCATGTAAGTTTTATACTCGGGAGATAATGCCTCTTGAAAAGCAACTGCTTTAGCAGCAATCACATGTTCCAACGGTCCACCTTGAATTCCAGGGAAAACTGCTGCATCCAATAAAGCCGCCATCGATTTCAAATTTCCATTGTTCCATTTCAAACCAAATGGGTTGTCAAAATTGTGACGCATCATGATGATTCCACCTCTTGGACCACGCAACGTTTTGTGCGTCGTTGAGGTAACGATATGGCAATGATCTAAAGGATCTGACAATAATCCCGCAGCGATTAAACCTGCTGGATGCGAAATATCCGCCAAAATAATAGCTCCAATTTCATCTGCAACTTTTCTAATGCGCGCATAATCCCAATCTCGGCTATAAGCAGAAGCACCGCAAATAATCATTTTTGGTTTTTCTTTTCTAGCAACCTCTTCCAAAGCATTGTAGTCAACCAATCCAGTTTCTTGATCAACACCATAGAAAAATGGTTGGTATAATTTACCTGAAAAATTCACAGGCGAACCATGTGTTAAATGTCCTCCATGTGATAAATTGAAACCTAAAATTTTATCACCAGGATTCAAACAAGCAAGAAAAACTGCTGCATTTGCTTGAGCGCCAGAGTGTGGTTGAACATTGGCCCAAGTGGCACCAAAAAGTTCACACAAACGATCAATAGCTAACTGCTCAACTTTATCAACAACCTCACAACCACCGTAATATCTTTTACCAGGAAGTCCTTCAGCATATTTATTTGTCAAAACAGAACCCATTGCTTCCATGACTTCATTGCTCACAAAATTTTCTGATGCAATTAATTCTACACCATGTAATTGTCTGTTTTTCTCAAGATTGATTAAATCAAAAATTTGTTGGTCTCTTTTCATGTTTTCAAAAAAAAGGAGTAAAATATGTTATTTTTTATAATTGATTTCTTGAATCAATTTTAAACCTTCTTCAAGGGTAGTTAAAGGTTTATATCCAGTCAATTTAAATAATTTATCCGAACTACCTACACGTCGTTCAACTTCATAATCATAACGTTTTTTTGGCGCTGCAATGTATGTTATTTCGGATTCAGAATTGGCAATACCTTTTATCTTATCTGCTAAATCAGAAATACACCATTCGGCCTCGTTGGCTATATTAACTATATAACAACCTTCCAAATTCATCAATCTTACACAAGCTTCAACTGTGTCATCAATATAAGTGAAATCTCTTGTTTGTTTTCCAGTACCAAAAACAGTGATTGGTTCATTCTTTAGTGCTTGCTCAAAAAACAATGGAACAACCATTCTATTGTCTTGATTATGACCATAAACATTGAAGAAACGCAATGAAATAACATTTAATCCCTTTTCTTCATGATGAGAAGCTAAGTAAATTTCATTGTATCTTTTAGCCATTGCATAAGATGTTCTTGGGTCAACCAATACCTCTTCGGTCAATGCATTTTCAATCGCAGAATGTCCATATATACCACTTGTTGAGGCATACATGATTTTTTTAATGTTATTGATTTCTGCGGCCATAATTGCATTTCGAGTACCAATTACTTCGACATCCATCGTTTCAACTGGATTGTCTGCAACGATATCTACTCCTAATACTGCTGCAAAATGAATGATTAAATCACATCCTTTTGAGGCATCTATCATCAATTGGGCATCTCTAACATCTCCCTTGATAAAATTGATTTTAGAATAAGTGTCTTTATCCAACTTATTGCCTCGAAGCAAAGAATCTAAAACAGTTATTTCATGCCCTTCATTTACAAGTCTTTTTGTTAAATTGCTTCCGATAAATCCTGCTCCTCCTGTGATTAAAATACGCATAGTATAAATTTTAACACAAATATAGTAGTTTATACTCTTTTAATAGCAAAAAGTGTATGCGTAATCTCTTTTTTAGATTCATTTAAAATACCAGATTCAATGAATGTGTCAATTCTGACTTGTCCTGAAGCGTGAATAATTTGGTTGTTTTCCAAGATTATACCAACATGAATTACTTTGCCTTTGCTGTTTGTGAAGAAAGCCAAATCTCCTGGTAATTTATCAGTATATTCAACATTCATACCTAATTCAACTTGTTGGTATGCATCTCTGGGTAAATTGATGTCAAAGAAACGGTAAACAATCTGAGAAAAGCCGGAACAATCGATTCCAAAAGGACTTTTACCTCCCCACAAGTATGGAGTGTTGAGATATTCTAATGCTAATTCAGTATTTGTATTGAAAACTAAATTTGGAAGTAGATCGACAAATGAAAAAGCGTGTTGACCAATTTTAAAATCTTGATTTGAATCCCCTACGAAAGCACCTCTTGAAATCCATTGAATTCCCCATGGTGTTTGTAATTTTCTCAATAAATTGGTTTCCAAGGTTTGATTGTCTAACCAGCGAGTCGATTCCTTTTGTGTAAGAAGTTCCAGGTGTTTTACATCAATCCAACCTTCATAATTGTCTTTGTAAATGACAATTTTACACCAAGATTTCTCAAATTCATGTACTTCGAAAACTTCTCCAAAGAGCAATTGAGTGACCATTTCTGAGGCGTCGCCATTTGAGATACGCACAGGTGAAATGTTCACCTTACAAAATGCCAATTGCGCATTCATTATTTTTTGGGGAAATTTTGATGTGACAATACATTTAGTGCTTGTTGAACGTGCCTTTCATTATGATAAGCAACGAAAAGAAGTGCATCTCCCAATCTTAATTTGATTATTTTACTCATAGAAATAGGCACTTTTACCTTTCGAATATTCACTAATGCAGCTTTTTCAATAATTTCCAACAATTCTTTTTGTCCGTCTTCAAATAATTGAATATCATTTTCGTGTAACAATGAAGGTTCAACAGCAGGATTATAATTTCTTGCTGAATTAAACTTTCGTTTTACATTTTTGGCGTTTCCTAATTTCATAGATTTCCACGCTGAGCGACCTAAAGGTGAGGATTGATATAATTCTTTAGGTTCTGTAAATCTTGTTTTACTGATGCGACTTACAAATGCATGGTGATAAAATTGAGCGTATTGATTTAAATGGGCAAAGATTTCTTGCACATTCCAAGCATTTTCTGTCGCTTTCCAGTTTTTTTGTTCTTTTGAAAGATGAGCGAATTTTTTCCTCAAAACTTCTAAATTGTTCTGAGTGATTGTTCTTACTTCCTTCAATAATTCTGTAGATGTCATGGTAATCAATTTCTCTCCCCAAAGTTAAATGGAATTGTTTACAGAAGCAAGAAATAACAATTCATTATGAAAATGACTTTTAATTTTTTAGGAATCTAAATTCGGGAATTCAAAAATGTACTTAGTAACAGGTTTATCTGAAAAAGACATAGAACCCTCTAATTGCTCCGTCAAAGCATCAATTAATTCCATCCCAAATGAATCTTTTCTGGTAGGAACTTTCCATGTTCCATTATCTTCGTAAGTCAAAACAAAGATTCCTTGTTCCATTTTTTGAAGTTTGATATCAATTTTAGCTGTATTGTTACCACAAAAGGCATACTTCAAAGAATTTGAAAGTAGTTCGTTGAAAATAAGAGCTAAAGGCACAATAGGACGCATGCCTAGGGTTTCAATACTACAATAAATTTTTATTTCGATTGGAAACGCTACTTGGTAAGAACTCAACAAATCATTTGATAAACTTTTGAAATATTCTTCTATATTTATTTTTGAAAGTTCTTCCGATTGATACATTTTTTCATGAATCATTGACATCGCAATTACACGATTGGTAGTTTCCTGAAATTTTGAAATGGCTTCTTCATTTTCAAGTTCTCGTGATTGTAAGCGTAATAAACTTGTAATAACTTGCAGATTATTTTTTACACGATGGTGAATCTCTTTCAGCATCATGGTTTTTTCTTCATTCTGTTTGTTGATTGTATCAAATTGAGTTTGCAATTTTTCCCTAGCTTCTTTCAGATTATTTTGGGCAAATTGATTCGTTTTGATATTTTGATAACTCAAGTAAAAAACAATCATGAAACAAAAGAAAACATTTATTGAAACCCCAAATAGTTGATCATTTGTTAAATCATGTATCATTGGTATTTGGGTGTTGAACGTAAAGAAGTAAAAACTAGAAAGTGAAATGCCATGAATCAAAGCGATAAAAACGCCCCAGTTTTTTCCAACCGACATAAAAGTGAATAGGATGTTGATAATCATCCATAATCCATCTATTAAATGGGGCTGACCTTCGATACCAAAAAGAGTAATTAGGCACATGATCGCACCGAATAGGTTGAAGTATAGCGTAAATGTTTTGTACTTTCCAGTTTTTCGAATGTGAAGAAATGAAAAGAAAACAACGAAAAAACCGATAAAACTCAATACGCTGTATTTTACACCATAGTCAATAACTAAAATTAGGCCTAAAATTCCGAGCACCGTTGTTAAAAAAAGTGCCATTCTATAGGCTAAAATATAACCAGCTTCATCAAAAAAGTCGTCAAATTCTCTTTTGGGAGCTTGAAGAACAGTCAGTAATGTAGCATATATTTTTGAAATCATTGTCAGTTTCCATTTAAATCGGAGGTCAAAATTAGGTTTTTTAATTGAAGTTTTAGTAAATTAAGCTTACTTCTTTGATACATAGACCAATCTTAACTAAATGATTTCATTTTCGTAAAAGAATGTTTACTTTCGGAAAAAAGTTTCGTCTAAGTATAAAATTTTTTAATTTGAAGTACTTTATATTAATTTTAGTTTCAGCTTTCAGTTTTGCAAGTTTTGGACAAGCAAAAACGAAAAATCAATCTGAATTGGATGTCTTAAAAAAGCGAATAAGACAAAGTACCTATTATGATTCGATAGCGGTGTTTCAAAATGGTGCAAAAGCGATTGTTTTGGCTCGTCGTATGAATTCTTTGAGTGAAGAAGGAGTCATTTATCAATATTATGGTAATTTTTATTTTTTTTCGAGAAATATTCAAAAAGCAAAAGAATACTATCAAAAGACAATTGAAATAGCCAAAAAAGCCAAGGATAAAAAACTTCAAAATTCAACAGAAATACGATTGGCTTTTATGCTCAGTGATGTTGATAAATTAGCAGCAGAAAAGAAATTTAATTATCTTTTGGAGGAAGCAATTAAGTATAATTTTTTAGAAAATATTGTTGAGGCATATAATGGAATTGGAATTATTTATGAAGATAGAAAAATACATGATGAAGCCCTGAAGTACTACTTAAGGGCACTAAAGGTGGCTGAAAAAAACAACCTTCAATACCAGCAAGCGATTGTCCTGAATAATATAGGTTTAGTAAAATTTTATAATAAGCAATCTAAGGAAGCGAAAATAGATTTTGAACGTGCTTTGGTTTTAGCTATTAAAGCAGAAGAATCAAGATTGGCAATCAATCTACATAGTAATTTGGGATTGGTGAATGATGAACTTAAAAATTTCACTGAATCGATTAAACATTACAAGGAAACTTTAAAAAACGCAAGAAAATTAGGATTTCCTACTGCTACTGCGGTTGCGATGATAAATCTAGCTAATAGTTATTTTGAAAATAAGCAGTATGATCAGGCAATGAAAGATTGTGATTCTGCCATTGCTATTTTCAAGAAGTACAATGAAAAGGAGTTTATCGGTCAATCGTTTTTGTTGAGGGCATCTATTAATACAGAAATTGGGAATTTAAAACTAGCTCGAGCAGATATCGATTCAGTTTTAATGTTTTACAAAAGCTATCCCAATCCGCGAGACTATGCTTTGTCGTTTCAAGTGCAGGCGTCAATTTTTGAAAAGGAGGGGAATTATAGGAAAGCACTAGAATACACGAAGAAGTTTGACCAACTTGATGATAGTTTATCGGATATTTCAAACCAAGATAAAATGGCTGAAATGCAAGTGGTGTATGGAAAAGAAAGAATTGAATCAGAACTTGAAAATGAAAAGAGTAAAAATTCCTTATTGCAAAAAGAGAATGAATTAAAAAGAATTCGTCTGCGCTTTGTGTTGATTCTAGGTTTTTCAATTTTAGTCGTTGGAATTGGTTTAATTTTTATTCGCTCAGTCATTATTACCAGGCGACAACAAGTGGTTTTTTCACAGAAGTTAATTGAAAATATTGATGAGGAGCGAAGCCGGATTTCCAAAGATTTACATGACAATATTGGTCAATCTTTGTCTGTAATCAAATCAAAAATTAATATGTTTAATACCAGTAGAATTCAATCCATCGAGGGGCTGGATGTTGATTTGGGAGACGTAATCAATCAAACAAGAAGTATTTCTCATCATTTGCATCCTGCTTTTTTAGAAAAAATAGGACTGTCAAGATCATTGGCTTCACTGATGGAGAAGGTCCAAGAAAGCACTGGTATAGTTTGCAGTTTGGAACTATTTAAAGAAATCGAATCGCTGCCCATTGATACTAAAACACAAATTTATCGAATCATTCAAGAATGTGTGAATAATACAATCAAACACGCACAAGCTTCCGCACTAAAGATTTTAGTATATAAGCAAGATGAAAATTTTACGCTTGAGTACAAGGATAATGGTATTGGTATGAGAGATGTGCCAAATGCAGATTCAGGAATAGGTATTCTAACAATCAAAGAGCGAGGTAATAAATTGAATGGAAAAGTAAGTTTTATTTCCAATGCAAACGGATTTAGATTAATTTTGAAATTTTAAAGGATAGTTTTTAATGCCATGGAAACGATGCACGTAGCAATAGCAGATGATCATCCAATTTTTAGAAGTGGACTCAAGTTCTTACTTGAAACTTCTTTTAAAAATATTGTTATCGATCAATTTGAAAATGGCGAAGAATTACTTGAATTTGTAAAAACCTCAACTCCAGAGATTATTATTGTGGATATAGATATGCCAATTAAAAATGGGTTGGAGGTCTGTGAATTAATTACCCAAATGGAAATTGATTCAAAAGTAATTGTATTGACCATGTACAAGGACATTGAAATGCTTAAATTGGCATTTTACAATGGCGCTCGTGGTTACCTAGTAAAAGACAATACTTCCGAAGAACTCGTTGATTGTATCCAAACTGTGAGAGAAGGAAAAACCTACATGGCAAAAGATGTTCGTGAACTCGGAGCGAATTTATTCAGCAATGACAAAGCTAAATTTCAAATTTCGGAATTGATTGGTAGTCTAACCCAAACAGAATTAAAGACATTGAAATTAGTTAGTCAAAAATTGTCAAGTAAGGAAATAGCCAATCTACTATTCGTTTCTGTTAAATCAGTTGAAAATTATCGTTCTAGGATCTGTAAAAAATTAAATCTTGATGCAAGAAACAATAGTCTATTACTTTGGATAATGGATAATAAAATAATCCTCGATAGCATCAAAGAATTCGATTGAATAAAACTGAAATGTTCTTTTTGAGGGGGCAGCCCCACTATCCAATCTTTCAATGTTTTCTATTTTTACTTTTTAGTTCCATCAATTAAAAGAAACGGAAATTTAATGTCTTCGACAGTATTAAGTCTCTTCTTTTGTTGCTAAAAAATTGAACTTAAATTGCTAATTAACGCTGAAAGTATGTCAAAATTCAACGCATTATTACTTTTCTTTATTTTAAACATTGGAATAGTTTCTTCTCAAAATTTGGTGATAAATCCAAGTTTTGAAAATACAGCAAATGGGTGTTCTGGTTTTCCTTTCCCAGTAGAGGGATTTACTGATTTGAATGATTGGGATAACGCCAATTCAAATGCCCCAGGTGATTCATGTTCCTCTCCAGATTTATTTTCCACTTGTAACCAAGGAATTACAAACATTCTTGGAGTACCGGGAAATGCATTGGGCTATCAAAACGCTAGAACTGGAGATAAGTACGCGGGAATTATTAATTATTCTGCTCCTTTTGGATTAAATGATCAGTATAGAGAATATATTCAAGGACATACAAGTTCAGCGCTTGTATCAGGACAAACTTATTGTGTTTCAATGTTTGTTAGCTTGGCAAATGGTTCTCCTTGGGCTTGTAATAATATGGGTGTTTATTTTTCAAATACTCAATATATGCGAGATGCATGTGCTGGTTCTAGCCCTAGAATTAATGTTACTCCCCAGTTAAATTATGCTTGCGCTGTTATTAATGATACCACCCAACAATGGTTCAGAATACAATGGAATTATGTTGCGGCAGGAGGAGAACAGTATTTTGTAATTGGAAATTTTTTCAATGATGTAGGAACCAATTCTGTAAGTACTGGGGCAACCAGTTTGCAAAACCAGTTTGCTTATTACTACATTGATGATGTAAGTATTTTACCTAATACTTGCTGTTTTGCTGATATAGCACCAGTGGGAACTGTTTGCTTGACCGATGCTCCAATGGTTTTAACAGCCGCAGCTCCAAATTCAGGAGTTAGTTGCACCGCCTCACCAGTAACTGGCACATGGAGCGGACCTGGAATGTCAGCAACTGGAACCTTTACTCCTGCAAATGCTGGACCAGGAACGCATACTATCACTTTTACATTAAGTTGTGGAACAGCAGTTACGACATCAATTACTGTAAGTCCTTGTGTTTCTCTTTCTGTTTGTGTTGAAACCAATGGAAATTTAACTACCTCAAATGGTGTTTCTCCCTATGCTTGGCAAAATCAAACTACTACTCAAGACTGTAGTGCTTGTTTGTTTGGTTGCGCCATTCCTCCAGGATGTGCTGTAAACGTCACTTCATGGGCAACTTTCGCAACAGGTAACTCTATACCTGCTCCATCAACATTTCCTGTACAAGTTGTTGATAATGCTGGAACTACTTTAATTATAACTAGTTTAGCTTCTCTACCTGCTTGTTCTGCAAATCCTTGTCCAACTATTAATGTTGCAATTTCTTCTCAAACTGATGTCAGTTGTGGTTCAACTAATAATGGTTCTGCAACTGTAGATGCCTCTGGTGGTACAGCCCCTTATCAATATTTGTGGACTCCAGGAAATTTGGTTGGTCCATCACAAGTTAGTTTAGCTGCAGGAACGTATACTGTTTCTGTATTAGATGCAGCATCTTGCACCGGTTCAACAAGTGTTACCATTGGTCAAGCTACAACTTTAAACTTAACAATGAGTTCAACGCCTGCTACCTGCGGACTTGCAAATGGAACTGCTACAGTTGTTGCTTCTGGTGGTAGCGGAGCATATTCATATACGTGGTCGCCAGTAGGAGGTACCTCAGCCACAACCATTCCTGTTGCAGGTGGAGTTACCTATACAGTAAACGTTACAAATGGAAGTTGTTCTGGTTCCAACTCAATTTTAGTAGGGACCTCAACTGGAATTACCGCGACTTCCAGCACTATGGGTTCAAATTGTGGGGCAAGTAATGGAAGTGCCACTGTAAACCCTTCTGGTGGAACTTTACCTTATTCTTTTGTTTGGTCTCCTACAGGAGGAAATGCTGCAACAGCAAGTAACTTGAGCAGTGGGCCATACACAGTGCTAATTTCTGATGCTACAGGTTGCTCTTTAACTTTACCTGTAAATATTCCAGCAATTGGTGGTCCGGTGGTTGCAATTTCTAATATTGTAGGCTCAACTTGTGGTCAAAGTGATGGATCAGCTACCGCTGATGTTACTGGTGGTACTGCACCATATTCCTATGTTTGGTCGCCTTCCGGAGGGAATTCAGCAACAGCCTCAGGAATACCAGGTGGGACTTACAGCGTTTCAGTAACCGATGCAACAGGTTGCTTGGTTTCTCAGACAGCAGTTGTACCTGGAGGACCTCAAATTGTGATTTCAGGAAATATAATTGACGAGAATTGCGGTCAATCCAATGGACAAGTTTCATTAAATATTGTCGGGGGAACTGCACCTTTAACATACAGTTGGAACCCTACAAATTCAAATTCAGCGGTGATTTCTAATTTAATTGGAGGTCAATATACCGTAAATGTGACTGATGGAGGTGGTTGCGCAGCAACAGCCACTTTCACTGTGGATGTACTTGGAAGTTTACCAGTTAACGTAAATCCAACCTCAACCACGATCAATGAGGGAGAAACTGTTCAGTTGACGGCCTCTGGCGGTTCAACTTATGTTTGGAGTCCAAGCGACGGTATTAATTGTGTGACGGTTTCATGTGATACAGTAGATGCTAATCCAACTGTAACTACAACCTATGAAGTGTTGGTGACAAGTGCAACTGGTTGTCAAGGAACTGATTTTGTTACAGTTTATGTAAATCCAATTTGTAGTAAAGAAATTTTTGTTCCAACAATTTTTTCTCCCAATAGTGATGGGAAAAATGACCAACAATGTGTTTTAGGAAATTGCATTGAAACGATGGAATTTTCAATCTACAACAGGTGGGGTGAGAAGGTATTTTCAACAACAGACCAAACTCAGTGTTGGGATGGAATGTATAAAGGTAAAAAAGTGAATTCTGGGGTCTTCGTCTATAAACTTAAGGCAAGGTTGACAACAGGAAGTCAGGTGAATCAATCAGGAAATATAACTGTAACTCAATAGAAAAATAATTATGAATTTAAGGATCATACGACTTATTTTGTTAGCAGTCATAGTAGCTAATAACACGCACAGTATTTTTGCTCAAGATGTTCACTTTTCTCAGGCTTCTAGTTCCCCTTTGACTTTAAATCCAGCTTTAGCTGGTGCAAATAATGTTACTCAGGCTATTGTAAATTATAGAACTCAATGGAGAAGTGTTGCTTCTCCATATAGCACAATTGCTGCTTCATTTGACATGAGATTAAATGAAGCTTCTAGGCAAAAGAAGGGAATATTCGCTATGGGATTGAATCTTTATAATGATCAATCTGGTGACTTAAATTTGGCAACTACAAATGCGAATTTAAATATGGCTTATCACCTTTTGATTGATCGTCAAAGTACAATTGGGGGAGGTATATATATTGGATTTGGTCAAAGATCAATTTCAACTTCAAGTGGTCAATGGGCAAATCAATTTAATGGCGACTTTTACGATGCAAACCTACAAAGTGGAGAAGCGGCATTTGCTGATAAAATCAATTATTTCGATGTTGGGACTGGTTTTGTATACACTTATAGAGGTTCTGAAAATTACATGACAAGTAATGATCAAAAAGAGTATAATATTGGTTTTGCGGTATATCATTTAAACCGCCCTGATTATTCTTTTATGGCAGCAAAAAACGAACAGCTTTACATGAGGTTTTCTGGTTTTGCTAATGCTATTATTGGAATTAACAATAGTAGAAATTCTTTGATGCCAGCAATTTATTTTCAGAGACAAAAAACTGCAACCGAATTTTTATTTGGAACATACTGGAGATATAGAATTCAGGAAGCTTCGCGTGTTACAGGTTTTAATAAAGGTTCTTACTTATCTTTAGGCGCTTTTTATCGAACTAATGACGCGTTGGTTGCTAAGGCTATGTTTGAAATGTTTGACTATTCAGTTGGATTTGCATACGACATTAATGTCTCTAGTTTAACCAGTGTATCTAAAGCACGAGGTGGATTTGAATTATTCTTGAAATACGGTTTAGCTAAAAAGAACGGTGCTACGCGATCCAGAATTTAATATTGTAGAAAAACCACTTAAAGTTTAGATATAAAAAAAGGTTGAGAATACTCTCAACCTTTTTTTATATTGTATAGGAATGTTACATTCCTCTTTTCAATTGCATTAATACTTTAAATGCCTTGTCTACATCATCTTGATTAAAGATTACAGTAAACTCATTTGCTGTTGAAACGATTTCTACGATATTTAATCCTTCCCAAGCCAAGTGTTTCAGAATGTAATAATATACCCCATATATTTCAGTATTTACACTGGGTAACTTGACTGTAATTGAAGCTAGATTTTTGGTGTGAGATTTAAGCTTTTCACTTTTCAACAAAGTTAAAAGACGATCAGTATAAATTGAATTTGTTACAATAGAAGTCTCAGTTACACCTCTACTGATGGTGTAAAAACTATCATTTTCAGCTTCTAAAAGTTGAATCAAATCAGTTTGTCTTCTTTTTAATGAATCTGAGTTTTCAAAAGTAAAATCTTCAAGATTACTTCTGACCAAGAAATCACCTAATTCACCCATAATATTCACGATTTTTAAATTTAATCGATGATATAATCCAGGTGTCATTCTTTTAATGGCCATTACAATCGCCCCTTCTTTAACTTCGGAACCATAAATTTCTTCAATTTCAGGTTTGATTTTTCGGGCGAGGGCAGAGATATTTACAAGATTTTCAGTCATCGCTTCTCTAAGAAACGGACTTTTATTAATAATATCTTCAGTTATTTTTCCTATTGATAGCATGGAGTTTGAAATAAGGATGATGTGTAATTTGTTGTTTTCTAAAGTGTTGTGTAAATTTAATGAATTTTTATTAAAAACATTACTTATTATAAAAAAAATGAATCAAATAACTTGGAGAATTATTGAATTCATTGCGAAAATAGCGATAAATATTTTATTTTATTGTTAACAAATTTAAAAATTTGTTATTTTTTTTAAGTTTTTGCAAACGTATCTTAACGCTAGTTCAAATTGCTCATCTACAGTGAGTAGACTGTTGTCGATTAAAATTGAATCTTCTGTTTTAACTAAAGGACTTTCTTCTCTAGTGCTATCTAATAAATCCCTTTCAACCAAATTTTTTTCGATTTCAAGTAATGTTATTTTTGAATTAGAAGTAGATAGTTCTTTAAATCTTCTTTCTGCTCGTATTTTGGGGTCTGCTGTGATAAAAAATTTAACCTCTGCATTAGGAAACACCACTGAACCAATATCTCGTCCATCCATCACAATACCTCCATTTAACCCCATCTTTCGCTGCTCTGAAACAAGTTTAGATCTGACTTCTTTGATAGACGCAATTTTACTGACAAAGTTGCTTATTTCTAAACTTCTTATTTTAGATTCAACATTTTTGTGATTTAAGAAAATTTCAGGTTTTCCATTATTGGGGTTAATTTCAAAATGCAATTCAATTTCATTTAAATTTTCAATTAGGGCAATTGCATTGAGTGAGTTTTCATTAATCCATTTTTTTTCAAACGCATATAATGCCACAGCACGATACATAGCCCCCGTATCGATGAAAATATAGTTTAGTTGTTTTGCAAGTGCTTTAGCTAAGGTACTTTTCCCACAAGAAGAATAACCATCAATAGCTATTGTAATTTTTTTTGAAACAGACATTTATGTAAAAGTATTGAAAAAAAATGGCATAAAAAAAGCCGTTCTAAATGAACGACTTTTTTATTTTAAATATATTTTTTTTAGAATCTGAATCCTAAACGTACATTAGCGATCAAGTCACTTGCAGTACCTCTTTTAACTTCATTTGACAAAGTGTTTGTCGTAGTAGTTCCCATTACTGTTGTAGTTTTACCTTCACCAATAGTGTAGTTTGAAATTTGAACTCCAATTTCACCACCTAAATAGAAAATGCTAGAAAAGTTGTAATCCATACCACCCATCAAAGCAACACCCAATCTTGTAGCTGGAGTTTCAGAGTCTCTTGTGTAGTTTGCCATGTAACCAGCAGTTGTTGCATTTTTAGCATCAATGATAGTTTTTTGACTTCCGTATACGAAATCTACTGCAGCGTATGGAGAAATTTTGTCTGTTCCTTCAACATGGTACTCAGCACCAATAGCTAAATTCCAGATAGAAGATTTGTCAATGTAAGTTCCTTTCTCTCCTGTATTATCAACTTCATTACTGAAGTAGTTATTTGTAGTTGTATTGTTTGCTAATGCAAAAGTACCTCTAAGAGCTAATTTTTCAGTTGCAAAATAACGAACTCTAGCTCCTGGAGCAAATTTCTTTCCAATTACAGTTCCTGAAGTTGTTGTTTGTCCTTCAAAAGAAATTCTTCCTTTTTGCTCTCCTGTTTGAGCCATCATAAGACCACTAAAAAGTAATCCTCCTATAAGTAAACTTAATTTTTTCATATAAATATAAATTTGTTGGTTGTACAAATGTACTCATAATATCCAATTGACAAAGCATTTGACTATAAATAATTATTTTTTTTTTTTTTTTTGTAATGATTTATAACTGTTTAGGGAAATTATAGGGGTGATTTAACTGCCAGTAATTACACATTAACCCCTTTATTTTCGCCATTTGTCAAGGTTTGTAGTTAGTGTCAACATGTTATTATAACCTGCACTTGAATAAACTACAAAACCATAATCTAAACTAAATCTTTTAAAATATAATCCTATACCAGTTGAAAATCCTGCTAAACCTTGTTTGGCTGCGACACTCATTTCTTGACGTCGATGATAATCGAAAGCTGTTCTAAAATGAATGTTTTTGGAAATTAAGATTTCAATTTGGTAAGTAAAGTGATGAGCTAGTTTTTTTCCAAAACCTGCAACTTTTACTGGAATTGTGTCACCAGTCAATGGATCTATGGTTGGTTTTAATGTTGGGTCATTATAAGTCAAATCCCAGGTGTTTAAATGGTGTGCTAGAATTGAAAATCTAAATGGAGCATGTTTCAATTTATGAGAAACGCCCAGTTGAAACTCAGTAGGTAAATTAGATCGATTATCTTTTGTGTAACTCTTGAATTGATATCCAGCATTTTTGACCAAAGCAGTTACCAATAAATTTGCTTTTTCTAGTTCATAGGTTCCAGCCAAATCAATGGATCCACCGAATGAATTGTATCCAGCCAATTGAGAATAAATTAAATTTACATTTGCACCAATTGAAATTTGAGGATTTAGCTGCTTTGCCATTCCAGCTCCCAAAATAAATTCTCCTGGTGTAAAAGTGCCTATTGATGTACCTGCTTCATTTCGCATTTCTTGTTTTCCGTAGTTCACATATCTTAATGATGCGCCTCCAGTTATAGAATTCTTAAATGCTCTGGCGTAATTAACCATTCCATAATTGACTCCTCCTGCCAATAGCGCTTGATTAAATCCAATGTGATTGTGCATTTTTGAATTATACAACGACGGATTTGCTATAGTTAAATTCAAATCTTCATCTTTGGCAGTAATAAAGTCACCACCAAGTCCAGCTGAACGAGCACTGTATGTCAAGTCCAATAAAGCAAACGTTGTGTTTCCTCCGATTTGAGAGAAGGACAAGAATGGAATAAACAATGTTAATAAGAAACTGATTTTTTTCATGCTGTGATTCTTAACGCAAATTAAAGCATAATATTTCAGTAGTTTTTTAATTTTCCTCATCGTTTTAAACTCTTTTGCCCAATTCAATGGCTTCTAAATCTTGAATTTTTTCTCCGTCAATTGAAAATCGTAATATCGTTTTGACCTGATGAAATCCTTTGTAGCCGCATGCACCTGGATTCATCCATAGCATATTGAATTTGGGATCCATCTTTACTAACAAGATATGTGAATGTCCGCAAATGAATAATTTCGGACTTTTTTCGATCAACGCATCATACGCTGGTTTGGCGTATTTCCCTGGTTTACCTGCAATGTGTGTAATCAAAATATCTACATTTTCACAGGTAAATCGATTAAATTCGGGTAATTCTTCTCGGATTTCATAATCGTCGATGTTTCCGTAAACTCCTCTCAACGGTTTAAAAGCACGCAATTTATCGATCACTTCCATTGAACCAACATCTCCTGCATGCCAAATTTCATCCACATCTTTGAAGTATTCGTAAATTTTTGGATCGAGAAATCCATGAGTATCCGAAAGTAATCCGATTTTTGTCATTTTGGACGTAAATGTTTTTTTTACAAAGTAACTTCAAATTAACTTCCATCCCTATTTCTTTCCCTATTTTCTTATCAAACTTACCTTAAAACGTTTACTTTTGTTTTTACAAGGTTGAATTATGGACGATAAGCAGATTGATTCTTGGCTAGAAAGTCGCAGAAATCGTAAAAATGCGGTTTTGCCTGAAGTGCTATTTGACGGAATTAGATCTGGTAACATCGCTTCTCTCTCTTCAGCAATCACATTGTTGGAAAGTACTAGACCAGCAGACAAACAAGCTGCAAATTTATTGATTCAAATGTGTTTGCCTTTTGCTGGAAAATCAATTCGTGTTGGTATTACTGGTGTTCCAGGTGTTGGAAAAAGCACTTTTATTGAAACTTTTGGGATGAACTTGATTCAACAAGGAAAAAAGTTGGCCGTTTTGGCAATCGATCCTTCAAGTGGTAAAAGTGGTGGTTCTATTTTGGGTGATAAAACCCGAATGAATGAACTTTCCATGGCGAAAAACGCTTTTATCAGACCTTCTCCTGCAGGTGATTCTTTGGGAGGAGTCGCGAGAAAAACCAGAGAAAGTATTTTACTATGCGAAGCAGCTGGTTTTGATTATATTTTGGTTGAAACGGTTGGAGTAGGTCAGTCTGAAACCGCTGTACATTCAATGGTTGATTTTTTTCTGCTCTTGATGTTGGCTGGTGCTGGAGACGAATTGCAGGGAATTAAACGTGGAATCATGGAAATGGCAGATGCACTTGTGATTACGAAAGCGGATGGAGACAATGTCAAAAAGTCGAATTTAGCCAGACAAGAATATCAAAATGCGATGCACCTTTTTCCTCCAAATAAAAACGGATGGATACCAAAAGCGTTAACTTGTAGTTCATTAGAAGGTCACAGCATCGGAAAAATAAGTGATTTGATTTTAGAGTTTGTTTCAAAAACGAAAGACAATCAATTTTTTGAACTCAGAAGACACAAACAAGATCAATTTTGGATGCATGAAACGTTGAAAGAATTGATTTTAGCTGATTTCTTTGAAGACGAAACTCACCAAGAAGCAATTTTAAACTTGGAAAAGCAAGTAGTTAAAGGCGAAATATCTTCTTTTGCCGCGGCAGAAAAATTATACAGACAATTTAAAAATAAATCATAGTGGAAATTACCAAATTCAAAATCGAAGGAGAATACATCGAACTTATTCAATTGCTTAAAGCAATCGGAATTGCATCCACTGGCGGTCACGCAAAAATGATTGTTGACGAAGAAATGATTATGAGAAACGGAGAACTTGAAACTAGAAAACGCGCTAAATTAATCGCGGGTGACGTAATCGAAATTCAAGTTGAACAAATCAGAATTGAATTGGAATAAACCAATTATTTTTTCTTTTTCGGTTTTTGACCTCTCGTTTTTGGTTTCCCGTATTTGGCATGCATTTTTTCTTTTAAGCGAATTTTGTTGTTCACTTTTTTGTTTTTGTCCTTTTTCTCATGAAATGCAGCGCCAACATTTTCTCTTTTTGGGAGTTTGATTTGCACATTTGGCATCGTGATTCTAGGCATTTCATCATCCGTCAAGATTTCGGAAATTTCCAAATCCGCAGGCAATGCTTCCATCGGAATTTTTTGCTGCATCAAATCCTCAATACTTTCCTGAAATTTCTCTTCGAAAGGACTTATTAAGGTGATTGAAATTCCTTTTTGATCGTAACGTCCCGTTCTACCAATTCTATGAATATAATTTTCAGGAACATCAGGCGTGTCGAAATTGATTACATGTGTTACTTCAGAAATATCCAAACCACGGGAAATGATGTCTGTCGCTATTAAAATTCGGTAAGTTCCGTCTTGAAAAAGTTTGACAGTGTTGAATCGATTGTTTTGTGCTTTGTTTGAGTGAATAACACCAACTTCCTCGGGGAATTTTTGTTCAATTTCTTCAAACATTTTATCAGCCAACTTTTTGCTTCCAGTAAAAATCAATACTTTATTTAAACCTTCTTCAGTTTCTAAAAGGTAATTTAACAAATTGATTTTTGTATTGAAATTCGGAACGTGATATGCCTTTTGAATGATGTTTTCAAGCGGAGTTCCCGTTGGAGCCGCTTCGATTTTTATTGGGGAAATAAAGTACTCGTCAATCAAAACTTCAATTTCCTCAGTAATTGTCGCTGAGAAAAGCAAACTTTGTTTTTTGGTAGGTAAAATATCTAAAATCGTTGTCAATTGTTTTCTAAAACCCAAATTCAAGGTTTCATCAACTTCATCAATCACCAATCTTTTGATGTGTTTTAGCGCCAAATCGCCCTTTAATGCCAAATCCATTAAACGCCCTGGTGTGGCAACCAAAACGTCTAAACCCTCAGCAATTTGAATCGCTTGTGTTTTGATATTTGCACCTCCATATACACCAACTGTTGTCACATTCATGTAGCGCGTTAGTTTTTCAACTTCCTCCACTACTTGTGCAACCAATTCTCTTGTAGGAACGATGATCAAAATTTGAGGAAATCTTTCTTTGGAGAAATTCCATTGTCGCAAGCAAGGAAGTAAATACGCCAGTGTTTTTCCAGTTCCAGTTTGAGCAATTCCAAGCACGTCTTTTCCAGACATCATGACAGAAAAACCTTTTTGTTGAATCGTTGTAGGTTTTTCATAACCTAAATCTTTCAGTGCGTTTAATAAAGGTTTGGTGAGATTTAAATCCTCGAATGTCATGATACTTTTACTTAAATTGAGTGCAAAGGTAAGGTTATTCTGTGAAAGATTAAATTTTCCTTTTTTGAATGATAATATGTTTCTAGATTTGAAACCAAACCAATTTATTTATGCAACTTTGTTGTATTAAACTAAAAAGATGGAAATGATGTTAGTTGCTGCTTATTTATGTGCAGTTTTAATTGGAATCACATTAGGTTTGATTGGCGGTGGAGGTTCAATATTAACCGTTCCAGTTTTTGTTTACCTTTTGAAATTTGAACCACAATTAGCAACATCTTATTCTCTTTTTGTTGTTGGTATTTCATCCTTGTTTGCCTCGTTTCAAAATGCTAGAAAAAAATTAATCAATTATAAAACAGGTTTAATCTTTGCCGCACCAGCATTGTCTGTGGTTTATTTGATTAGAAAAGTTTTGTTGCCAATGGTTCCTGAGAAAATGTTTCAAATTGGGGATTATACGGTTTTGAAATCAGTTGCAATCATGTTCTTTTTTGCTTTGGTAATGCTCTTGGCTAGCTATTCAATGATCAAAGGTCGAAAAGAAGAAGTTGAAAAGAAAGACGAAAAATTTAATTATCCATTGGTCTTGCTGCAAGGTTTGCTGGTAGGAATTGTTACAGGACTTGTTGGCGCAGGCGGTGGATTTTTAATTATTCCTGCTTTGGTGTTTTTTGCCAAATTACCAATGAAAGAAGCGGTTGCTACTTCGTTAATGGTAATTTCGATCAATTCTTTAATCGGTTTTACAGGTGATTTAAACCATCTGAAAATTGATTGGAATTTCTTATTGATTTTCTCTAGCTTGTCTATTTTGGGAATCTTTATCGGCATATTCTTAAATTCCAAAATCAATGGTGCAAGTCTCCGCAAAGGTTTTGGATGGTTTGTGTTAGCGATGGGCATTTTCATTATTCTTCAAGAGATTTACAAATAAATGAGCATAAAAAAAGCCAGTCATTACGACTAGCTTTCTTTGCAATTTATTTTACTTCAAATACTTATTTTGAAGCAATTTCTACGAATTCATCGTATGTAACAAATTTATCAGTCAATTTCACTGTACTTTTAAAGTATTCAGTTAATCTTGATTCTGCCAACATATCGTAAACTCTTGCTGATTCTTCTTTGTTTGTCAAAACTTGAACCGCTGATTGAGTTAATTCTTTATCGTCTGGCGCTGGAATACCATATTGAGCATATTGATTCACCAAAAGGTTTTTAGTGTATTCCAACGCTTCTGTTTGATCCACTTTCAAGTTATTTGCTTTGAAAATATGTCCTTGAATCAATTGCCATTTCATGCTTTTTTCGTAATTCTCAAATTGAGATTCGATTTCCTCCATGGTAATTGGCTTTTCGTTTGACAACAAAATCCATCTTTTCAAAAATTCAGTTGGCAAATCCACTTTCGTGTTTGCAATCAAACTGTCGTAAATTGAACGTGTCAATAAACGGTCTGAATCATTTGCAAACATTGCCTCTAAATCTTTCGCGATACGATCTTTCAATTCTTTTTCAGATGAAATAGCACCTTCACCAAATAATTTGTCAAACAATTCTTGATTCAATTCAGCCAATTCCATTTGACGAATTTCATTGATTGTCATTTGAAATTTATCAGAAACATTGGCTAATTCCTCTTCCGTGATTCCTAACATGGCTGCAGTATCCTTTCCGCCTCTAGAAACATGCGTAGGATTAACAACTACTTTGTCTCCAATTTTTGAACCTTTCAATGCTTTTTTAGCATCTTTATTTTCAACAAACTCCATTGAAATTGTTGAAGAATGCATAATTCCACCTTCTTTGATAGAATCATCGTCATTTAATTCAACAAATTGAGCCAAAATCATGTCTTTGTCAGCAACTTTTTCAGAAGCAACCAATTTTCCATAACGGCGACGTAAATCATCAATTTGTTTGTTGATTAATTCGTCATCGATTTTCACTTTCGTGTAGTCAAATTTGTCTTTTGAACTTAGGGTAACTTTAATTTCAGGAGCCAAACCAATTTCGTAAGTAAATTCAAAATCTCCAGGATTATTGAAATCACCTTTTACTTCGATGTCATCTTTTGGAATTGGATTTCCTAAAATTTCAATTTTGTTGTCACTTACATAGCCAAAAAGTGAATCGCTAACCATTTTATTTAATTCTTCAGCCAATAAAGCTCTACCATATTGCTTTTGAATCATTCCCATTGGAACTTTTCCAGGACGAAATCCAGGAACTTTTACTTGTTTTCTATATTTTTCTAAAGCAGAACTAACTTTAGATTGATAATCAGCTGGTGCAATTTGAACTCTCAATAATGCACTCATCGCATTTACGTCTTCACGAATTACGTTCATTTCAATTTGTTTTAATTACTATAAACAAAAAATGGCATAAGTTGTCTTACACCATTTAATCGAGTACAGATGGAGAGACTCGAACTCTCACACCTCGCGGCACTAGATCCTAAGTCTAGCGTGTCTACCAATTCCACCACATCTGCAAGTCAAATTTAAATTACAAGTACGTTAACTTTTCTTTAAATTTATTTCAAAACCCATCCTAAAATGGTGCGCAAAGATAATGATTATTTTATTCACACCAAGAAAATCAGACTTTTTTTGATTTTTTTTAGTTTCGATTAGATATTTGATTTTTTTTGGTTCAAAACTTTTTGAATCAACGGTGCTTATTGACTAAAACAAGAATCCATAAAATCAGTTAATTAGTATGCTTTGCATTTCATGTTTACGATCAGATTACGTCCTATTTATTTTGTGGAAAAAAACAATTTTTAAATCTGCAAGACATTTAAAATCGCTGTAACTTTGTAGAAATTAAAATGCCATGATTGATTTAGATCCAAAAGAATTGCCAATACCTCGATTGCACCAACTTTTACTGGGTGCTATTGGGCCGAGACCTATTGCTTTTGCATCTACAATTGATTCAGAAGGAAATCACAATCTTTCACCATTTAGTTTTTTCAATGTTTTTAGTGCGAATCCACCAATTTTGATTTTTTCTCCTGCTAGAAATGGGCGCACAAACACAACCAAAGACACTTATAATAATGTAAAGGTCGTTCCTGAAGTTGTCATCAATATTGTGAATTACGACATTGTGCAACAAATGAGTTTGAGTAGTTCGCCTTATGCACCAAATGAAGATGAATTTATTAAAGCTGGTTTTACGGCGCTTGATTCTGATTTGATTAAACCGAAGAGAGTAGGGGAATCGCCTGTTCAATTTGAGTGCAAAGTGATTGAAGTGAAAGAATTGGGGACTGAAGGTGGCGCTGGAAATTTAGTGATTTGCGAAGTAGTGAAAATTCACATCGCAGAGGAAATCATGGATGATAAAGGATTGATTGACCAACATAAAATCAATTTAGTTGCCAGGATGGGCGGTAATTGGTATTGTCATGCAAATGAAGATTCCATGTTTGAAATTGCGAAACCGATTACCACAATCGGAATTGGTTTTGATAATTTACCACAAGATGTTAAATCATCTGTAGTACTTTCCGGAAATGATTTAGGTTTGCTTGCGGGAGTTGAATCTTTGCCAGATGAAACTAAAGTAAATGAATATAAATTGTTGGAATTAAGTGAAATCTTCTTATCTTTAGATGGTAAAGCGGAAGAATTGGAATTGGCTTTACACCAACATGCCAAGGTTTTATTGGCTGAAAACAAAATAGATGAGGCTTGGTTGACCTTGCTTTCGTTTAATGATTAAATAGAAAAACAAACAACAAATAATAACTTTAAAAAATAAATTATGTTTAAACTGACTGGAACTTTAAAAGTGTTGAATCCAACGGTACAAGTATCTGAAAAATTCTCAAAACGCGAATTTGTAGTAACTGAGTCTTCAAGTATGTATCCTCAGGATATTCAATTTCAACTAACACAAGATAAATGTTCTTTGTTGGATGGTTTTAATATTAACGATCAAATTGATGTTTCCTTCAATTTACGTGGTCGCGAATGGACAAGTCCTCAAGGTGAAGTAAAATATTTCAATTCATTAGATGCTTGGAGAATTGATAGAGCGGGAGCAAGCGCAGGTGCAGGAATGCCAGCTTCAGGGCCATCAGCAATGAATTTAGCTCCAGTTACTGCTGCAACAGCTGAAATGACAATGGAAAAAGCAGACGACGATTTGCCTTTCTAATTCAAGATAAAATCTTTCAAAGCCACGTTTTTCGTGGCTTTTTTTGTTTCCAATAATTTAGATTTTATAACAAAACAGTCAATCTTATTTGGAAATCAAAAGTCGCATAAAGATCCGTTTCGCTACAATAATATTAAGATTTTAAGAGCCATTGCTATGTAACTTTAAAGCTAGTTCATCATGCTTGCTGGGTAACTTTAGGCTAAATGCAAATCCTCAATAAAATCAGTAGTCTTAAAATCCTAATATCCTATAGTATCTTGGAATCTACCAAGTTTATTGTCTCAAGTCTTAAGTCTAATGTCTAATGTCTAATGTCTAATATCTTCCTAAGACTTCATCTGCAACTCCACCAAATTGGCATAAATTCCACCAGAAATATTCAATAATTCGTCGTGTTTTCCTTGCTCCGCCACTTGACCGTTTTCGATTACATAGATTTTATCAGCATTGCGAATCGTAGATAAACGGTGAGCAATCACGAAAGAAGTTCGTCCTTTCATTAAGGTTTCTAATGCTTCTTGCACCAATTTTTCTGATTCAGAATCCAAAGCAGAAGTAGCTTCATCTAAAATTAAAATAGTTGGATTTTTCAACAACGCACGTGCGATGGCGATTCTTTGTTTTTGTCCTCCAGACAATTGAATTCCTCGATCTCCAACTTCGGTATTGAAACCTTCAGGAAATGAATTGATAAATTCCAATGCGTTCGCTTGCTGTGCTGCTTTTTTTACTTCTTCCTCTGAAGCTTCTGGTTTTCCGTAAGCAATATTGTCATATATCGTTCCTGCAAATAGAATAACTTCTTGAGGCACCAAAGCCATGTTCGAACGGAGGTGTTCAATATCGATGTTTTTATTGTCGATGTCATCGAAACAAAGTTCACCCTCCGATGTTTCAAAAAATCTCAAAAGCAAGGATGCAATCGTAGATTTTCCAGCGCCTGAAGAACCAACCAAAGCAATTGTTTCATTAGGCTGGGCAGTCAAATTAATGGATTTAAGTACTTCCACATCAGGTCTCTGAGGATAGTAAAATCTGACATTTTTAAATTCAACTTTCCCCGTAATAGTTGGTTTTTCTTCTCCGACAAGTGTTTCTTTTTCGCCTGGTGTTTGAATGATGCTCATCAATCTTTCAGTAGAACCAATAGATTTTTGAATATTCGCATACAATTCCGGTAATGATCCGATGGATGCGCCCATCATTACTGTCAACATGATGAAAGAATAGAAGTTTTGATCACTCAACGAAGGATTTGGTCCTTGTGTCATTAATAGTCCTTGCCAAATAATGAATACAATTGCCCCAAACAAGCAGAAAACGATAAACGAAACAAACAATCCGCG
The DNA here is from genome assembly GCA_947462925.1 of Flavobacteriia bacterium. Taxonomy (GTDB): domain Bacteria; phylum Bacteroidota; class Bacteroidia; order Flavobacteriales_D; family Crocinitomicaceae; genus JAQVCM01. Next base: position 55,105 of record CANHQP010000003.1, on the reverse strand, counting down.
CCAAAGGCCACTTTTGATATTTAATTTTCTGATTTCATCGATGCTCAATTTGTATTTAAAAAGAGCCAAAGCTTCGTTTGTAAATGATTTTACATTTGAAATCCCAGTCAAATTTTCTTCGATAATAACATTTGATGTGGCAGTTTCGTCTTGCGCTTTTACAGAAAGTTTTTTGATAAATCTTCCAAAGAAAACTGCAATGATTGCCATTACAGGTACGGTTGCAAGCATGATCAATGCCAATTTCATCGAGATTATTCCCAAGAAAATAATTCCTCCAACGACTATGACGATTTGTCTAAAAAACTCAGCAATGGTTGTTCTTAAGGTTTCTTGCAATTGAGCAATGTCAGATGAAATACGAGAGGTTAATTCTCCAACTTTGTTTTGGTTGAAGAAATCCATCGGCATGTAAATCAATCTTGAAAAAGCATCGTATCTGACATCACGAAGTGTGTTTTCAGTCACATTTGTAAAAATCACGACCCTGAAATAAGATGCCAACGATTGTATTCCGAATAAGATGAACAATGCCATTGCGACGGTATTGATATTGCTTAAATCAATCAATTTTATCGCATCAGCAGTGTTCGATGGCGCATTTTGACCTGCTCCTCCTAATAGTTGTCCTAACAATAATGGAAAAATCAGTCCTGTTGTTGTTGAAATCACCAAAAAGAACCAACCTATTGAGAATGAAAGTCTGTAAGGTTTTAGATATTTAAAAATTCCTTTTGCCTTTTGAATGTCTTCTTTGGTTAATTTGATTTTTTCTTTTTTTTCTTTCTTTGGTCGAAGCATTTCCTATCTTTGTAATATGTACGCAAAAGTAACGTATGATTGGCAATATTGTGCGTTTTTTAATCTTTTTAATAAATTAACTTGTATAAAAAGAATTATTGTGTATCTTTGCAGTCCGAAATTTAGAGAAATAAAGATATAAATAAATATTTGTCATGAAAAGAACGTTTCAACCGTCAGTTAGAAAAAGAAAAAATAAGCACGGATTCCGTAGTCGTATGGCGACTAAAAACGGTCGTAAAGTTTTAGCTGCACGTCGTGCTAAAGGAAGAAAAAAATTAACTGTTTCTAGCGAATCTAGCCACAAACGTTAAGATTCTGACAACCAGATTTTGAAAGCCGTTTCTATTGAAGCGGCTTTTTTAGTTTAATCAATTTTAGAATTGGTAAAGTTTGATTTCAATGGATTCATTTTTTAATTCAAGCGCCATTTTTGAATGATCTTTAAAATTGAAAACTTGACCTTTTTTTCGAATGTGAGCATTTTTTGCCAAATCTATTTCGTCAATCAACCACCTAATTTCATTCGACTTTCCTTGTGCTACAATTCCTTCTTCAGGTAAATTTTCATCTGGCGATGAATATATAGCTGCAAATCCGTAATTAATATCCACCGCAGGCGACCATTCGGCATTTCCAATTGTTTGAGATACGATTGTGTAGCATTGGTTTTCCATGGCACGCGCTCTTGAACCAATATGAACTCGCGATGCTCCTCGAATCGTTTCTGTGCAACTTGGCACAAGTATGAAATCAGCACCTGCTTGATTTAACTTTTGAGCACCAATGGCAAATTCTATGTCGTAACAAATTTGAATTCCAAAAGTGAAATTCTCTGTTTTAAAAAGCGCCAAATTTTTCTTCCCAGAATCTATTCGCCAGATTTCATTTTCAAATCGGGTCATGAAAAATTTATCTTGGAAACCAATCATTCCATTCTTACTAAAGACGAAACTGCGGTTATAAATTTTCCCATTTTCAGCAACAGGAAAACTTGGAGCGATTATAATTATTTGGTATTCGATGGCTAATTTTTCAAAAGTCTCAATGAAACTCGGCAACAGTGTCTGAAGTTTTTCAACTTGTCTTTGAATATTTTGTTGGATATCAGTATCAAAGAGGCTTACTAATTCCATCGAACCATATTCCGGGAACAATAAAATTTCGGATTGTTGGATTACAGCCTCTGAAATCCAAGATTTGACGTGTTTTTTCCAATTATCAATGCTTTCAAAAAATGAAATTGGATATTGAGCGCTCGCAATTCTAATTTTCATCGTTCAAGGGATTTGATCCAGAAAGTTAATTTTTTCGATGTTTCAGTTGTTTCGGTTTTATCGAGCCATTTCATTTCACAAGATAATTCTGGTCTTTTGATATACTTTCTTTTTGTCCAAAATAAATCGTTTGGTCGGTAATTTTCTGGTTTCAAAGGATGATTGCTAGGTCTTTCAACTGCACAAAAAGTGGTAAATTTAATTTCCTTAAACTTTGCTGCATATTGTTCTCGTTCATCAAAAAACAATTTTCCAAATCCTTGACCTCTGAATTTTTGTAAAATGATGCTTTCGCCAAAATAGAAAACTTGCTTTACATCGATTTTTGCATCAAAAAAAGGCCTTTTGATTTCATCAGTTTCATCACTCAGAGGCAAACAGGTTGTGGCACCAACTAATTCATCTTGTAAATAAATACCGAAGAAAAACGACTTTTCAGACTGAGAATAAGTTTGAATATAATCTTTTTCATATTCGAGATTTCCATCATATAAGTAAGGAAATTCAGCAAATACTGTAATTCTCAATTGTGCAAAATCAGAGACAACAGTTTCGATTTCTTTCCCGATTTTTTGAACGAATTTAAATTCAGTCATTCTAAGAAACTAAATCAATCCATTTTTCCAGATTGTAGTTGGTTGCAACTCTTGTGATTTTACCATTTTCAACTGTCAAAAAAGCGGATGCGGGTAAAACATAAGATTGCCCATGAGCTGTTGGAAGTCCTCCTTCACCTTTTTTGTATTTTCCGTTTACAATAAATTCACAGGCAAACTTTTGTCCAGACACTTCAGAGTAAAAAATCATATCAGTTAACTTTTCCTCATAGCATTCATCCATTTTTTTTAAGAATTCTTTGAATTTTTCAATTCCGAGTCTAGGTTCACTTTGATTCGGTTCATGTCTAATATTATCTGAAACCAATGAAAGCATTCCATTCCAGTTCTGCGCATTGAAGTGTCTGTAATATAGTTGAATAAGTTCTTGATTTGTCATTTTCAAAAAAGGTTCATTTAAAGTTTATTTTCTCTGAATTTTATCAGTACTGCAAAAATACAAATTCACTTCATTAGTTTTTAAGAATATTAACATAAAGCAGAAGATACACCTATAATACTTCATTAAAAGACATTAGCTATGAAATTGCACTTTCTTTTTTTATTTATAAAATAACGATTTTAAATGGATTAATTTGAAATTACTTTTCTTCATTAAGATGTAAATTGCCATTCATTCTATTTGTTTGATTATGAAAAAGTTCTATTTTGTTTTTCTTGTGTTTATCACTTTTCAAAATTTCCTTTTTGCACAAGTTCTGAATCTCGGTACTTTGTTTGATTTTGTAATATTTACCAGCAATGGGGCAGTCAGTAATGTTGGGATTTCCACTTTAACTGGGCATGTTGGTGCAGATATTGGAGCAATAAGTGGTTTTGAGACGTCCAACGTTTCAGGTTTATTCTATAATGAAGATGTAATTACCGAACAGGCAAAAATCGATTTAAATATTTTCTATAATCAACTTTCTTTCATCGCGTCAACAAATTCAGCTCACATTCCTGTATTTGGAAATGAAGAAGTTCTGTCTCCTGGTGTTTATTTGATTAATGCTGCAGGATCTCTTGCTGGCAACCTAATTTTGGATGGGGAAGGGGATTCAAGTGCCGTTTTTCTATTGAAATTTGATGGAGCTTTCACCACTAGCGCTGGTGCTGCGGTTGTACTTATGAATAGTGCAACAGCATGCAATGTTTATTGGCTTGTAGAAGGAGCAATTTCTATGGCAGCATCAACAAAAATGAAAGGAACCATGGTCTCAAATAACGGTGCAGTTACAATGGCTTCAGGAGGTGATTTAGAAGGAAGATTGTATTCAACAACTGGTGCAATTTCAATTGATCAGATTGTAGCTACTAAATCAACGGATTGTATTTTTGCTTCAATTATTCCATTGCCTGTTGATTTACTTTTTTTTAAAGCTAGTTGTGGAGATGATTTTATCACTTTGAATTGGTCTACAGCATCTGAAAATAATAGTAATTTCTTTTCAGTAGAAAGAAGTAAAAATGGGGTAGATTGGTTTATTGTTGGAAATGTCTTTGCTTCAGGAAATTCTGCTAAAATAAATAATTACTCATTAGTCGATTATATGCGCTTTTTTGGGATTTCTTATTATAGGTTGAGACAGACGGACTTTAACGGAATGATTAGAAATTTTAGTCCAATTTCAATAGAAAATTGCTTTTGCAGTGATACAGATTTAAGCATATTCCCAAATCCAGGAAAAAGTAATTTTAAAATTGATTTTACAGGGAATAAAGATGAAATAGTCATGGTTTTTGTGTTCGATATACAAGGGGAAAATATATTTTCGTCAGCTGGTTTTATTTCTGATATTAATTTGGAAAATGTCAATGACGGTATTTATTTCCTACATATGGTTTTTGAAACAAAAAGATTAACTAGAAAATTTATTGTGTCGAATTAATTAATGTTTGACGGCTTCACAAATAAAGTAAACGAAGAATAAATCCATTTTTGCAATGTGAATGATACAAAGTGATTAATTTTACTCTAAATTATCAATGAAAATGCAGGCAGAAACATTTTACAAACAACAACTTCAAATAGCGGAAAGTTTAATTCAAGTAAGTTTTAAAAAAGTGAGGTTGTTTACTTTCTTGCGTTTGTTTGTTTTTGCCATATTTGGAAGTGCTCTTTACCTTTTTTGGGGAAATACTTTCATTTTTAGTCTTGTTTTAATTATTGGAATTACTGCCTTTTTAGTGATGGTTTCTCTTTCTGTTGATGCGAAATTAGCACTTGAAAAAGCGAAAGAACTTAAAAGAATTAATGAAAATGAAATATTAGCGCTACATGGTGATTGGAGTAGTTTTGATGCTGGGAAAGAGTTTCAAAGTGGAATACATCCATTTTCTAACGATTTAGACTTATTTGCACCAAAAGGAGTTTTTGGATTTTTAAATAGAACAGTTTCTACGCAGGGGAAAAATGCTTTAGCATCTTTGCTTCTAGATGGAATCCAAAATCCAAAATACAATAATCAAATTATTGAAGCTTTGTCTCAAGAAATTTCTTGGACGCAAAAGTTCCGAATTTCTGGTTCGATAAATAGCCGCGAAAAAGGAGTGAATCAAAGTTTTAAAAATTGGTTCGATCAAAAAATAAACAATCCGAAATGGATGAAGTGGATGATATTTGTTATTCCCTCATTTTCAATTCCTGCTTTGATATTATATAATTTTGATTTGATTTCATCTATGGTTTTTGGGATTAGTATTTCTGTTTCCATGTCAATTACTGGAAGATTGGTGAAATCTACAAATGTAATAGCTGAATCGGTGAGTAAATATGCAGCCAAAGCAGCAGTTATGTTAGATCAAATTCAAGCATTGAATGAATTGAAGATTGAAAATGAATCTTTGCAAGCTATTAAAAATGAGTTTGATAAAGGTGAGTTAAATGCAGTTTTAGGTTTGAGAAAGTTTTTAAATATCAACAAGCAGTTGGATTTAAGAATGAATATATTGATTTCGATACCATTGAATATCTTTTTTGCTTGGGATTTAATTCAAAGAAATTCTTTGGAAAAATGGAAAGCGAAGTATCAAAATGCATTTTTGGAATGGGAGGAAATTTTGGTTAAACTAGAGGTTTACATTTCAGGTGCAACTGTTAAATTCAATGCTCCAAACGCTACTTTTGCAGATTTTTCAAATGATATGTCAATTCAAATCAGCGGTTTGATTCATCCTTTGTTGAATAGTGCTAAAGCGATTTCCAATGAAGTTGAAATGAATGAAAATAATCAATTCATAATTTTGACAGGTCCCAATATGGCTGGAAAAAGTACCTTTTTAAGGTCTTTAGGATTGACTTTTGTTTTTGCCAATGCTGGATTTCCTGTGTTTGCGGATATTGCTAAGATTCCCAAAGTGAAACTCTATTCGAGCATGCGAACATCGGACGATTTATCCAATGAAAGTTCCTATTTTCATGCTGAATTGATGAGGTTGAAGTTTATCATGGATGCATTGAATCAAAATCAAGCTGTTTTTATTCTGTTGGATGAAATTTTGAAGGGCACGAATAGCAAAGACAAAGAAGAAGGTTCTAAAAAGTTTTTGAAAAAATTACAATCCAAAGGAGCAAAAGGAATTATAGCAACGCATGATTTGTCATTGTGTGAGTTATCGATTGAAAGTAAGGCATTTACCAACGCCTGCTTTGATTCAACTATTGAAGGAGAAAATTTATTTTTTGATTACCGAATGAAATCAGGCATCTGTCAAAATATGAATGCGTCTTTTTTATTAAAGAGAATGCAATTGGTTGATTAATTGTTTTTGTCCCAAAAAAAAGTTGTAGATTTTCTAATAAAACTTAAGTTTTCAACGTTTTGAAATTTAAAATAAATAAAGTCATGAAAAATATTTGGTTGTTTGTTACTTGTATAGCTTTGTCAATGAGTGCTTATTCTCAAGAAGATGATTACGATATGGATGAAAATATTTACGGCGACATTATACCTAAACATTCATTTACCATCGAACTCGGTTTACCTGTTGGAACTTCTAACAAGGCTTTTCAGTCAATGATGCAAGGGCTCGTGCGAATTTCCCCGTATTATCAATTCACGTTGAAAAATCATTTGGCATTCGGAATCGGAGCAAACTACAATTATTTTAAAGTAAATCCATTCAGGGTTCCAGAAAAAGTAACAGGAGGTTTTCATTCAGCAGGTGGGTTTGTGAAAGTTGGCTATGAAAAATTTCATTCCATGCGTTTTGGCACAGATTACGGATTAAAAATAGGATACAATTCAAATCAATTTGCGACAGATTCAAACGCAACGAACCTCGGTGGACCATTTGTAGATAACGCTTTTTTCATCGAGCCTACAATTGGATTAGTGTTGACTTCTGGGGAGTTTACATCTTATAGATTTGTAGTTGGATACACTTATTCGGGAAATGATTTCAATACTACCAACTTGGGAATTAAATCTTCGGGAGGATACTCTGCAAGTGAATTCAGTAAAAACACACAATTCATGACCTTCGGTTTTGGATTCACTTATTACTTTAAGCAGTATTAAAAAATCTATTTTTAGTAGAATTCTTAAAATTTAGTTTGTCATCAATATAAATTGATGTAAAATTGTTGTGCAACTTTTTTTGTGTTAATTTCGTCTCCAAACCAGCTATTGCTTTTGAGATTTCATGAGAATAGTTGAAACTACTAATATTTGAAAATAAATTTGATATTCAATTATTTAAATCAATTTTAAGATGATAAAGCTTATCGTAATCTTTTGTGCGGTCGTTTTTCCGATTTGTACATTTAGTCAAAATTCAAAGGCAATTCAGCCTTCAAAAACAGAATCAAAACAGCAATCTACTGAAAGTTTTGATAAATATTGTCTAAAAAATGCGACAAGTTTGATTCAAAATAGTGGTGATAAATCAATCAAATTTGCTGGGACTGTGCAAAAGTTGAAAGGCAATAAAGTTCCAACTTTTAAGGAATGTGGGATTACATTGAAAGAAAATGAAACTCAATACTTCAAAATTGAAGGTTCTGATCAGATTTTAGCTGTAAAATCACTTTTCGTTTTGAGACTAAACCACCAAAATTCTAAAAAATAAATCGATGAAAAAGTTAAAACTATTTTTTGGAGCTTTCATTGCGCTAGTTTCTGTAAACGTAAACGCACAATTAGTTATCACTGGCCCGGACTTTGATCAAGCTAACCCATTAGATTGTGGGTCAATCAATCCAATAACCTTGAATTTTACAGACGGTGCAGGAAACTATGCGCCAAATATGAATGAGACGTATGTACTTTGTCCAGATTTGACTCAAGGTTCTAAAGTTTCAATCGCATTTGCTGTTAATATTGGTTACACATTTGATATTCATCCAAGTGATACTTTGTATGTGTATGATGGACCGAATACTTCATCACCATTGATTGGCGCATATAATTCAGCAACAAATCCGACAGGTGTTTTCGTGCAGGCTTCTTTTGAAAATAATCCTACAGGTTGTTTAACCTTAGTTTTTATTTCAGACGGCGCAAATGAAGGTACAGGTTGGGATGCTCATGCTGCTTGTGATAATCCACCTCAACCATTTTTTCCTCACATTGAGGCTTTTAGAAATGGAGTTGGTGCAAATGTTTTGAATCCCTTAGATACTGGATATGTTGATATTTGTTTAGGAGATTCAATTTTGTTTATCGCTAAACCTCTTTTTCCTTATTCTCTTGAATCTGTAGGTTTTGGGTATTCACAAAATGTTGGTAACTGTGATTATGAATGGTCAATTAGTGGTGGTGTTGGACAATTTCCGAATGATTCAATTTGGTTCACACCAACACAACGTTCTGGCTTTTTTGTAGATCTAAGAATTACTGATATTTTCCCACAAATTAATAGAATTACTTGTAAGGTCAGGGTTTCTCAACAGCCAAATTTTAATGGTACTGGTCCAGTAGATGACCTTATTTGTATCAATGAACTTGGTTATCTAGTGGGAGGAGTTACGCCAACAGATACTGTAGGAATTCAAATCCCAGAGGGGAATTTCCTTTTTGGAGGTGTATTTGCTGGATTGACCTTCTTGCCTGATGGTTCTGGTTCGCAGTATTCAACTTCAATTTCCATTACAGATTTTGATGCAACAACTACTTTTACAGATCCTGCTGATTTACAACAAATTTGCTTAGATATCGAGCATTCATACATAGGAGATTTGGAAATTGTTTTGACTTGTCCAAATGGGCAAACAGTTTCCTTGATGAATGCATATAATCAAAATCCGGGTGGTTGGAGTCAATTGGTTCCAGGTGGTTGTGGTAACGGGATTGGTACTTCTTTAGGGAATGACACTGATATAGATGGAGGTGCGCCAGGAAGTCCTGTATGGACATACTGTTTTTCGGAAACAAATGCAACCTTGGGTACTATTTGTGATGAAAATACTGCTGGATATACTATTGTAAACGATTATGGAAATACTTCGATGAATCCAAATGGAGTTTATTTGCCGGATGGTGCTTTAAGTGGTTTTGTTGGATGTCCTTTAAATGGTGATTGGACAATCACAGTTCAAGATAATCAAGGTATTGATGACGGTTATATCTTTCAGTGGGGAATCTATTTTAATTCTGATTTATATCCAAACAATGAAAGCTATTCCAATTTCGTAGTTGATGAATATTGGATGAATGATCCAACAATTATTTCAGGGATGAATGATACTTTAATCACTGTGCAACCTCCAGGACCTGGAGTGTACAGCTATACTTATGTTGTAGAAGATGATTATGGATGTTTTTATGATACAACTGTTGCAATTACCGTGAAACAGCCAATTGTTTTGAATATTCCTTCAGCAATTTGTCAATACACTTACACATCTACTTTGAGTACAGGTACAAATGATGGACAATGGTCGTTTTATTCAAGTGCTGGAACACCAACATTTCAGGCTAATAACGTGAACACAACCTTCACCTTTCCCACAACAGGAGTTTATAATTTAGTCTATTCGGACACGTCCTGCACAGATAAAGATACTGCTACGATAACCGTCGTTGAATTGCCGCCATTTGATTTTGATTCCGACTTTTTTAATTGTCCTTTTGAAACTGAATATTTGGTTTTCAAGGATTCAGCCCAGGTTTCTGAATTTCATTGGGGATTGGTATTTCCTAATTTAGATACATTATTTACAGCTAACTTGTATCAAGGTACTTATACTGCGAGCTATACAACTTTATTGGGATGTACTAATGATACCACTTTTACCATTGCAACACAACCAGAAACAAATTTATTTGATTATCCAGATGTTTGTGGTGATTCAATTGGTTTGGTTTTAAATGTAGGTTTTCCTGATGGAAATTGGGCAGTAATTGGAGGTCCTTCAACTACTACTCCGCCAGTATTCTCTGATCAAGATTCATTGCAAACAAGTGTAACAATTACAACTTATGGAACTTATACATTCATTTATACTGAGTCTGGTTGTGACGATACAGATACTGTTCAAATTAAGTTCACACCTTATCCATGGTTTAGTTTAGAAGATTTGGTTACTTGTATTGGAGAACCTGCTACAATGAGTGCATTTGATCTAGGATTTATTGATAGTTATGTATGGAGTACTGGAGCGGTAGGTCCGCAAGCGATTGTATCAGATCAAGGATATTATTCACTTCTTGGCACAAATGAATGTGGCACTTACCTTGATAGCGCTTATTTAACAGCTGATGTATGTGTAATTGATTTTCCAAATGTTTTTACACCTGATGGAGATCCGCAGAATCCAGTTTGGACATCAATTCAACAACCGAATGGATTTAAAACCTTCAAGTGTCAGATTTTCAATAGATGGGGTGCCTTAATGTATGAATATGACAATGTGTTTGGTTCTTGGGATGGTAAAGTCAATGGAAATGAAGCTAGTGAAGGAGTTTATTTTTATTCGGTGGTTGCGGAAACCAAGAATGGAAAAGAAATTACCAAGCAAGGGTTTTTCCATCTGATAAGAAAGTAGTAAAAAGATCTTTCAAAAAGTCGGTTCAATTGAACCGACTTTTTTGTTTGCAGTGCATTTGTTTATTCATTTTAAATGAGAAATTAAAAATTAGGTGAATTGCAACTAATTTATTCTTACCTTCGTCTACACAAAAAAATAAACTAAATTCATGAAAAAACTACTCTTAGCCACTTCATTAATTTTAATGATTGGGTCTAATTTAGAAGCCCAAGAAATTGATTCTAGACTGCTTGAGAAATACAAAAAATCAGAGATTAAAAAGATGATTGCAGAAAATCCTGCGGAGTACCAATTTGAAATTAATGCCCTGAATAGGGGGATGTTCATTTCAGAAATACCTACTGAAAAGGGAAAAGATATCGTTTTTGATGGAGAAATTAAATTGAACCTTGAGAAACAACATACCTATTTAAGTATTGGTAAAGAAATTTTAGATAGATATCAATACTTTAAGATCAAGGGAACTACTAAAATGGTAGTTATTCAACCGAGAATTTTTCTTGATCCAACTATCCTTAACAAATAACTAACTTGAATATGAATTCCGAAGAAAACTGCGTATTCTTTGGAATATCAAAATCATAGATTAAAAAAATACACGCTATGAAAAAAATAATGTTTTCCATTTTGGTTGCACTTTCAGCAGGAACTGCAGCATTTGGACAATCAATTAATATTACTGATCCAGATTTTGGGCCAACAAATCCGATACCATGCTCAAATTATCAGGATGGTGGCGCAATAAATTTTTTCGATAATGGGGCTGCGGGAAATTATTCAGCCAATTCAGCAGATACAATTACTATTTGCCCTGATATTACGAATCAAACAACATGGCCAAAGGTATCTGTAACTTTTGCAACAAATATTGGATTTACTTTTGATATTAATCCATCAGATACCCTGTATATTTTTGATGGACCGAATACTTCTGCGCCTTTATTGACTGCATTAAATACGGGTGTAAATGCTACTGGTGGTTCATACGGAGCATCATTTGAAAATAATCCTTCAGGATGTTTAACTTTTGTTTTTCATTCAGATGGTGCGAATGAGGGAACTGGTTGGGGAGCAGGAATAACTTGTGGAAATCCAGCTCAACCATTTTATCCTCACATGGAGGCATTTGTAAATGGTGGTTCAATAAATGTCATGAATCCAATTGATACAGGTTATGTCGATGTTTGTTTATATGACACAATAATGTTGGTTGCTAAGCCAATATTTCCTTATTCCTCAACAGCTACAGGTATTGGATATCCTCAGACCTTGACGAATATTACCTACGATTGGAATATTACTGGCTCTGGGCCGCTGAATGTAAACAATGATACTGTGTATTTTGTACCACAGACCAGAAATGGATTTTATGTTACATTAAAGATGACAGACGTGTTTCCACAGTTAGTGCAAACATTTAGTAAAATCCGCGTCAGTCAATTACCTTCATTTGCAGGCACTGGACCCGTTGATCCTATAATTTGTATAAATGAAACTACCCAGCTAGTAGGTGGAACAACAGCTACAGATACAGTTGGCGTTGAATTTCCAGATGGATCTTTTATTTTGGGAGGAGTAGTGGCAGGACTAACATATTTGCCAGACGGAAATGGTCAGCAATATACCACCACAATTACAATGACTGATTTTCCACAAGGTTCTACTTTTGCGGATGCAGGAGACTTACAAGAGATTTGTATTACAATGGAACATTCATATTTGGGAGATTTAGAAATTTGGTTGACCTGTCCTGACGGAACACAAGTTTGGCTTGCCAATTCATATACTGGAGCAGGGCCTCTTGCTGGTGGTTTTGGAGGTGGAGGGACCTATTTAGGATCAGCCAATGACAATGGAAATGGAACTCCAGGAATAGGCTGGGAATATTGTTTTTCATCAGTCAATAATACTTGGGGATCAATGCAAACAGAATATGCAGGTGGAAATACCGTTCCAACAACTGCGTCACCAACAACAACCGTAGGAAATTCAATGAATCCAAATGGGGTTTATCTCCCTACAACATCATTTGCAGATTTTGTTGGGTGTCCTTTAAATGGTGACTGGACGGTTCATGTGCAAGACAATCAAGGGATTGACGATGGTTATATTTTCGAATGGGGTTTAAATTTCAATTCTAGCTTGTTCCCTAATAATGAAACATATCAAAATACAATTGTAGACGAATATTGGATGAATGATCCTTCAATCGTTTCTGGAATGAATGATACTTTGATTGTAGTTCAACCTCCTGGACCAGGAACTTACAATTATACATATGTGGTTGAGGATAATTTTGGATGCTTTTACGATACAACTGTGGCGGTGACAGTTAAGCAGCCAATCAATTTAGTATTACCGGCTGAAATTTGTCAATACTTTTATACCTCCACGCTAAGCACTGGAACAAATGATGGTCAATGGAGTTTTTATAACAGTCCTGGAACACCAACATTTCAAGCAGATAATGTAAACACTACATTTAATTTTCCAGTTCCAGGATTATATCATCTGGTATATTCAGATACTTCATGTACAAATAAAGACACTGCCATCATTAATATTGTAGATTCACCTAATTTCAATTTTTCATCTGACTTTTTTAATTGTCCTAATGAAACTGAATATTTGTACTTTGCTGACTCTTCGGTTGTAGCAGAATACCATTGGGGATTAACGAATCCAGCATTAGATACTTTATTTGAAGCGAACTTGGCCGAAGGGACTTATACAGCAAGTTACACAACAGTTTTGGGATGCGTAAGAGATACCACTTTTACGATTGTAACCCAGCCGGAGACAAATTTGTTTAATTATGCAGATATCTGTGGCGATTCGATTGGTATGGTATTAAATACAGGTTATCCAAATGGTACTTGGGCAGTTTTATCTGCACCAGGAAATAATCCCGTAGTTTTCTCTAATCCAACAGGTTTGCAAACAAGTGCAAATATCGCGGATTATGGAACTTATGTTTTCACTTATACTGAATCTGGTTGTAATGATACAGATACAGTAGATATTGTATTTACTCCTCAACCTTGGTTTACCATAAGTGATGCGTCAACTTGTTTTGATGTACCTCATACTTTTACAGCTGTCGATACAGGATTTGTTGATACTTATACTTGGAATACAGGTCAAACAGGTAATTCTCTTACTGCTACAACTGCAGGACAATATACATTAACTGGAACAAATGCTTGTGGAACATTGTCTGTTACAGCTAATTTGTCAATTATTCCTGGGGTAACTTTATTTGATTATCCTGATGTTTGTGGAGATTCTATTGGATTAGTTATTAATTCAGGATATCCAGAGGGAACATGGTCTACAATTGGAGGACCATTAAATGCTACTCCTCCTGTTTTTTCAAATGGAGATTCTCTGCAAACCAGTGTTACAATAACTGAATATGGAACATATACTTTTATTTTTGATCAAAATGTTTGTTCAGATGTAGATACGGTTCAAATTATGTTTACTCCTTATCCTTGGTTAAGTATTGAGGATGGTGAAACATGTATTGGAGAACCAATCAATTTGACTTCATTCGATATAGGATTTATTGATAATTATGTTTGGAGTACAGGTCAAACAGGTCCTCAAATTGCTACATCTACACAAGGGTATTACTATTTAACTGGTTCAAATCAATGTGGATCATATACCGATTCAGCATTTGTGTTAACAGATGTTTGTGTGATAGATTTTCCAAATGTATTTACACCAGATGGAAATGGAGACAATCCAGTGTTTACATCATTACAACAACCTGACGGATTTAAAACATTTAAATGTCAAATTTTCAATCGTTGGGGTGACTTAATGTATGAATATGATACAGTGTTTGGTTCGTGGGATGGAAAAGTAAATGGAAATGAAGCTTCGGAAGGAGTTTATTTTTATACTGTCACTGCAGTAACAGTCAATAACAAGGATTTAACTAGACAAGGTTTCTTCCATTTGATTAGAAAATAATTATTCTTAAATTTATATAAGCCGATTCAATAGAATCGGCTTTTTTTATGGACTTTTGTATTAAAAAATAAGCATGTTTGTTCAATCAAATACTGTGAAGGCAGTAAAAACATATTTTTCTGAAAGACTAGAAACAATATTCTCACCGAATGAGATAAAATTGATTGTCAATCAAGCAATTTCATCTAGGCTAAATTTAAGTAAAGGTGAATTGATCTTGGCTGATGAAATGAGATTGTCAGAATCGGATTTATTGTATTTTAGAAGTATTGTCAAAAGATTATTAAATAATGAGCCTTTGCAATATATTTTTGGAGATACTGAATTTTATGGATTGATAATAAAATGTGACAAAAGAGCACTGATTCCAAGACCAGAAACTGAAGAATTGGTTGATTGGGTAGTTGCTGATTTAAAACAAAAGCAGGTTGAAAAAATACTGGATTTATGCACAGGAAGTGGTTGCATTGCTCTTGCACTAAAGAGTCAATTTTCTAAAGCAAAAATTCATGCTGTTGATTATAGTTCTGATGCGTTGGAGTTAGCTAAAGAAAATTCAGTTAGACTTCAACTTGATATTACAATGATTGAATTAGATGTTTTAAAAGATCTTTCAGATAACAATTTTGATTTAGATTCATACGATGTTTGGATTTCTAATCCTCCATATATTCCAGTAAATGAAAAAACATTGATGCATTCAAATGTGCTTGATTTTGAGCCAGAAATGGCATTGTTTGTTGCTGATGATCAAGCTTTGATTTTTTACCAAGTCATCGCTGAAAAAGCACTTAGATATTTGAAAACAGGAGGACATTTATATTTTGAATTAAATGAAAATTACGCAGAAGAAACTTTTGAATTAATTACTGATTTAGGTTTTGAAGCTGTGGAATTAAAATTAGATTTGCAAGGAAAGAAAAGGATGTTGAAAGCAATTAAAAAAGGAAATTGAGATGAACATTGGTGCAGAAATTCAGCGATTGACGGATGAGTTAAATCGTCACAATCATTTATACTATGTTGAAAGTAATCCTGAAATTTCAGATTACGATTTTGATCAATTGCTTCTAAAATTGCAGCAACTTGAAACTGAATATCCCGAATTCGCTTCAGATTTAAGTCCGACAAAAAGAGTTGGTGGGGATATTACTAAGAAATTTGAAACGGTTAAACATCGTTTTCCAATGTTGTCTCTAAGTAATTCATATTCAGAAGAAGAAATTATTGAATGGGGAAATAGAATCAAAAAAACGATTGAAACACCTGTAGAATATGTTTGCGAGTTAAAATATGATGGCGTAGCTATTGGAGTCTCCTATTTGAATGGAAAGTTAGTACGTGCAGTTACTCGAGGTGATGGTGTTCAAGGAGAAGACGTGACAAATAATGTTAAAACCATTAAAACCATTCCACTTCAACTGAAAGGTGATTTTCCTGTAGATTTTGATATCAGAGGTGAAATCTACTTTCCTATTAAAGCTTTTGAAAAGACAAACGAAGAGCGCAGATTGAATGGAGAAGCAGAATTCGCAAACCCAAGAAATTCTGCTTCTGGTACGTTAAAGTCGCAAGACTCAAAGGTCGTTGCTTCTAGAGGTCTAGATTGCATGCTTTATGGGATTTATGGCGATGATTTACCATTTGATAACCATTTAGAAAGTGTCCAAAAAGCAAAAGATTGGGGTTTTAAGGTTCCAACTGTGGACGCGAAATATATTTTTAAAACTAATTCAATTGATGGTATTATGGAGTTTATTCATTTTTGGGATACAAAGCGCCATGAATTACCATTTGAAATAGATGGAATTGTCATTAAAGTAAATAGTTATGAAATTCAATCTGAATTAGGTTTTACTGCAAAATCTCCGCGATGGGCAATCGCTTATAAATTTAAAGCTGAACGAGTTGAGACGGTTTTGAAAGATGTAACCTTTCAAGTTGGAAGAACAGGTGCGATTACACCTGTTGCGAATTTGAAACCTGTTCACTTAGGCGGTACAACAGTGAAAAGAGCATCACTTCACAATGCAGATCAAATCGCAAAATTAGATTTGCATATTGGAGATTCGGTATTTGTGGAAAAAGGAGGTGAAATTATTCCGAAGATTGTTGGTGTCAATGAAAAATTAAGAAATACTTCGGCAATCAAAGTGCAATTTATAGACGTCTGTCCAGAGTGTGAGGCAAAGTTAATTCGACGAGATGGAGAAGTACAACATTTTTGTCCAAACGAAAAAACTTGTCCACCGCAAGTAAAAGGTAAAATTGAACATTTTATTGCCCGTAAAGCAATGAATATTGATGGTCTAGGTTCAGAGACTGTAGATTTACTATTTTCTAAAGGTCTAATTAAAAATGTTGCAGATCTCTATGACCTTCGTTTTGATCAAGTAATAGATTTAGATAGAATGGCTGAGAAATCAGTAAATAATTTACTTAAAGGAATAAAAGAGTCAATTCAAATCCCATTTGAACGTGTTCTTTTTGCTATAGGAATCCGTTTTGTAGGTGAAACAGTAGCGAAGCAATTAGCAAAAGCGTTTAAAAATATTGAAGCACTAGCGTTGGCTAAATATGATGATTTAGTAGCGGTAGACGAGATTGGTGAAAAAATTGCAATTTCAGTTCAAAATTACTTTTTAGATGAAGAGAATGTCAACCTAATTGAAAGGTTGCAAAAAGCAGGGCTTCAGTTTGAAGTTGAAGAAAAAGTGCTTTCTTCAGAGAATTTGAAAGGTAAAAACGTTGTGGTTTCTGGTGTGTTTTCAATGTTTTCTCGAGATGAACTTAAAGAATTAATTGAAAATCATGGTGGAAAAAATGTTAGTTCGATTTCTTCAAAGACTGATTTTGTGATTGCAGGGGCCAATATGGGACCAGCTAAGCTTGAAAAGGCTACTCAGTTGGGAGTTGAGATTGTATCTGAGGATGATTTTGTAAAAATGATTGGACAGTAATAAATCCATTATTACAGTCTTATTTGGATATCTGAATATTATGATTTGATGATATTCGAATTTTTGTTTTAAATCAATTGATTAAAATTAAATTGAACCGATATTTCTTCTTGAGAAAATAAACATTAAGAAGCCATTTTTGCTTAATTTTGCATAACTAATAAATGGGAGTTATGAATATTTTTAAAGGTACTGGGGTTGCATTAGTTACTCCTTTTAATTCAGATTTTTCAATTGATTTTGAAGGATTAAAGAAGTTAGTTCAATTGCAAATTGATGGCGGAACAGATTTTTTGGTTGTGCAAGGTACTACCGGGGAATCACCAACGCTTAGTTCTGATGAAAAAAGTAAAATTCTTGACACTGTATTAGAAGTAAATAGTGGAAAATTACCAATAGTTTTTGGAGCTGGAGGAAATGATACAATTAAAGTTGCTGAATCTATTTCAAAAATTCCAAAGGGAGTTGATGGAATTTTATCAGTTTCGCCTTATTATAATAAGCCTACTCAAGAAGGAATTTACCAGCATTATAAATACCTTGCAGAATCAACAGATTTGCCAATTATTTTATATAATGTCCCTGGAAGAACTGGGTCAAATGTGCTTGCAGAAACAACTTTAAGATTGGCTGAGATCCCATCTATTGTTGCGATGAAAGAAGCTTCTGGGAATTTCGATCAAATAATGGAAATTATTAGATGCAGACCTGATGGTTTTGGCGTTTTGTCTGGTGATGATGCGATTACGATGCCATTAATCGCTGCTGGTGCTGATGGAGTAATTTCTGTTGTGGCAAACTCATTTCCTGAAAAATTCTCAGCAATGGTTAGTGCTTCATTGAGAGGAGATTTGGCATACGCCAGAGAATTACACTATGATTTGTTACCAATAACACGCATGTTTTTTGAAGAAGGAAATCCTGGAGGAGTGAAAGTTGCTTTAGAAATAAGAAAATTGATGAATCAGTCAATGCGCAGACCCTTGATACCGGTTTCTTCATCCTTGGCAGCAAGAATTGCTCTTGAAACGAAAAGGATTTTAGGATAATTGTTTTTTTTAAGTATGAGCTACTTCAATATTGGAGTAGCTTTTTTGTTTTCAATATTTTTTTCTCCCGTGGATAAAATAATCAAATCGGCCCTTTTTAATTGACAAATATTTTAGTTCGCAGTTGACAAGAAATGGCTTAAATCAGAAGTTGCATAAAAAAAAAGCTGAATAATTTATTTCAAAAAATTATTCAGCTAGTACAATTATTATTTTTGACTAATACATTTTTGCCATTTTAGCATTGTTTCTCCAACCTGCATCATACTTACTGTCTGCAAAGAAAATAATTATGTCAGCGTCATATTTGCTGTCTACAAAGAAGATTTTCTTTTTAGCGTCGTATTTACTTTCTGTAAAAAACCAAAGACCTTTGTTTTCAACAGCATCATATTTAGAAGTACATTTATATACCACTAAATCGGCATCATATTTCGAACTTGCGACGTATACTTTTACATCAGCGTCATACTTTGAACTACAAGAAAAAACTTGTTGAGCCTCAGAAGTCAAAGAAAAGCCGAGCGATAAAAGACCTAAAAGAAATAATTTTTTCATTTTTTTGAAATTTGGATGTTTGCGTAAAAATACAAATTTAGGATATCAATGACAAAACCTTCGTAACTTTGTCCTAGTTTTAGGTTATTTATAAATACGTAACAAGGGAGAATCATTTCAATGAACATTTACAAACAGATAGTAAATACAATAAGAGAAGCAAAGCAAATCGTGATCACATCGCATAAATCTCCTGATGGAGATTCAATTGGGAGCAGTGTTGCCATGTTAGAATTCTGTAATTCATTGGGAAAGGAAGCAATAATCTGTCATCCTGATGCCGCACCAGATTTTCTATTGTGGTTACCTAGAGCAAGTGAAATTTTGAGTTTAGAACAAAATGAGAAATTAGTTATCGAAAAACTTCAGGAAGCCGATTTGATTTTTTGTTTGGATTATAATGATACAAGTAGAGTTGGTAAGGAGATGCAGCCTTTAATTGATCAGTCGAATGCAAAAAAAATCATGATTGACCATCATTTAAATCCTGCTACATTTGCGGAAATAACATTTTCTGATCCAACAATTTGTTCAACGAGTCAAATTATTTATGATGTAATTGAATTTTCTGACAATAAAGATTTACTAAATTCAAAAATAGGTACTGCACTTTATTTGGGAATCATGACTGATACTGGTTCTTTTCGATTTCCCTCAGTTCAAGTTAGAACACATCACATTTTAGCATCTTTGATTGAAATTGGTGTAAAGCATTATGAAATTCACGAAAATGTTTTCGATACAAATACACTTGATAGGTTGAGATTAAGAGGATATGCATGTTCTGAAAAACTTGAGATTTTACCTGAAAATCAAGTTGCAATTATATCGCTAACCAAAGCAGAGTTAAAGCGATTTAACCATCAAAAAGGGGATACTGAAGGATTGGTAAATGTAGCCTTGTCTATTCAAGGAATGAGAGCAGCGGCTTTGTTTACAGAAGCAGATGATTATGTTAAAATAAGTTTTCGTTCGAAAGGAAAGGAGAATCCAATCAATGAATTGGCTTCAAATCATTTTTCAGGTGGAGGCCATGCAAATGCATCTGGTGGCAGATTTGACGGTTCGCTCGAGGAGGCAATACTATTGTTCAAACAAGTTGTTTCGAAATATATAAAACCGATGTAAAATGAAATCAAAATTTGTATTTTTTACTGCGCTGATTTTATTTTTTATAGGGTGTACTGAACAACCTAAAAAGAAGATTGAAGTAGATTGGACAGCTCAAAAATCCTCTGATTTTAGTAAGGACTTGGCGATTGAAGAGGACATTGACATCAAAATTTTTCTACAGAGAAAAAAAGACTGGAAAATTACTGAAACGGGCTCTGGATTAAGATACTATATTTATCAAAAAGGATCAGGTCCGCTTGCAGAAAGTGGAATGACAGCAGAAGTTAAATTTGAAATCACCAAATTAGACGGCACAATTTGTTATAAAACAGAAGGCTTGGAAACAGAAAGTTTCAAAATTGATAAAAGTGAAATCGAAACAGGTGTTCAGGAAGGAATCAAATTTATGCACGTTGGTGATAAAATAAAATTAATAATTCCAAGTCACCTGGGACACGGTCTTGTAGGAGATTTTGATAAAATACCACCATTGACTACCTTAGTAGTGGATTTAGAATTAGTTTCATTGAGAAAAAGTTAAATATGTTTGCAAAAATTACAGTCATTTTAAGTATCAGCTTAGTTGTTTTTTCATGTGATACAGAAGGAATTAAAAAAGATCCAGTATCCAAAAATGAAAACGGCAAGAATAAGAAAAATACTCACGTTCAAATAATTTCTGATGCTAAAGAAAGTTTGAAGCCAACCAAACTGATTACTTCTGAAGAAGATAAAACTGGAATTGAGATAAAGTGGTTTGAGCAAGGTCAGGGATCAAAATTGATAGACGGTCAAGTTGTCAAAATCAATTATGACGTTCGATTAACCGATGGAACTTTGGTTGATGGAAATGAATTATTGAAACGTGATTGGTTGCCATTCCTTGTTGGATATGGGATGCAAACAAAAGGATGGGATATTGCATTTAAAAAATTGAGAGTCGGTGATTTTGTTGAAATTGTTTTACCAAGTAACATGGCTAGAGGTAAAGATGGTGTCAAAGGACTTATACCACCAAATGCAGTTAACATTATTCATGTAAGGGTTTTAGATGTAATTTCACCAACAAGAATTATTGATGGAACGAAAGTTTGGTTGCTAGAAGAAAATCAATCAAACAAATTGCGAGCAACGTTAGAAAATACAGTAGAGTTTCATTACATGGTTGGTACTCAATCTAATCCAAAATACGACATTAGCTATCGTAGAAATCAGCCTTATGCACTCAAATTTTCTGATTTTGGAATTGTTAAAGGTTTAAAAAAAGCGTTAATTTCTGCTAAAAGAGCAGATAAAATTTGGATCCTAGTTCCAGCTTCTGAAGCTTATGGAGACAAAGGTTTAGTCGATATTGTAAAACCAGGTGAGAGTCTATTTTACGATATTTTTGTTACTGATGTTCGATGAAAAGTGCGAAATTTTCATTATATTCGCACAATTAAATAATTTCGGGATGTAGCTTAGTCCGGTTAAAGTGCGCGTCTGGGGGGCGCGAGATCGGAGGTTCGAATCCTCTTATCCCGACTTGAGTTAATTAAAAAATTAAAAATATTTTATGAGAAAAATAGCATTGTTTTTATTTCTTAGCATAGGATTTACATCTTTTAGTCAACTTGCTATTGATACCGTTGAAACCGTTAAAGGGAAAATGGTTCTTTATTCGAATCGGACTTGGAAAATGCTTGAAGACACAAAGTTTGATGGTGTTCTAAATAAAGATATTCATGATTACATTACTACTGAAGCGGCTTTGAATTTTGTTCAGACATGGGACAATGATGTGTGTTTTACTTCGGATAGAAAAAATGATTTGTCTAAATTGAAAGATACGCTTTGGCTTTGTCTTTCTGATAGTATCTCAAATGCTTTTGTTATTCCAAATCCCGGTTACATTACCTCAAGATATGGTTATAGAAAAGGTCGTTATCACAACGGAATTGATATTGGATTAAATACAGGAGATACTGTTCGCGCTGCTTGGTCAGGGAAAATTAGATATGCAAAATACAATGATGGTGGTTTCGGAAATTTAGTAATTATTCGCCATGAAAATGGATTGGAGACTTTTTATGCTCACTTGAGTAAGCACCTTGTCTTTCCTAATGATGAAGTAAAAGCAGGAGATCCAATTGGATTAGGCGGTAATACAGGAAGATCATTTGGACCTCACTTACATTTTGAAGTTAGGTTTTATGATGCTCCAATAAATCCTGAGGAAATGATTGATTTTGCTGCGAAAGGCGTAAAAGATGAAAATTTATTTGTTCACAAAGGCTTATTCAGACCGGGAGCTAAGCCAACAGATTACTATGAAGATCATGATCATGTGACTGAAAGAGTTGCTGCCGTAGTTAAACCTGCTGTGACCAAAAAGTATTACAAAGTAAGACCAGGTGATACATTATCAGAAATTGCGTCTAAAAACAGGACTACAATTTCTGCAATTTGTAAATTAAATGGTATTCGCGAAACTACTACTCTTCAAATTGGTAGATCATTGCGAGTGAAATAGAGGTAAGTAAAGAAAATTTTAAAAGACTTGTAAATTTTGCAAGTCTTTTTTTTGTTCCATTTCATAGCTAATCAGCTAAAAAGTGCATATTTTAAACTAAATACAATTATTTTGCAATATTGAATATCGGGATATTCCGATATGCCCGTATTAAATTTATAAAATAAGACTTTTGAACTTTAGTCAATATTTTTGGATTAATACTGAATTTTAAAATTAAATCTATACCAAAAAAATAAGTTAAACTTTTGGTAAACAAAAATTAATTTCCTAACTTACAGCATGGTCTGTAAATATCGTGTTGTTATATCTATTGATGGAGGAGGAATTCGGGGGCTAGTTCCACTGCGAATTATTGCCCATTTGGAAAGAATTTTTAAAGAAATTGATTCTGATTTGGACATTCCAACTTGGGTAGATGTATTTTCGAGTACAAGCGCAAGTACGATTTTTACTGGTGCAATGATGCTTAAGGATTCAAAAGGTAAATCAATTCATAAACCACAAGAGATTTTAGATCTTTACATCAAAAGAGGAAAACAAATATTTTCGAAGAATACTGGGTTGGATGCTTCTAATTCAATTTACCCATTGACTTTTGTGTTGGACCATTATTTTGGAGATATAACAATGGAAGATTTAAAAAATCATTTCTTGTTTTTTAGTTATAACAGTACTTCCGAGAGTTCTTTTGCGTTTTCCGACACGATGGATCGCTACAGGAATTTAGCATTATCAAAAGTGATGACAGCTTGCTCTGCATTTCCTGGAGTTTTTCCTCCTGTTCAATTGGGGAAATTGGAATTGATTGATGGCATGCTGACAATCCAAAATCCAGCGCAATTGGCTTACGATTATGCTAGAATGTTTTATCCAACAGATCCAATTGTGTTGATCAGTATCGGGACAGGAACGAATGAAAACATTCAAAAAGATTATTTCGAAGTTGAAGCTGAAAAAATTCACGAAGAAATGAAAAACCAAAGCTCAATTGATAAAAAACTTTTGTATTTCAGGTTTCAACCAAATATCAAATCGCTTACCAGTTACTCTTTTGAGGATGAATCTCAAAGTATAACGGATTTATTAAGTGAAACAAATGAATACATTGAAAACAATAAAAATGATTTTGATCGTTTAGTACACTTGATGGAAATCAGAGCAAATTCTTAATAAATTGTAATTATTTGTCCAAGAACTTGATTTTGAAAACCAGTTTACCTTTCTTAAAAAGATTTATATTAACTTTGCTTCAATGAAACAAGCATTTTTCTTTATTTTGTTGGCTGTTGGTTTGCTACAAGGATGTTCTAATTACAATAGCGTTGTTAGATCTGATGATTTTGATAGAAAATTTGAATTAGCGAACGAATTGTATGACCGCAAGCAATATGCGAGATGCATTTCTCTTTATGAACAAGTTTATCAGCGAATGCCTAAAACCGGGCAAGGTGAAATATCATACTACAGAATTGGTAAATCTTATTTTGCTTTGGAAGACTATTTGATGGGAGGATATTATTTTAGTTCCATGCCTGAAAAGTTTCCAATGAGCAACAAAAATGAAGAGACCATGTTTTTGGGTGCGCTATGTGCAGTTAAAAACTCTCCAGATTACACACTTGATCAAAATGACACTGAGTTAGCATTGAATGACTTACAGATGTTTATTAATCGATATCCAGGTTCGGTACTAATCGATACATGTAATATCATAATGGACCAATTAAGATTCAAGTTGGAGAAAAAAGAGTTTGAAAGTGTGAAATTGTACGCTAAAATGGATAACTTTAAGTCTGCGGCTACAACAGCTGAAACTTTCTTGACCAAATTCCCAAAATCCATTTTTAGAGAAGAAGCATATTTTATCTTGGTGAAAAATTCATATTTACTGACTGTAAATAGCATCGAAACTAAAAAATTAGAAAGAATTGAAAAATCTATCGAAAGATATCTTACCTTTGTAACCGAATTTCCAAACACTTCTTATCGAAAAGAAATTGATTCTTATCATGAGAAGTTAAATGAAGATTTATTTTTAATAACAAATACACAAAAATAGAATTCGATGAGTATGAATTTTAAAAGCAGTAATTCTGAGAGATCTACAATTACACGTGATACGATCAATTTTGAAGAAAAAACAGGGAATATCTACGAATCAATTGTGGCTATGTCAAAACGTTCAAATCAGATTTCTTCTGAATTGAAAGAAGAATTGACTGGTAAATTGCAAGAATTCGCTTCTTCAACAGACAATTTAGAAGAAATTTTTGAAAATCGTGAGCAAATCGAGATTTCGAAATTTTATGAAAAATTGCCTAAACCAGTTGCTATGGCAATGACTGAAATGTTGGAAGACAAACTTTACTTGAGAAGAGTAGAAGAAGATAAAAAATAATGATGAAAGGGAAACGCATTCTTCTTGGAATAACAGGAGGTATTGCAGCATACAAAATTGCTTTCCTCATTCGATTATTAAAGAAAAAAGAGGCAGATGTCAAATGTATAATGACACCTGCCTCTTGTGATTTTATTAGCCCGCTAACCATTGCTACACTCTCTGAAAATCCAGTTTACATCGATTTTTGGAATCAAAAAGATGGAACTTGGACCAATCATGTTGATCTTGGAATGTGGCCAGATGTTTTTCTCATCGCACCTTTAACAGCCAATACTTTAGCAAAATTGATTCATGGTCAAAGTGATAATTTGTTGACAGCAACATTTTTATCCGCAAAATCACCTGTTATTGTTGCTCCTGCTATGGATTTAGACATGTACATTCATCCAGCAACCAAAAGAAACTTGGCACAACTCGAATTAGACGGTGTACAAATTATTCCTGCAGAATCTGGTGAATTGGCAAGCGGTTTGGTTGGTCAGGGTCGATTGGCAGAACCTGAAAATATTGTTGCGGTTTTAGAAGAATTTTTTGCTAAATCCAATGCGTTTCAAGGTCAAAAAGTATTGATAACAGCTGGGCCAACCTATGAAAGAATTGATCCAGTGCGTTTTATCGGAAATCATTCTTCAGGGAAAATGGGATTTGAAATTGCGAAAGTGTTTTTGAGTCAAGGTGCTGAAGTTACTTTGATTTCTGGTCCAACAAAAGAAAAATTGACTCACAAAAATTTGATTTTACATTCCATTCAAACAGCTGAAGAAATGCTTGCAGAGGTTCAATCTTGCTGGAAAACGATGAATGTAGGTGTATTTGCTGCTGCGGTGGCAGATTATCGACCTGAAAGTCCAGAAGTGCAAAAAATCAAGAAAAATGAGGAAAGAATGACCATTAATTTGGTTAAAAACCCAGATATTTTAGCTTGGGCAGGTGCAAATAAAACTGAAAATCAAAAATTAGTTGGTTTTGCGCTGGAGACTAATGATGCCGAAAAACATGGTTTCGATAAATTGAAACGAAAAAATTTGGACTTCATCGTCGTCAATACGCTTGAAGATAAAGGTGCTGGTTTTGGTGTTGATACAAATCGAATCAAAATCATTGATAAAAGCAATAAATTGATTAGTTTTGAGTTAAAACCCAAGCATCAAGTTGCGTTAGATATTGTTAACTATTTGAAAGAGAATATAGAATCATGAAGTTATTTTTTACAATTTTAGTTTGCCTTTTTTGGACTTTTTCTCAAGCCCAAGAATTGAATTGCCAAGTAACATTGATTACGGATGCGAAACTGGAAGTTACTACTGTGGACAAAGAGGTGCTGGAACAATTGAAACAAGTTGTGAATGATTTCATGAATAACACGCAATGGACAAAGGATAAATTCAAAACAGAAGAAAGAATCAATTGCAATATCCAATTGCAAATTTCAAAAATTCCATCTCAAGGTGTGTACGAAGGAGCAATGCAAATCCAATCTTCACGCACAGCGTTCAACAGTTCTTACAATACGACAGTTTTCAATTTTCAAGATGAAAACATCAGTTTTGCGTATTCAAGAAATTCGATTATCTCTTATGCACCAAATCAATACAGAGATAATTTGACTTCTGTTTTGGCTTTTTACGCCTATTTCATCATTGGGATGGATTATGATTCTTTCGGTTTGAAAGGTGGAACGCCCTATTTCAATGAAGCTCAGCAAATCGTTTCTTTGGCGCAAAGTTCTGGGGCATCCGGTTGGAAGTCAAACGAACAAGGCAAAAGAAATCGCTATTGGTTGGTTGACAATGTGCTACATCAATTATTTGAACCTTTAAGAGAGTGTAATTACGAATATCACCGCAAAGGATTGGATAAATTATACGAAAACAAAGATGCTGCAAGAAAAGCAATGTATGATGCTTTAAACAAGTTAAATAAAGTGATTACAACA
Source organism: Flavobacteriia bacterium (assembly GCA_947462925.1). Lineage (GTDB taxonomy): Bacteria > Bacteroidota > Bacteroidia > Flavobacteriales_D > Crocinitomicaceae > JAQVCM01. The sequence goes on along the minus strand of CANHQP010000003.1, from coordinate 27,925 downwards.
AGACCAAATTCAATCAATGTGCTCAACTTCGTGCAAGCAAAAACAGTTGAATTGAAAAATTTGTATGCTGATTCCGAAGTCAAGGATAAAAATGAGATAGTCAATTTGTTGAAGAAAATTGACCCTGCAAATTCATCCAAATACATGGAAATTCTAAACTGATGTTAGTTACCCTCAATATTCAAAATTTTGCACTAATAGAAGAGGCCCAATTGAATTTTCAGTCGGGTTTAACTGTTATTACAGGGGAAACAGGCTCTGGAAAATCAATTTTATTGGGCGCTTTGAATTTGATTTTGGGTGAAAGAGCGGATTACGGTGTCATTCGAGACAAGGAAGCCAAGACTTTTGTGGAAGCAAGTTTCTTGATCAAAGGATTTGGATTAGAAGATTTTTTTAATCAGAACGATTTAGATTTTGCTGATGAAACTGTCATTCGTCGAGAAATTACCGCGCAAGGAAAATCCAGGGCGTTTGTAAATGATACGCCGGTGCAGCTGACTGTATTGAAAGAACTTTCCGAAAAATTGGTTCACATTCATTCACAACACCATACGTTGGAACTTAAAAATCCGCAGTTTCAATTGGATTTGTTGGATGTCTTGGCTGATAATACAGTTCTTAGACAAACATTCAAAAAGACTTTTTTAGATTGGAAGAAGATCAATCAAACATTGGTGCAGAAAAGAGCCATTTTTGCAAAATTGTTGCAAGATGCAGATTACAATCGCTTTCAATGGGAAGAGTTAAATCAGTTGAGTTTAGATGCGGAGGATTATCAATCTTTAGAAAATGAATTGGCTTCCTTTGAAAAAATGGAAGATTTAAAAGCCGCATTTGCGTCAACTAATTTTCTGATTTCTGAAGAAAATGGCATTTCGGATCGATTGTCTGTTTTGAAGTCTAATTTGGAAAAGGTCCAACATTTGAATCCATCGCTAAAAAGCTTGTCTGAGCGCGTGGTGGCTTCTTTGATTGAATTGAGAGACATTGCTGAAGAAGCTGAATTGCAATTAGAAAATTTAGAATCTAATCCGCAAAGACAAATTGAATTGACAGAAAAAATAGATGTTTATAATCGCGCACTGAGAAAACATCAAGTCAATAATCAAAGTGAATTATTGGAGATTTTTCAAACACTTTCTGAAACACAATCGAGCACAGATGAACTTGAAAATGAGATTGAAAAACTAGCGAAACAAGTTGAGAAATTGGATTCTGAAGTTCAAAAATTAGCATCGGAATTGCATAAAAACAGGGTTGAAAACGCACCCAAAGTTTCCAAACAGTTAGTTACAGTGTTGGATGAATTAAAGTTAGTTGATACCAAAATTATTTTTGATCTTTCTATGTCTACCAAAATGGATGAAAATGGAAATTCAAGTTTAAGTTTGTTGTTTTCACCTAATCCAGGAATTGCTCCAAAACCAATTGAAAAAGCAGCGAGTGGGGGAGAATTGTCCCGTTTCATGTTGGCACTTCAATTATTACTTTCAGCTAAAAAACAACTTCCAACATTGCTATTTGATGAAATTGATACCGGCGTTTCTGGTGAAGTGGCACAAAAAATAGGTGTTGTATTGCAAAAAATGGGTGCACAAATGCAAGTCATGGCAATTACTCATTTACCACAAGTAGCAGGAAAAGGAATGAATCATTGGAAAGTTCAAAAAGTGAATGCTAAAGGTTCAACATTGACTGAAGTTATTGAATTAAATCAAAACCAAAGAATAGAAGAAATCGCCCGTTTGATGAGTGGCGAAAATATAAATGAAGCTGCTTTACAAAATGCGAAAGCCTTAATGAATTAAATTTTGGCATGCTTTTTACTTAAAGCGTTAAAAAAAACAAATTACTATGAGAAATTTTTTTACTTTTTTAGCACTAATGTTTTCATTGAGTGCATTTTCACAAAAAGCGAATTTGATTATTTTCAATAACAGCGGACAACAATTTTTCGTTGTATTGAATGGAATCAAACAAAATTCAATTCCAAAAACCAATGTAAAAGTAGAGGGTTTGACGCCATCTGCTTACAAAGTGAAAATCATTTTTGCAGATGGAAGAACTGGTGATATCGATAAAAACATGTACCTAGATCCAAATATGGAATATTCTGCAGAAGTGGTTATCAAAAGTTCCAAAAAACGAAGTTTACGCTTGTTTGATATTGTTGCGCTGAACAGTTCTCCAAATGGAAATGGGGCAGAAACAGTTACATATAGACCTAACGAAAATGCAGTTTACACTGATCAAAACAATTTTCAAACAGGAAATACGCAAACTACTATGAATGCAAATGTTTCAGGACAAAATTCCGGAAACATGAATGGTACAACTCAAAATGGAACAATTCAAACTACGGTCAACGGAGTGCCACAAGGAAATGTAAATATTACTGGAACAACTACAACAACCAACCAAACTGGAAATGTAAATGCGGATGGCACTTACCAAGTAGGATCTGTTCAAACAACAGTAAACGGAGTGCCACAAGGAAATGTAAATGTTACTGGAACAACTACATCGACCAATCAAACTGGAAATGTAAATGCGGACGGCACTTACCAAGTAGGATCAGTTCAAACTACTGTAAATGGAGTTCCACAAGGAAATGTGACAATGACAACCAACGGAACACAAACCCAAACAACCACAGAAGGTGGAAATATTCAAATGAATGTGGGTTTAAATGGAATTGGTTTCAATGCCAATGTAAATATGTCTGGTATTGATCCAAATGTGTCGATAGATATGAATGGAATGGGAATTCCTACAAATGTAAACCAGACTTCTTCGACCACAACCACAACTTCTAATGGAACTCAAACAACGACAACAACGGTTAATGGTCAAACAACACAAGTTACAACCAATGTGTCTGGAAATGGTCAAACGCAAACTTATGGTACAAATGGGCAAGTTCAAGTGACTGGAAACGGAATGAATGGCCAGACGCAAACAACTGGAACGACATTTAGTGGTCAAACGCAAACTTATGGTACAAATGGACAAGTTCAAGTGACTGGAAACGGAATGAATGGTCAAACACAAGTTACTACCCACACACATGCTGATGGGACAGTACATGATCACAATCACCAAGTGGTTCACACTTCAAATACGTCAAACACACAAGTAAATAATACCAATGGACAAATGGTTCAAAATCCTGACGGAACAATGGGTTGTTATGGTGCTATTACGGATGTAGATTACATTATCGCTGGAATTGATGAAGCGAATTTCTCTGAGGATCAAATGAAATATGTGAAAGCAGAATTGAAAACAAAATGCATCAATTCAGATCAAGCATATAGAATTGTAAATGCTTTCACTTTTGATGGCGACAAAATCAAAATGGCAAAATTTTGCTATGATCACATGGTTGACAAACAAAACGCAAAGAAATTATTGGATTTATTCTCATTTTCTTCATCAAAAGAAGAGTTGAAAAAATACTTCAACATCAAATAAGTAGAAATTAATATTTTGAAGGACGGCTAGTAGATTTCTATTAGCCGTTTTTTTTGAATTGGATTTGATATAAATGAATTACTTTTGAAATGCGAATTAGTTTAAAGTATTTTATTTTCCCCCTTTGGAGGGGGAGTAAGGGGGAGGACAATTTAATCTTGCTTGAACTACTAAAGATGGTGCCGTTAGGCATCAAATATGGGTAGCGATGGACGCAGTCCATCGTGAAAAAGGGGGGCAAAAACCTCCGATAATTGAAGATTGGCGGTAATACAAATGTTAACAATAATAGTAAAACAATTAATTAATAACAACCTTGGAAAAGCAAACAAAAAACACCCTCATCATCGCATTAATCCTGCTCATTGCAGGAATCATTTTAGGTGCATTCGGTGCTCATGGACTGAAAGATTTGGTTAGTGCTGAAAAAATAGCTTCGTTCGAAGTAGGCGTTAGATATCAAATGCTCAACGCGCTAGGACTTTTGACTTTAGCGGCTTTGAAACCACAGTTGAACTTTTCAATCAAAAATGCGGTGGTTTTTATTTTGCTAGGAATCATTTGTTTCTCTTGTTCAATTTATGGCTTGACCTTTTTGCTCAAAGGAGATTCTTTAGGTAAAGTTTTGGGACCAATTACTCCAATTGGAGGTCTCTTAATGATTGTTGGTTGGTCTTTGATTTTAATCAAGATCTTGAAAATTCAAGTAAAAAATTAATTCAACGAAAGTGAAAATTACAATTCTCGGTTCCGGTACTTCCCAAGGTGTTCCTGTGATTGCATGTGATTGCTATGTTTGCAGTTCCGCAGACGCAAAGGATAATCGTTTGCGAAGCTCGATTCTAATAGAAGTAGGTGGAGAAAATTTTGTAATTGACGCTGGACCAGATTTCAGGCAACAAATGTTGCGTGCGGAGGTAAAATCTTTGCGAGCAGTCATATTTACTCATGAACACAAAGACCACATTGCTGGTTTAGACGATGTGCGTGCTTTCAATTATAGAGAATCTCGTGACATGGAGATTTTTTGCAACAACGCGGTCGAAATTGCGCTAAAACGAGAGTTTCATTACGTTTTTTCCGGTGAGAAATATCCAGGAATTCCAAGCTTGAATTTAAACATCATTCAGAATGAAGAATTTCATTTGAACAACGGAGTCTCAGTTCTACCTATACAAGTAATGCACTACAAAATGCCTGTTTTTGGATTTAGAATTGGTGATTTTACCTATATCACAGATGCCAAAACCATCTCAAAAGAAGAACGAGATAAAGTGCGTGGTTCAAAAATTTTGATTGTGAATGCGCTGCATCGATCACCACATATTTCGCATTTCAATTTGGAAGAAGCATTAGAATTCATTGCAGACGTGCAACCTGAAAAAGCCTATTTGACGCATATTTCACATCTTTTCGGCACGCATGATGAAATCGAAAAAATGTTGCCAACCAACGTTTTTCCTGCATTTGATGGATTAACTTTCTCTTTGGATTGATTAGTTCAAAGCTTTTTACAAGTTAAAATCATATAATTTCCTTTTTTATTTACCTTTGTCGAAAGCTAAAGATTATGGCAAACGATTTATTAAAAGGAAAAAGAGGAATTATTACTGGTGCGTTGGATGAAAATTCAATTGCTTGGAAAGTAGCTGAAAAAGCACACGAACAAGGTGCAGTATTTGTTTTGACGAACGCTCCAATCGCAATGCGTATGGGAGAAATCAATGCGTTGGCTGAAAAAACAAATTCAAAAATCATTCCTGCAGATGCAACAAGTATCGAAGATTTGACAAAACTTTTTACTGAAGCGCAAGAGGTTTTGGGCGGTAAAATTGATTTTGTATTGCACTCAATCGGAATGAGTGTCAACATTAGAAAAAACATCCCATATACTGAATCTAACTACGATTACTTCTCAAAAGGAATCGATGTTTCTGCAATGTCTTTGCATAAAATGTTGGCTGTTGCCAAAAAAATGGACGCAATTAGCGAGTGGGGAAGTGTTGTTGCTTTAACATACATGGCAGCACAAAGAACGTATCCTTTTTACACAGATATGGCTGACATCAAAGCGATGTTGGAATCGATTGCAAGAAGTTTTGGTTACCATTATGGTGTGGAGAAAAAAGTACGTATCAATACGGTTTCTCAATCTCCAACTAAAACAACTGCAGGAACAGGAATCAAAGGTTTTGGTGATTTCTATGATTTCGCAGATTCAATCGCGCCACTTGGAAACGCTTCAGCAGAAGATTGCGCAAACTATTGCGTAACACTTTTCTCTGATTTGACGAGAATGGTAACCATGCAAAACCTTTTTCACGACGGAGGTTACTCATCAACAGGTGTAAGCAGTGAAATTCTAGCTAAAATGGGCGAAGAATAAGCATAGTTTAAAAGACATTTAAAAGTTTGGAACGGTTCTGCCAATCCGATACACAAGGGGGGAGTTGCTATTGATAGCAGCTCCTTGCTGATTATAGTCATTATTTTTTGTACATTTGCCCTATTAAACAATGGTTTAAAAGACATTTAAGATTTTGGGTATCCCTTCGGGGTGTCCCTATACCGCCGTTAAAGAGTTACTTTTCAGTAGCTCTTTTTCCATTTTAAGAAGTGTATTTTCAAATGTTTTTGTATATATGCCTTACAGAACAATGGTTCGAAAGATATTTAAGATATCCCCAGGCACTGTTCCGGGATACACTTCAAGAGAAGAGTTACTTTTTTGAGTAACTCTTTTTTGATTTGAATAAGTTTCAATTCTATCAAACTTTTCGATTAAATAAAAGAATCATTTATTTATCGTTATAATGCCCCATTGCTGAAAGCACTTCGACTGTAACCGTTTGGTCATTAATTGAATAGATAAGTCTGTCTTTTTGATTGATTCGTCTTGACCACTTTCCCGAATAATCGTATTTTAATCTTTCAGGCTGGCCAGTACCAAAAGTCGGGTGTATCTCAAGTTCACGTAAAATGGTTTCAATTTTCTTAATTGTAGCTTTATTGCCTGATTTTAGGTGTTTTTGAATGTCTAAAATAGCATTTTCAGCAACTATAACCCTAAACTTCCCCATATATCATCGGTGTTTAAGATTTTCACCTTTCCTTCTTTAATTTGTTGTTCAGATTTTTTAATTTTCTTAATAAACTCCGGATTATAATGGCTTTTTGCTTCAATAATTTCAACACCTGGCTTGTCTGCAATCAGTTCCAATAAATCTTTGACCATTTTTCCAGCCTTACTTCGCTCATTTATTTTAAGAGTGATTGTTGCCATAATATTTACTTTTGATTTCCTTTAAAACAAAGTTACAAAAAAAACACTTAAATTTTCCGCAAAACTTACCTTTCCAATCGTTTTTCAACAATTTTTGTTATTAAATAAATCCCAAATCAAAAAATCATTTCGCAGAATCCGTTTATCTTTGCAAGATGCAAGAAATGATATTGATACTGGATTTTGGATCGCAATACACACAGTTGATTGCGAGACGAGTAAGAGAATTAAATGTATATTGTGAAATTCATCCTTGGAACAAAATTCCAACCTTGAATCCAAACATCAAAGGAGTAATCCTGTCAGGAAGTCCTTTTTCAACCAGAGATCCGCAGGCGCCAACACCAGATTTATCTGAAATCAAAGGCAAATTGCCCTTACTCGGCGTTTGTTTCGGTGCGCAATATTTGGCGAATAATTACGGTGGCGAAGTCTTGCCTTCAACCATCAGAGAATACGGAAGAGCCAATCTTTCAAGTGTTGATTCTGCACACGAATTGACCAAAGGAATGACCGTTGGTTCTCAAGTTTGGATGTCGCACGGTGACACGATCAAAAAAATCCCTGCAAACTATGAAATCATCGCAAGTACAAGCGATGTAGCGATTGCGGGTTACCACATTCAAGGCGAACAAACGTATGGAATTCAGTTTCATCCAGAAGTTTATCACTCGCTAGAAGGCGGTATTTTATTGAAAAATTTCATTGTAGATATTTGTAAATGCGACCAAAGTTGGACGCCAGACTCATTCGTTGATTCGACAGTCGCTGACTTGAAAGCGCAAATAGGAAACGACAAAGTGATTTTAGGTTTGTCGGGTGGCGTTGATTCTTCCGTTGCTGCGGTTTTGGTGCACAAAGCGATTGGTGCCAATTTACATTGCATTTTTGTGGACAACGGATTGTTGCGCAAAGATGAATTCGCCTCGGTGTTAGCTTCTTACCAAGGAATGGGCTTGAACGTGAAAGGAGTAGATGCTTCTCAAAAGTTCTATGCTGCTTTGGAAGGTTTGACAGATCCTGAATTGAAGAGAAAAGCCATCGGAAAAGTGTTTATCGATGTTTTTGACGAAGAATCAAAATTGGTAGAAGATGCCAAATGGTTGGGACAAGGAACGATTTATCCAGATGTGATTGAATCTGTTTCTGTTAACGGTGGACCTTCGCAAACCATCAAATCTCACCACAATGTAGGCGGTTTGCCGGATTACATGAAGTTGAAAGTGGTTGAACCTTTGCGTTTGTTGTTCAAAGATGAGGTTCGCCGCGTAGGAAAATCTTTGCATATTTCACCGAATATTTTGGAAAGACATCCTTTCCCTGGTCCAGGATTGGGAATCAGAATTTTGGGTGAAGTGACGGCTGAAAAAGTGCGCATTTTGCAAGAAGTGGACAGCATTTTTATCAACGGTTTGAAAGAAGATGGTTTATACAACGATGTTTGGCAAGCGGGCGCGATTTTCCTTCCTGTGCAATCTGTTGGTGTGATGGGCGACGAACGTACGTATGAAAATGCAGTAGCTTTGAGAGCAGTTTCTTCCACTGACGGAATGACTGCCGATTGGTGTCATTTGCCGTATGAATTCTTGGCGAAAATTTCAAATAGAATCATCAATCAGGTGAAAGGAATCAATCGTGTGACTTACGATATCAGCTCAAAACCACCTGCAACAATCGAGTGGGAATAACATTGGCAGATTTTTTGAAGAACAAAATTCACGTTTTTCAAAATGGATGCGTTATTCATTGAATTAAATTATTGCTTAATTTCAAATTATGAAGAATATTTTAGGTTTATTGTTTGTATTGCTTGCATTTCAATTGTTTGCGCAGCCAGAAGGCGCAGAAGTGGAGTGGAAGGATGGAAAAAAATATTACGTTCATTTCGTGCAAGCAGGAAATACCTTGTATGGTTTGACCAAATTATATAAAATTACTGCGGAAGAAATTGTGGCTACAAATCCAGAACTTTCTGCCGGTTTGAAAGAAGGACAAAAATTATTGATTCCTGCAGTTGCCTCTGCAGAAACCCCAGTAATTATTAAGCCTGTTTCATCCAATGACAAAACACACGTCGTTGAAAAGTCTGAAACATTATACGGAATTTCACGAAAGTTTAATGTTTCGATGGAAGAAATGGTCGAAGCAAATCCGGGAATTGAAAATGGAATTTCTATCGGACAAACGTTAATTATTCCAGAAGGAAAAGCAGGAAACAAACCTCCGAAAGCGCCAAAAGCTGAACCGAAAATTGTTTTTTATGACACAACGATTGTTCACACAGTCTTAGATCACGAAACAATGTCTAGCATTTCAAAACGATTCATGGTTTCAATTGAAGAAATTCAGAAGGTGAATGGACTGAAAAGTACCAAAATCAAGGCGGGAGAAACCTTGAGAATTCCAATCAAAAAGGAAAAAATTTCGAAAGTTGAAATTCGCCAAGTTGAAAAAGTAATCGACAAAAAAGTAGACGAAGAATTGATTTTTAAAACAAAAAACGAATACAATATTCTGATTTTGTTGCCTTTTAGTTTGGATAAAAACCCAGATGGAATTACAAGTATTGCTACCGAATTTTTGATGGGCGCGCAAGTTGCCTTGGATTCTTTGGAACGATTAGGACTGAATGCAAATGTTCAAATTCTGGATGTCGGCGTTGACACAGCAAAAATGAAATCGATGTTGAATCAAAAAGAGTTCAAAGATGTTGATTTAATCATTGGACCTTTGATGGGGAAAAATTTGGACATCGTTGCAAGATGGTGTAATGTCAACAAAGTTCGCATGATTTCACCCGTTACTGCGCAAACAGAGATTTTGAAAAACAATCAATATGCGATTGATGCGGTAACTTCTGATATTACTTTGATGCAAGGAATCGCCAAATACATTGTGGAAAATAATTCAAGAGATCAGATTGTTTTGGTGAAGACTGGCGCAAAAGACGATGAACTTTACCAAGCTTTCAGAAAGAAATTCATGACCTTGAGCGCAGCAAGTTCTAAACAGAAATTGATTGAAATCGACATGTTGGATTTGGGCACGCACATCAGAAAAGGAGGAAATACGATTTTTATCGTTCCTTCCAGAGATAAAATTGTGGCAACTAAATTCATCAATGCTTTGAACAAAGTTGCGTCTAAAGCTGGTACTGGAACGATCGCATTTTATGGCATGAAAGAATGGGTCAATTTTGATGATATCAAAGGATTTTACAAAAATAAATACCAATTTCATTTCGCATCTTCAAACGATTTCAATTATACCTACGAGGAGACGAAAAATCTGATGAGATCATTTAGAAGAGAATACAATTCTGATTTATCTAAATGGGGCGCACAAGGATTTGACATCACTTTTTACTTTATCCAATCTTTGTTGATGGAAGGGAAACCAAAAGCAGGTGTGATGAATGACATAAAATTGACATCAACAGGTTCCGGAAATGGTCAAGAAAACAAAGCTTGTTTTATTTTGAAACAAGTGGATTATGAAATCATCAAATTGGCAAGTTTCAATGACTAAAGAAGAAATTGCATCACAATTCAAGACCTTACAAGACACTATTTGCAAAGGATTAGAACATTTGGATGGAAAAGCCAAATTTACTGAAGATTTGTGGGATAGAGCAGAAGGCGGAGGCGGAAGAACGCGAATTATAACCAAAGGCGATTTACTCGAAAAAGGTGGTGTTGCTTTCTCCGCAGTTCATGGTGATGTGACTCCAGAAATGAGTAAACAATTGGGCTTGGGAGGGAAAACTTTTTTCGCAACCGGCGTTTCGATTGTTTTGCATCCAAATAATCCGCATGTTCCAATCATTCACATGAATGTGCGCTATTTCCAAATGGACGAAGGTGTTTATTGGTTTGGCGGTGGAATTGATTTGACACCTCATTATGTAATAGAAAGTCAGGCTGAAATGTTTCACAACGATTTGAAGCAAATTTGTGCTGATTTTGATGCTGGTTTTTATGAAAAATTCAAAAAATGGGCAGATGAATATTTCTACATTCCGCACAGAAATGAAACACGAGGAATCGGCGGTATTTTTTACGACCATTTGTCAGAAAATAACAGCAATTTATCCAAAGAACAATTATTGGCTTTTGCGATTGAACTAGGAACTAATTTCCCTAAAATTTATGGAAAACAAGCTGCTTTAGGGCGCGATTTACCATTCTCTGAAGAAGAAATTCGTTGGAGAAATTTGCGCAGAGGCAGATATGTTGAATTCAACTTGGTGAATGACCGAGGAACCAAATTCGGTCTACATTCCGGCGGAAGAACTGAATCGATTTTAATGAGTTTGCCTGCAAATGCGAATTGGGAGTATAATTTTCAGCCAGAAAAAGGCTCACGAGAAGAAAAAACCTTACAATACCTGCAAGGAAAAAAATGATTTAAATTTGGAAATATGAATCAACCGTCAAAAATGAAAATCTGGATTTTGGGAACAGTGGTTTTTCCAATTATTTCAGGACTTTTGATGACTTTCGGTTGGCCGACTTATGGCATTTTTCCTTTAATTTTTATCGGATTGATTCCGCTGTTTTTGGCATTTGACGAAATCGAAAAAATTACTGGTAAATCGAAATATTTCGCTGTTTTTTTTGCCAATTTTATTGCCCATTTCATTTGGATTGTAATCAGTTTGAAGTGGCTTGGAACGACTTCTCCACAATCTTTTTTAACAGGAGTTACCTTTGAATCGCTTTCGCTTTCTTTGGCATTGATTCCGATAATTTGGGTTGGACAGAAGTACGGAAAAATGTGGAGATTTATTTTCTTCGCTGTTACTTGGTTGAGTGTAGAATTTTTGAATCAAAATTGGTTGCTAGGAACACCGTATCTTGCTTTGGGAAGTGGTTTTGGTATGTTTCCTAAAATGATTCAACATTATGAATTTATTGGAATCGAAGGCGGAAGTGTTTGGTTGTTGGCTTGCAATTTTTTGATTTACAATTTGATTGTCAAAATCAAGCAGAAAGTGAAGATTGTAAAACCTTTGATAGTTGCAGTTTCGGTAATTTTCATTCCAATATTGATTTCCTTGTCGCTTTATCAAAAACAAGGAACAGAAGATTTGAGAAAGATTTCCGTATTGCACACTTTCTTGAATTCAAACACAAAAGAATATTCCTTTCACCCAGAAAGAATAACAGATTCGTTAATTCATCTTTCAGAGAAAGGATTGAAAGAAAAAAGTGAATTGATTGTGTGGCCAGAAGTAGTGATTCCCAATTTAGGTTGGTTGATGAGCATCAATCAAGAAAAAGCTTTTACATCGATTTATCAGCATCTAAAAGAATATCCTCAAACAACCATTTGCACTGGAGGTTATGGATTTACACTTACCAAATCGACTGCTGAAGAAGATCCTTACGCGTCATATGATCCAGCGAATAAATATTACTATTTGACGCACAACATCGCTTTGTCAATCACTTATGGCGATCGTTCACCGATTCGAAGCAAGAAATTTTTTGTTCCATTTCAAGAGCGAATACCATTTTTGAAAGAATTTCCATTTATGGCGAATCTGGCAGATTTAGTGGGTGGAAACGCCAAGATTTCTTATTATCAAAATGGAGTTGAAATTCATCAAACCAAAACTAAGATTAACTATACGCCCATGCTGTGTTATGAAAGTGTGTTCCCACTAATCATGGCTGAAAAGGCAGATGAATCTGATTTGATAGTGATCGCTGCAAATGAAAATTGGAACAAAGATTTAACTGGTTCGAAGCAATATTTGTACAACAATGTTGGAATGGCGATTCAAAGTCGAATTCCAATTGCAAAAAGTTCAAATAGTGGTGTTTCTGCTATAATCGATAAATATGGAAATGTTTTGGAAGAAAAAATTGGCCGCAATAGTGGTTTGATTACTCAAAAAATTTCATTGGCAGAGGGACCTACTTTTTACTCATCAATTTCTAGTATATTTTATTGGATTTCAGTTCTTTTGTTTATCTCGTTTTATCTACTTTTCTTTTATTCAACTTTAAAGTCATTTTTTCAAAAGAAAAGTTAAATATTGTATTGTATTTAAAGCAACCTAGGTTATCTTTGTTCGTCTAAATTAATAGACAAATTAATTTAAGTTAAAAGATTTACAATCTATGAAAAGCTTCAAATACATCTTTTTTATTTTATTTTCTGCAGTGTGTCTCAATGCTAGTGCGCAGGACAATAACAATATTACATTTTCTGTTACAGGTAATTTTTCCTTTGATCCTGAAGTTGGACAAGTTAAAGATTTCAATAAAGTTGTCATTGAAAACAATGTTTTTCATTTGAAAATGAATAATCAAATTGTGAGATCTTACAAAGCAATCTCAGAAATCAAAGGTGGCTTTTCAATTGAGCAATTTTATTTGGATAATCAATCTTCTAATCAAGTCATTGAGAAATTCAATGTCCAAATAACGGATATTACTGAAAACGAATGTTTTTTCACAATCAGTTATCCTCAAGGTAGTGAGACAATCCATTTGATTAGAGAAAATTAGTTTTAAAATTTATTTTAAGAGATGAAAAATATATTATTCTACCTATTGTTAATTTTCACTTCAACTTCCGCTTTAGCGGGAGGCGGAGGAGGACCTACAACCGCACCTGCAGCCTGTAATACTGCAACACAATTTTGTAATGATAACTCTACCACTTTTCCAAGTTTAACAGGTGTTCCAAGCTTGGGTGGAAATGGAATTTATGGATGTTTGGGTTCAACGCCAAACCCATCATGGTATTATGTTACGGTTCAATCACCTGGTAATTTATCAGTAACTATTTCCCAAACCAACGCTAATGGAAATCCAATAGATGCTGATGCAATCATGTGGGGACCATTTACAGATTTAGCTACTGGTTGTGCCAGTTTGTCTACCACCAATGATGTAGATTGTAGTTTTTCGACCTCAAATACGGAAACAATGGATGCGTCCAACGTTTTGCCTGGGGAAGTGTATATTATCTTATCCACCAACTACAACGGTGGCGTAGGAAATATTACACTTTCTTCCAACGGTTCTGCGGGGATAAGTTGCGCATGTTCTGTGACAACAGGAAATAGTGGGCCAATTTGCCCCGGGGCTTCAGCTAATTTAACTGCTTCTACAGTTGCAGGTGCCTCAGGATACTCTTGGACTGGACCGAATGGATTTACTTCAAATCAACAAAATCCTGCGAATGTACCTGTTCCTTCAGCACCTGGAAGTTATGATTATATCGTAACAGTTATTGGTGGTAATGGTCAACCTTGTACTTCTACAACTACAGTAGTTGTGAATGATCCACAAGTGGATGCTGGAGTTGATCAAACTGTTTGTGCTGGTGATCCTGTTACTTTAGCAGGTACTTTAGCCACAACTTATGCTTGGGATAACGGAGTTACGGATGCAGTTCCTTTTGTTCCCGTTTCAACTGGTATTTATACAGTTATAGGAACAACAAATGGATGTACCGCTACTGATCAAGTTTTGGTGACAGTTACTCCACTTCCAATTGTAAATGCTGGAAATGATGTAGCTCTTTGTGCTGGTTTTCCAATTGTTTTGACAGGAACAGGATCAGGATTGACTTGGGACAATGGAGTTATTGATGGAGTTTCATTTGTGCCAACTGTAACCACAACTTATACACTTACTTCGACAGTAAATGGCTGTACATCAACAGATGCTGTTGTTGTGACAGTAAATGCGCTTCCGATTGCCAATGCAGGTCCAGATCAAGCTGTTTGTATCGGTAGCCCCGTTACTCTAAATAGTACAGGACCCAATCCAACTTGGACAGGAGGAATAACGAACGGACTTGCATTTAGTCCAAATGTTACTCAAACCTATACGTTAACGCTTGTAGATGCGAATCTTTGTACAAGTTCTGATGATGTATTAGTAACGGTGAATCTTTATCCCGTTATTAGTGCAGGTCCAGATCAAACCGTTTGTAGCGGAACTGCAGTAACACTGATTGGTTCTGGTGGAACTTCTTACACTTGGGATAATGGAGTCTTAGATGGTGTTTCATTTGTTCCTGCCGTGGGGACTGTTACTTATACAGCAACAGATAATAATCCAACGGGATGTTCAGGGTCAGATCAGGTAACAATCACTGTCAATCCTTTGCCAATAGTAAGCGCTGGAAATGATACACTTATCTGTTATGGAGTATCTTTAATTCTTGCAGGTCAAGGTGCTGTTTCTTATGCTTGGGATAATAGTGTATTGAATGGTGTTTTATTTACTCCACCAGCAACAGCTACATATAATGTGATAGGAACTGATGCAAATGGTTGTGTAAATACCGATCAAGTGGTTGTTTCTGTAACCCCAACCCCAATAGTTAGTTTTGTAGCAAGTGTTTCTGCTGGTTGTGTACCCGTTGTTGTAACCTATACAAACACGAATCCTACCGGAAATACCTATTCATGGAATTTAGGAAATGGGACTACATCTACTAATCCAAATACGGTAACTACAACTTATACTGACGTTAATTGTTATGATGTAACGTTGGTCTCAACAACACCAAATGGTTGTGTCGGGCAGACAACAATTAATTCAATCGTTTGTGCAAACGCCAATCCGGTGGCAGCATTTTCAACAACTCCGACTGTTTTGTCTTTGATTGATACTTATGCACAGTTCACAAACGAATCAACAGGTGCGGAAACATACGTTTGGAATTTTGGTGATGCTTCGGCTAATTCTTTAGAAATTAATCCAGGACATTATTTTCCTTCGGCTGAACCTGGGAGTTATCAAATAACATTAATTGCTTACTCTATTTTGGGTTGTACAGATACAACTACTGCCAATATAGAAGTGCAAGATGCTATTATTTATTATGTTCCTAACAGTTTTACTCCCGATGAAGACGAGTATAATCCAATATTTAAACCTGTGTTTACGTCAGGTTTTGATCCATTTGATTATAAAATGGTTATCTTTAATCGTTGGGGAGAAGTCGTATTTGAAACAAGAGATCAAGAATATGGTTGGGATGGAACTTATTTAGGTTCAACGGGACTTTGTAAAGAAGGAGACTACATTTGGCAAATCGAATTCAAAACAACACTTTCTGATGAAAGACGAAAGATCACAGGAAGTGTTACATTGCTGAAATAAATACATTTTAAAAAATATCAAAGGGTTCCTTGGAACCCTTTTTTTTTGCCTTTTTTCGAAATGTAAAATGTATTTCAGTCAATTTGTCAGTAAACTTAATTTTGGAACAATTTCTGACAAATGAAAAATGTAATTTTTATTAATAAGCTTAGGGATTTTTAAACTATTTTTGAGCTTCTGAATTTTAAAGAATCATGATTGCAGGACTATTAAAAAAAATATTTGGAGATAAAACATCTCAAGACAGAAAAGAATATCAACCTATTATTGATCAATCAAATCAGTTTTTTGAGCAATTCAAAAGTATCTCTGATGATGAGTTGAGAGCTAAAACATTTGGTTTTCAAGCAAAAATTAAGGAGGCAACCAAAGAACTTGATGAGCAAATTGTTGCTTTGAAAGAAAAAGCAAATGGGACTGAAATATCTGTCTTGGATAAGGAAGATCTTTTTGACGAAATAGATAAATTAACCAAAGATATTGATGTTGTCATTGAAGATGTTTTGAAAGAAATTCTTCCAGAAGCTTTTGCAGTTGTAAAAGAAACATCTCGTCGTTGGGCTGAAAATGGACAATTGTCGGTTACCGCCTTAGATTTTGACAAAAAATTAGCGACACAAAAAGACGGGATTACCATTGATGGCGACAAAGCAATTTGGCACAATGAATGGACTGCGGCTGGAACTCCTGTAAAATGGTCGATGGTGCATTATGATGTGCAATTGATGGGTGGAGCTGTGCTTCACCGTGGAAATATTGCTGAAATGCAAACTGGAGAAGGTAAAACGTTGGTTGCAACTTTGCCAGTTTATTTAAATGCACTTTCTGGAAAAGGAGTGCACCTTGTCACTGTAAATGATTACTTATCAAAGCGTGACTCAGAATGGATGGGACCTTTGTACCAATTTCATGGTTTGTCTGTAGCATGTTTGGATAAAACCAGACCAAATTCACCTGAGAGAAAAGAAGCTTACTTAGCTGACATTACTTTTGGAACTAATAATGAATTTGGATTTGATTATTTGCGTGACAATATGTCAAGCAGCACAGAAGATCTTGTTCAACAAAAACATCACTTCGCCATTGTCGATGAGGTCGATTCAGTTTTGATTGATGATGCGAGAACGCCTTTGATTATCTCTGGACCAACGCCAAAAGGTGATGAGCATGAATTTCACGAGTTAAAGCCACGCATCGAAAAAGTAGTTGCCGCTCAAAAAGCGTATGTAACTCAATGTTTGGTTGAAGCTAAAAAACAATTGGCTGTAATCAACAGTCCAGGTGATGACAAAAAAGATTTAAAAACAGCTTTGGAAGAAGGTGGAATTGCTTTGTTGCGTGCGCACAGAGGTTTACCTAAAAATAAAGCGTTGATTAAATTTTTGTCTGAACCGGGCATCAAAGCACATTTGCAAAAGACAGAAAATACATACATGGCCGAACAAGGCAAGCACATGAAAAAAATTGATGCTGAATTGTTTTTTGTCATTGATGAAAAAAATAACACAATTGAATTAACTGAAAAGGGAATTGACCTTGTATCAGGAAGCGAAGACAGAGATTTCTACATCATTCCAGATATCGGAGGGGAAATTGCTAAATTGTCTAAATCAAATATAGTTGGAGAAGAATTAGCAATTAGAAAAGATGCGTTAATTAGAGATTTTAGCATCAAGTCTGAAAGAATTCATTCTATCAATCAATTGTTGAAAGCATATACGCTATTTGAAAAAGAAGTAGAATATGTTATCATGGATGGGAAAATCAAGATCGTTGATGAACAGACAGGTCGTATCATGGAAGGTCGTCGTTATTCTGATGGATTGCACCAAGCAATTGAGGCCAAAGAAGATGTGACTGTTGAAGCGGCAACTCAAACATATGCGACGATTACGCTTCAAAATTACTTCAGAATGTACCATAAATTATGCGGTATGACTGGTACAGCTGAAACGGAAGCAAAAGAGTTTTGGGACATTTATAAATTAGATGTAGTAGTTATTCCAACGAATCGTCCAATTTCAAGAAATGATGATAATGACATGGTTTTTAGATCAGCAAGAGAGAAATTTGCTGCTGTAATCGACGAGACCGAAAAATTGGTAAAAGCAGGAAGACCCGTGTTGGTTGGAACGACGACAGTAGAGATTTCCGAATTTTTGAGTCGAATGTTGAAAATGCGTGGAATTAATCACCAAGTATTGAATGCAAAATATCACCAAAAAGAAGCTGAAATTGTTGCGGAAGCTGGAAAAGCAGGTTCTGTAACTATTGCGACAAATATGGCTGGACGTGGTACCGATATCAAACTAGGTGAAGGCGTTAAAGAAGCAGGAGGATTGGCAATTATCGGTACAGAAAGACACGATTCACGTCGTGTTGACCGTCAGTTGAGAGGTCGTGCTGGTCGTCAAGGTGATCCAGGTTCTTCTCAGTTTTTTGTTTCTTTGGAAGATGATTTGATGCGTAAGTTTGGATCTGAAAGAATCGCGAAAATAATGGACCGTTTGGGATTGAAAGAAGGTGAAGTGATTACGCACAGCATGGTTTCAAAATCGATTGAAAGAGCGCAGAAAAAAGTGGAAGAAAATAACTTTGGAATGCGTAAGCGATTATTGGAATATGATGATGTAATGAACGCGCAACGTAAAGCAATTTACAAAAAACGTCACAATGCATTGTTTGGAGACCGACTTGGTTTAGATATCGCAAATATGTTTTATGATGTTTCAGAATCAATTGTTTTTGGATTTCCAAATGCAAATCAATTTGAAGATTTCACACTTGAATTATACCGTGTTTTAGGAATTGAATCTCCAGTGACTGAATCTGAATTCGCAACAACAGACAAAGCTGTGATTGCAGAAAAAGTTTATGAAGCAGTTCAAGAGCACTACAATAATAAAAATTTACGAATTTCAGAAAAGGCATTTCCTCAGGTGAAAATGGTTTATGAAACACCAGGAAATCAATTTAGAAATATCGTTTTCCCTCTAACTGATGGCAAGAAAGAGATGGAAATGGTTGTTAGCCTAGAAGAAGCTTACAATTCAAATGGAAACGCTTTACCAAAAGCATATGAGCGCAACATTACATTGGCTATGATTGACGATGAATGGAAAGAACATTTGCGTGAAATGGACGATTTAAGAACTTCTGTTCAGCAAGCTGTTTACGAGCAAAAAGATCCACTTTTGATTTATAAACTCGAATCTTTTGAATTGTTTAAATCAATGTTAGCAAGATTAAATCTAGAAACAGTTGAAACTTTGGTGAAAATGGATATTCCTGCACTTCAAGAAGAAATTAAAAGCACCAATAAGCAAGTAACTACTCAAAATAGTTATGAAAAAGCACAATTGGGTTCTGTAAGTACTTCTACTCAAACACCCAATTTTCAAGGAGCTGAAGGATATCAAGAAGCTATTCAAAACTCCATTCGAGAGCCAGAGAAAAAACAACCAGTGATTGCTGATCCAAAAATCAACCGCAATGAACCTTGTCCTTGTGGAAGTGGCAAAAAATATAAGCAATGTCACGGTAAATAACTTGAAAATGTCCACTTAGAAGGTGGACATTTTTTTTTACTCATGCGAAATGATAATTGAAGAATATGTGCTGTTAAAAATTTAACACTTATTTTATTAGTTCGATTTTGGGTTTTTTAGTTGTTAAAGACTTGTATATCAGATTTTTGTATTTTTTTGTTTTCTGATTGAAATTCGAATAAACAAATTACTGTTTAAAAATGAATATGGCATTTGTTCATTTCCTTCCAATTCTATAACTTTTACACCCTATCTTTGACTTGTTATTACTTGCTAAATACTGATGAATGGACTTTGAAAGCAGCCATAAGTTGCTTTTGGAAATACTTGCGATTTACCTACAAGTTATTGTTTAGCTTCAGGTGAGAGAAACATTGTTTGGTATAGAATACCAATTTCAACTGCTGGGACATTTGATTTTAATATTGTACCGAATGATTTTAGTTCGGTAACTGAAAATGGCACTGACTACGATTTCGCCATTTGGAAAATTGCAGAAACAGGAGGGACTTTAGGTGCAGATTTTTATAATTGTTCACAAATTGCTGCTGGTACCGCTCCTCCGGAGGCATGTAATTATTCTTTTTTAGGTGTCACTGGTATTGGAGCAAGTGGAAATCCACCTACCTCACTGGCAACTACGGTTTGTCCTACTTGCCCTGGGGGATATAATCCTGTTTCAACTTTTTCAGGATCTTATGAACCCACTTTGACTGTTGCAGTTGGTGATGTATATTTATTGGCAGTAAGTAATTTTACCTCTAGTACCTCTGGGTTCAGAATTAATTTTACAGGTACATCTGTAATAGATTTTGCAGCTTCTCTTTCAGTTGCGGGTGGAGTGACATGGAGTGGTGGTGATATAACAACGCCTACCTTATGGACAGATCCAGATAATTGGGGTGGATGCGCGACGCCTACTTGTTTAAGAGATGCATTTGTTGCACCATTTACAAATCAGCCTATTTTATTGTCAGGGCAAACCTACTTAACTAAAGATTTGATCATTCAATCTGGAGCAACCTTGACTTTGCAAGCAAATTCAACTTTAGAAATTTGTGGAAATTTCACTAATTTTGGTTCTATCAGCGCTGACCCTACATCAACAATTATCTTTAAAGGGACAGGCACTCAGGCTATTTCAGGTAACTTTACTTCCAGTAATAGACTAGGGAATTTAACCATAACTAAAGTATCAGGAAATGTAATTCTATTTAATGATTTAGATCTCGGTGGTAGTTTTACAACAAGTTCAATTTCCAGCATTTTTAATAGCAACGGAAAGCATTTAACTATTAGTAAAGATTTTTTAAACTTTAGTGGCAATACAACTTATACAAGTACTGGAACAAGTGGTAAACTGGAATTTAATGGAAATGGTTCACAAAATTACGATCAAGGATTAACTCAGTTAAACTTGAATGGTGTTATTTTGAGCAATTCAGGAGGCATTGGTTCGGGAGTGAATTTATTATCCAATATGTTCATTAAAGCTAATACTGGTACTTTGACATTGAATCAAGGTACAATATCTACGAATTCTTATGCTGTCAATGTACTGAATACATCAGTTAATTCAGTTTCCGGTGGATCTACAATTAGCTTCATCGATGGAAATTTGACACGATCTTTGAATTCTACGGGTAGCTATGATTGGCCAGTTGGAAATGTTTCAAAAGGTTATCAAAGAGTAAATTCTACTTTTCTAACCTCTACTATTGGTTCGATGACAGGTAGATTTGATGATTGGCCAAGTGGACCAGGTTATCCTCCTATTTATGGTGGGTCAGATTGTGGTTCGCTTTTTGGTTTTGGTGCGCAAGACAATGGCTATTGGACCTTGACTGCAAATTCAGGGGCATCAACCAATTACGATTTAACTTTATATCCAATTGGATCTTTAAATACTGCGGGCACATCTAACTGGACCATTATCAAAAAACCTAGTTTAGGTTCTGGATCTTGGTCTTTGAGTGGAACATGTGCTCCTTCCACAGTAAGCCAAGTGAATCGAACTGGAATGTCAGGTTTTTCAGTTTTTGGAATTGGACAATCTGTTACACCGTTGCCAATTGAATTATTGTCCTTTACTGGTAGAAGTGAAGGTGCAAGTAATTATTTAGAATGGATCACCGCAACTGAGATTAATAATGATTATTTCACACTTGAACGTTCTGCTGATGGAATCGACTTTAATCAATTTGCTGTTGTTGATGGCGCAGGAAATAGTAATAGTAGTATTCATTATGATAAGTACGACCACGATCCTTTTGTAGGTGTGACCTATTACAGGTTAAAGCAAACCGATTTTAACGGAATGTATACATACTCAAATATTGTTGCTTTAGCAAATGTTTTAGATAAAGTGTCTATGGGTGGAATTCATCCTAATCCTACGGCTGGAAATATCTCATTTGATTTTTTCAGTCCCAAAAATGGAGTTCTACAAATTAGGATGATAGACAATGCTGGAAGAATTGTGTTAGATGAGATGGAGAATATTGTGCAAGATCAAACTAAGATAAACTTCTCAATTAGTCATTTTGCCAAAGGTGAATATACTTTAGAGGTTGTTTTTGAAAAAGGAGATTTTAGTTCTCAAGTCAAGGTGGTTAAAAATTGATATAGGATTTACCAATTTTTTAAATCATATTTTGCTACTTTAATTACCTTTGTGTATGGATAAATTAATGGATGCAGTTTCAATTATTGGTGCGGGAAATGTAGCAACTCATTTAGCATTAAATCTTAAAAACAAAGGATTCAATATTTATTCCGTTTCCAGTAAAAATAGTTTATCAGCAAAAGTATTAGCAGCCCAAGTGGATGCAATTGTCATTGATGATTTAAGATCTATTCCAAGTGGCAATTTAGTGCTAGTATGTGTAAATGACGAAGCAATAAAGTTGGTTTTAAGCCAAATTTCACTTGACAATCCAATTATATATACCGCTGGAAATGTTGAAATTTCTGCTTTGCCAAAAAGGCCGAATTTAGGTGTTTTTTATCCATTACAAACATTCAGTAAAGAGCAGGATTTACAACTTTCCGAAGTTCCTTTTTTAATTGAAGCAAATAATCATTTATTCGCGGAATTAATATTTCAAATTGCCAAAAAAATAAGCAATTATGTTGTTTATGCTGATTCAATCGAGAGAAAGAAATTACATTTAGGAGCGGTTTTTATCAATAATTTCACCAATCATTTGGTTTATTTATCCAAAAAATACCTCGAAAGCCAACAATTAAATTGGGAGATTTTAAAACCGTTGTTAGAGGAAACTTTTAAAAAACTGAAAAGTGTTGAACCTTATGAGGCTCAAACAGGACCTGCAAGAAGAAATGATCAAGAAACGATAAAAGATCACATTCAAAAGCTCGAAGGATCAAGCAAAGAAATTTACGAAGCTATTTCTAAAAGTATTTTAGAAACTTACCAAACTAAATAATATGAAAAGTTACAAAGAGAAATTGCCATTAATTAAAACATTTATATTCGATGTTGATGGAGTTTTGACAACTGGTGAAGTACTTTTAAATGATGGAAAAGTGATTCGAACCATGCATTCCAAAGATGGTTATGCAATTCAATATGCCGTGAAAATGGGTTATCGTATTTTAATTATTACTGGAGGTAATTCAGTTGATGTGAAAGAGCGTTTATTAGGGCTAGGTATTGAAGAAGTATTTTTAAGTTCACACGATAAAGTTGCTGTTTATGAATATTGTAGATCAAAGTATGCTTTTACTGATCAAGAAGTTTTATACATGGGTGATGATATTCCAGATTACAAAGTAATGCAAATGGTAGGAGTGTCAACCTGTCCGCAAGATTCAGCAGTTGAAATAAAATCAATCTCAGATTATCAGTCTCCTATTTTTGGAGGTAAAGGTTGTGTTAGAGATGTCATAGAACAAACCTTGAGAAGTCAAAATAATTGGTTTACAGAAAAAGCATTCGCTTGGTAAAGAAATAAATAGGTAAAATTTTCTTTCATTTTTCATCAATTTTTGATTGAAATGAAACCTTTTGTTTGTAATTGTCGTTCAAGTACTTCGACAACAATTATTTGTTTTCACTACTGAAAGTGTAAAAATGACATTTAAGTAAACAATTCATACATTTTAATAAATATTTGGTTTGTTCTTTATCTTCATTTGTTTGTTAAATAGTAGTGTTCATCTAATAATTGAAAATTAAGAAGAATTAAGAACAAGCGAAAGAGATTTTATTCGCAAATTACAGTGTAAACAAATCAATATGGAAGATTTAATACTCGAATCGACGATACAAACTCCAATGATTCATTTTTCCAAAAATACTGGAATTATGTCAATAAGTGGAAGAGCGATTCCAAATGATCCAGAAGAATTTTGGTCTGATATTCTTGATTGGTTTTTTGGTTATTTAGCTGCACCAAATCCATTGACAGAATTTAGAATTGATTTAGAATATTTTAATATATCATCCTCAAAGAGAATACTTTTTTTGTTGTACAAATTGAATGAATTAGTAGAAAAAGGAATGGAAGCGAAAGTAAATTGGTTCTACAAAGACACGGATGATGACATGTTTGAAGTTGGTCAGGATTACGAATATATGGTAAAAGTTCCGTTTGAATTTATTGCATATACAGACATTGATTTGTCGCTAGCATATTGATTTTATATAGTATTTGAATGAACCGTTTCCAAAAGAAGCGGTTTTTCTGTTTTTATAAGTCGGGTTTAAAAAATTAATTTTATTTGATGTTTGAAATATGTGAACTTATTTCGAAAGAAATAATTGTCATTGATATTAAACTATTATTTTTGTAAAAAAAAGTTTGTGAGAGTTATTGCTGAAGTACCGCACGAAAGATATAAAATTCAAATTTTCAATTATAATAGCAAATATATTTTAAAAGTTGAATTAGGTCAGTTTGAACAAGTTTTTAAAATTGGCGAATTAGATGTAAATGGAATTGAAGATATTCAATCAATGGTTACTGAAGAATTACTTGAAAATTGTCTTCAGCGTTTTATTTCCATGAGGTCAGATTGGGAGAAATCTTTCTCCTCTAAAAATTAAAGTATTTAAATTTTTTATATGAAATTATTAAAATCATTAGTCATTTTTACTGCAGTAAGTTTTGTTGTTTTTGCCTGTGGAGAAGATAAAAAGAAAGAAGAGAATACAACGCCTAACGTTCCAACTATTAGAACAAATGGGCTGAAAATTGCTTTTTATAACCAAGATAGCTTAACGAAGCATTTTAGATATTATGTTGAGATGGATTCAATGATGAAGGCCAAGCAACTGCGTTTCCAAGGTGAATTACAAAAGCGTGAAAAAACTTTGCAGAATTATGTTTTGACCAATGAGGAAAAGGCGAAATCTGGCGCTTTATCTGGCTTTGAAATCCAATCTATCCAAGAGGAAGCGCAAAGAAGACAGCAAGCTTTGATGCAATATCAGGAAACTGAAGGTATGAAATTAGAAAAAGAAACTGGTGAATTGTTAAGTGTTATCAGCAAAAAAATAGAATTGGCTGGTAAGAAATATTCTGAAAAGCATGGAATTGATATTTTAATGATGCATGGCGCTGCTGGACAGTTCATTTATGTTAGCCCGACGATGGATGTTACAACTGAATTTATTGCCTATTTGAATCAAAATCAAAAGGAAATTGAGGCTGATATGGGTAAAATCAAAAAATAGTATGTTTGTAGCCCAACAAAAGTTAAATGAAAATATTGCTGAGTATATTCTATACATGTATCAGATTGAAGATGTAATTCGAGCATACAATTTTGATTTAGATAGAATTCTCCAGGAATACGTTAGTCCTCAATTGCCAGATCAATCTTTTTTATCAAATTATAGAGATTGGTATCAGATGCTGATTACTCAAATGCATTCGCAGAAGATAGAAAAAACAGGACACTTATACTTGATTCAAGAAGTTTTGATTGAGCTCTCTTTTCTTCATAATACGCTGTTGAATATGTCTGATGATGTAAGATACAAAGAATTATATGAAGCAGCAGTAACACATATTGAAGAGTTTAAGCAAAAGTCGAATTTGAAAGACAAAAATCACATTGAAATCGTTTTTCATGCGCTTTATATGAAGTTACTTTTACGTCTTCAAAAGAAAGATATTAGTGCTGAAACAGAAGAAGCTTTTGATTCAATGAGAATTTTAGCAGCTTATTTGAGTAGAGCTTACCATCAAATGAAAAACGGTACTTTGAATTTTTTCAATAATTGATTTTATTTATTTTAAATGTATTATTGATTACTCGACAAAAACTTGCAAATATTCATTGAAAATGACTGTTTGTACATTTGCATGGTTGAGTATGATTCTCTTTTTTAGCTACAGTTAAATCTTAATTTATAAAATAGTATATTTATAACTTGATATTTATACTATGCTCAAGATAAATAATTTATTTGCTATTTCTAAGATTAGCAAGTTCACTTGTTTTTTTGTTTCGATATTCCTTTTTTCGAATAATTTCTTTTCACAATCAACTTCTGTCACTTTTAACTATACAGGCAGTGCTCAATCTTGGACAGTACCTCCATGTGTAACAAGTATTTCTGTAGTTGCGGCCGGTGCTGAGGGAGGTGGAGCAAGCGGAGGAAATGGTGCAGTTGTTTCTGCAACAATTGCTGTTACTCCTGGCCAAGTGCTTCAATTGACTGTTGGTGGTTCAGGGAATTGCCCGGGCGCTGGATTTAATGGAGGAGGAAATGGTGCAAACGCCAATTCAACTGCTAATAGTTCATGTGGTGGTGGCGGTGCAACTGATTTACGTTTTTCTCCCTTCGCAACAGCAAATAGAATATTAGTTGCTTCAGGTGGTGGTGGAATGGGGGGAGGAACCTCTGACGCTATTGGTGCTGCTGGTGGATGTGCGACATCTGCTGCAGGTGTTTCGCCTTTTGGTGTTGGTGGTGGTGGTGCTAGTCAATCAGCTGGAGGGAATGGAGGGCCACCATGGATTTCGAGTGGTAATTCAGGAACTGCAGGTTCATTAGGACAAGGTGGAAATGGCGCTTCTGATCCATGTTATAACGTTGCACCAGGTGGCGGTGGCGGTGGCGGTTTTTATGGCGGCGGTGGCGGCGGTTCTGATTGTTGGTCAAGTTCGCCATATGGTGGCGGAAGTGGCGGTGGCGGTTCTAGTTTCACTCCTGCCGGAGGTGGTTGTACAACAGGTTCAAACAATGGTCCTGGATATATTACAATTACCTACACGACATCTACTGTTACATCAACACCTGCAAATACAGGTCCTTTTTGTGTTGGTGCAACCATTCAACTGAATGGTGCGGGTGGAGGAACATATTCGTGGACAGGACCAAATGGTTTTGTTTCGAATCTTCAAAATCCAACTATTCCCAATGCTACTGCGGCAAATGCAGGCATTTATACTTTGGTGACAACTGTAGGTGGTTGTACGGCAACATCGACGACTACAGTGGTTGTTAATCCCGGAGGTACGCCAACTTTTAGTGTTATTCCTTCGATTTGTTCAGGTGGATCTTTTACTTTGCCAACTACCTCGTTAGAAGGAATTACAGGGACTTGGTCTCCTGCCATAAATACAACAAGTACAACAACTTATACTTTTACTCCTAATACAGGTCAATGCGCTGTTCCAACAACTTTAACGGTTGCCGTCGGGGCTGGTTTAGATTTTGTAAATGTTCAATTTCCTGAATCTGCAACAATTTGTGAGGGAAATTCAGTAACTATTTTTGGCCAAGCATATGAGCCTGGATTGACTGAGCCCAATAGTCAAGCTCCTGGAATTATTGCAGAATATGGTGTTTTTACATCAAATACTGACCCATCTACATGGCCTTCATCAGCATGGTCAGCAGGGACTTACAATCCATTTTCATTATTGAATCCCAATAACGATGAGTATATGGGCACAGTTTCTGGTTTGACAGCAGGAACTTATTATTATGCATATCGATTTAGTTTGAACGGTTGTTCTTTTCAATATGGAGGATATAGTGCAGCTGGTGGTGGTTTTTGGGGTGGAGCCAATGTTAATGGAGTGATAACTGTTACTCCTAATTCAGTTCCAACCTTTACTCAGATTGCCCCAGTTTGTTCTGGTTCAACAATTGCACCTTTGCCAACAACATCTTTAGAAGGGATAACAGGTATTTGGAGTCCTGCAATCAATAATAGTTCGACGACAACTTATACATTTACAGCTGATCCAGGGCAATGCGCTGCTAATACGACGATGACAATCACAGTAAATCCAGCACCCACAGTCACAGCCACTCCATCTTCACAATCTATATGCAGTGGTTTGGTTACTGGCATTGGGTTAAGTTCAACTCCAGCGGGAGCGACTTTTTCATGGACTGTGTCTGAGAATAATGCCACAGGAGCTACTTCAGGCAATGGATCAAGTATTGCACAGACGTTAACAAATTCGAGTACGAGTGTTGGTAGTGTTACTTATAG
>CANHQP010000002.1 GCA_947462925.1 Flavobacteriia bacterium | reverse complement strand
TGCTAATTCCAGCTATATTGACCACCTCATTCCAGTTTAAATTGACCATGTAATTCCAATTGAAAGTGACCACCTAAAATTTGTCATCAAAAACTACTTTTTTCATGTCTTAATTATTTTCAAATTTAATTAAAAAATTATCCGATTTTATATTTTTTTCTTGCGCATTGATTCACCTTGTAAAACTATTCTATGAGCTTGATGAATAAGTCTGTCTAAAATGGCATCTGCAATGGTTTTTTCGCCAATAATATCATACCAACCTGCAACTGGTATTTGAGACGTAACAATGATTGAACCCTTGTTGTATTTGTCTTCGATGATTTCTAAAAGTGTAATTCTGTTCTGCGAATCGAGTGCTTGTAATCCAAAATCATCTAAAATTATAACTTCGAACCGCTCTATTTTTGCTAGTTCTCTCAGGTAAGAACCATCTGCTTTTGCGATTTTTAGTTTTGAAAAAAGTTTTGATGTGTTAAAATACCCAACTCGATATCCCTGAATACAAGCTTGATATCCTAATGCAGTACCCAGAAAACTTTTACCAACACCTGTACTTCCTGTGATTAAGACATTTTCATTTTTCTCAACAAAATCGCATTCAGCTAGTCTTAAAATTAGATTTCTATCCAGGTTTCTTGATTCATCAAAATTGATGTTTTCGATATTTGATTTGTAATGAAAACGTGCATTTTTGATTATACGTTCTATTCGCCTATTGTGCCTTTCATCCCATTCTGCATCGATGATCATAGACACAAATTGGTCTAAGGTGTAATGGTCTGTTTTTCCGCTTTCAATAGCGGTTTTAAATGCGTTATGCATTCCATAAAGCTTCATTTGCTTCATTTTTGATACTGTTGTTTCGTTCATGATGTATTTATTATTTATTGATTTAAAATGTACTAACGTTTTACTTGGTGGCTTCTTCGAGGTGTTTTTCATCTGCCTTGGCTATTTACCTTCGATGCTACCTTTGGCGGTCTTATTGAAAATAATTTTTCCCTCTAATGTTCGAATGTTCAGGTAGATTTTGATCTAATTCATCCTCACTTTCAGCTCTATCTAAGTTGTTTTCTAATATGTTTTGAATAATTTTAAAGCTGTAAGTTTGAAAGTCGAGTGCTCTTTTGCAAGCGTTTATTAAGCGTTCCCTGCCAACTTTTTTCTCAAAAGACAAAATACCTAAACAACTCTTAAAAGCTTGTTCTGGATGGTTTCTACTCTCGATAATTTGAATGATATATTCTCCAACACAAGCGTCGATACTTGTTGCCCAATCGATAAATCGTGTTGCACTCCAGTCAGACACAAATTGATGTGAGCTTGCTAAATGTTCTGGATTTGTGGTGTAAACATATGGCTTATGATTCCTTACGTGAGTGGCGATTCTATTGAACTTATAATAAATTTCAACATTAAATTTAGTGTACAAAATCTTTACTTTTTTCTTTAAATAATGAAAAGGAACACTGTAATAGTTTTTATCCTCACTGAGCTGCACATGACCGTTCTGCATAACTGTAGCAAATGATTGATATTTGATTTCAAAGCGTTCTACAGGCAAAGCACGAAGTTTATACTTCTCATCTTCTAAAAACAAGTCTAAACGAGAATATGGGCGTGCAGTAAGTTTTTTAGTGTTATGTTGCTCAAGGAGGATCCAGATTTTTTCATTTAAAGCTTCTATATCATAAAATTGAAGGTCTTTTAAGCCAACATAAATTCGTCCATATAGTATTTTTACCGCTCCTTCAACTAATGATTTATCTCTTGGTTTATAAGCTCTAGCAGGTAAAATAGTCGTTTCATAATGCTCTGCTAAATCAGCTAAAGTTTCATTGATTGTAGGTTCAAAACGACTACTTTTAATCACCGCTGATTTTAAATTATCTGGTACAATAGCGGCTGGAACTCCCTCATAAAAACGCATTGCATTTTCAACTGACTGAACAAAATCTTCCTTTTTTTGACTCGGTGTAGCCTCACAATAAGTATATTGACTAGCTCCAAGAATGGCTACAAAAAACTGAACTTCTGTGCTTTCTCCACTTAATTTATCTCGAATAAAAAGGGTTTTTCCAGCATAATCAACATACATTTTGTCACCAGATTTGTGGGTCATGTGCATCACTGGGTTCACTTTCTTGCCCCAGTTTTTGTAATGGACTCTAAATTGTGAACTTTGATAGCCATCGGGATTTTCTTTGATATATTGTTCCCACATAATTTGAATTGTAACTCCAACTTTCTTAAGTTCTCGCTCCATTTGAGGAAAAAAATTATACACCTTTTGAAGCTTTGGATCGAGTATTTCAATTGGTTTTTGCACAAAAATGGCTTCCAATTCAGCATCTGATTTTTTGTTAATCTCAGAGAATGGAATATCCATGACTTTAAAAAGCGAAATATACTTCTTAACGGTATTTCTTGAAAGAGATAAATAACTACTTATAAATAGTTTACTCTTTCCATTACAATATAATTTGATTACTTTTCTAATTTTACTCATGTCTATTATTTTATTTGCCATAACTCGTTTTTGAACGAAATTATGGTTTAAAAAACATGAAAAAAATTGTAGTTTTTGGGTGGTCAATTTGAACCGAAACTAGGTGGTCAATTTGAACTGGAAAGTGGTGGTCAGTTTGCTCCGAAATGGGTGGTCAATTTAGTCTGGAATTGGGTGGTCAATTTGACCGTTTTTTCCACCTAAATGTCCTAAAACATTGTTTAGCATGGAGAAGATTTGCCAGGTAATTAATACTCCAAAATTCAGTGGAAGTAAAAACGGTAAAACAAAGCCTATAAAGTATTCAACTACAGCTTCCGTGGGATGAAAAGCAAAAGCAGTTAGTGGTGATGGGTCGGTACTTTCGTGATGTACCTTGTGAAAAATTTTATAAAACCTTGGCATGTGCATAGCCCTGTGACTCCAATAGAAAAACATATCATCTAGAAAAAGTACAATGAAAAAACTAAGCCCTAACCACAAATAGCCATATTTGCTGATATCGAAATAGACTTGAGTGTATCCTTTGCTTTCTAAGTAAAGAATAAAAACATCCATTATTGCGAAAACAAAAAATGTAACTACCGAAAAGCCAAGGTCGTGTTTGAAATGCTGCAGCTTTGCTCTTTCAGTTTCCTGAATTCTTATTTTTTTAAAATACTTTTTGCCTACTATCCAAAAAATGATAAAGAAAGGAAAAGCAAATGCTGAATACCAACTTAACTGTTCGATATATGCATCGATGAAGTTTTCAAAAAAGGGAGTTTCGTTCATATTACTTCAATTTTGTAGGGCTTAATAGTTTCGCTGCAAAATTGAGAAGTATACTAATGAATACTTTTGATGTAAATCAAAAAATGGTTAGATTTTACCTGCCCTGATCCTACTGAGTGTTTCTTGAGTAATGTTTAGGTAGGACGCTATATTACCAAGACTAATTCGGTTTGTAATATCTGGATATAGGCTTAACAATTTTTGGTAACGTTGCTTTGCATCCAGGAATTGCAAATCGGTAAGTCTGTCTTCAATTTGTGCTATGTAATACAACTCCACCAACTTAATATACCAAAGTGAAAATGCATGGTGTTTTTGTATCAAGGTTTGCAGTGAAGTATATTCAATGGCATACATTTCACTATCTTCCAAAAGTTGAATGCTTTCTTCAGATGGTTCCTTTTTTACAAGACTCGAAGTGTCTGCAATTACTTGTCTATCCATGCTAAACCATGTATTCATTTCTTTCCCTTGTTCATTCGTGTAATAATATCTTACAGCACCCTTTGTCATAAACCAAATGTGCTTGCAAGATTTACCCGGTTTAAGTAAGTAATGGTTTTTGGGATATTCCAAATGTTTAAAATTTCCTAAAACTTCTTCCAATACTTGTTCAGGTAATAAATAAATGGATTGTATGATCTCTTCTAATTTAACTTGCATAATTTTAATAGGGATTAAGCAAAAAGGCTGTCAGTGGGTATTCGTTTATTAAGTTACATTCGGTCATAAATAAGTCGTGGAATGAGCTTTAAAATCACCTAACTAAATGTACAAACCCATGACCCCTTTTGCCAAATACGGTTGAGAATGTATAGGTATAAACCCCATCAACTAGAGTGTTACCCGAATTGTCTTTACCATCCCAATTGTTTTGGTAATTATCCGATGAGAAAACAACAATTCCCCAGCGGTTTAAAATTAGAACTTCGGTGTTTTCTGGTAAATTTTCAATTTCAAAAATATCATTAGTTCCATCTGAATTTGGGGTAAAAACATTTGGGAATTCAAAATTTGGCTGGGGCAACTGTAGTATATTTACAACAACGGTATCACTGCCAGTACATCCATCTGTATCTGTTCCAGTTACTATATAAATCGTATTTTGAGATGGTTGAGCTATTGGATTTGGGCAATCAAAACAAGTTAAACTTGATGATGGATTCCAAGTGTAAGAAACAGCACCTGTTGCGATTAATTGAACGGAATCACCTTCAGTGATGGTCGAGATATCAGGTGTTGCATCAATTGTAAGTCCGCCTGATTGAGCCCCTAAAATTATTGTAATGGTATCAGAAAGGTTGCAATAGTTTTGGTTTGTTACGACTACTGTATAGTTTCCAGAACACACATTACTAATCGTGCTGATGGTATCACTCACATTGGATTGAATTACGCCATTACTCCAGTCATACGTAAATATTCCATCGCCTGATGTTACGTTGATTGCGATCGATCCATCGCAAGTGGTGCACGTAATCGGAAGAACACTGTTCGTATTCGTCTGTAACTGGGGCATTTGTAATTTGGAAATTATTAATTCTGCAAAGTCGCCCCCGGTTTGTAAAGTATTATCGAAATATGCTCCAGATCCGGGATCTGTTAAGGGATATGTGGAGGGAAGAAATGGACACCATGCATCACTTCCTGTACTACTACAAAAAACAATTGAATTACTTTGGTCTATATCGATACAGGTTCTCTTTTCAGCACCCGATCCTCCCATGTATGAGCACCATTGCAAATCGCCGTTGTTCGATAAGCGGCCAAGTATGGGTTCCGAGCTACAAGTAGCACTTGCAATAAAAAAAGGAGCGTTTATCGTGTTGGTAATATAAGGGAAGCTATTGTTAGGAATCGAGGCTTCCGCTCCAGTCATTGGAGACGTAAAATGAATAAATGCAAAATATACATGATCACATTTATCAACTCCTAAATTATCAAACGTACCAAAATTTTCGGATTCAACTCCTCCCATTAGGGTTGCCCACAAACGCGCCCCATTAGTATCGAATTTCAAAAAGAACGCATCAGAAAAACCTCCATTGAATGTTCCCTGAAAGAAAGTGCCTGAGTTCTGAATCGGGAAATCAGTGGACTCAGAACTTCCCAAAACAAACAGATTATCCTGCGAGTCATTGCAGATTGAAATTCCTGTGTCATATCCGAGGCCTCCATAATACGTGGCCCAAAGCCTTGAGCCATTGTCTGCAAATTTTAAA
Source organism: Flavobacteriia bacterium (assembly GCA_947462925.1). Classification (GTDB taxonomy): domain Bacteria; phylum Bacteroidota; class Bacteroidia; order Flavobacteriales_D; family Crocinitomicaceae; genus JAQVCM01. Next base: position 116,090 of record CANHQP010000002.1, on the reverse strand, counting down.
ACGAATGCGTCTCCAGCTCCTCCGTAATTTGACTGAAAATACCCTCCATTGTTTTGCGTGCTGAAATTATCTGAAAAGGTTTCCCCTGAAACAAATGCATTTCCATCAGCATCATTAGAAATGGAATGCCCTTCGTCACTCCCTGTACCGCCATAATACGTGGCCCACTGTCGAACACCAAGGTTGTCGAATTTTAGGATGAATGCATCGGATTCTCCTGCATGTGTTCCTTGAAAAAAAGTACCGGTGTTTTGTGTAGGAAAATTAGGAGAATCTGTTTTTCCAGTGATCCATAAATTTCCTTGCAAGTCGGTGGATAAGCCATATCCTTGATCCTGACCTGAACCGCCATAATAACTGGCCCAAAGACGCGAACCATTGTTTTGAAATTTTAGAATAAATGCATCCATAAATCCCCCTCCGTATGTTGGCTGATTAAAAGAGCCTGTTCCTGCACTTTGAATAGGAAAATCCTGAGACTTAGTCCAGCCCGTTACAAAAACATTCCCATTTAAATCTGTTTCAATTGAATAAGCAGACTCCTCGCCGAAACCACCATAGTAAGTTGCCCATAAAAGATTTCCAGATGCAGAAAATTTAAGCACAAACACGTTGAGATCTAAAGCGAAAGGAAGGGTGCTGTAGTCGTCCGAAAAATAAGCAGTTCCACCAGGATCTAGTAGTGGAAAATTATCCGATGTTGTGCCCCCGGTTACGAATATATTTCCGTCTTCATCGGTATCCGTAGAGAAACAATCATCCACATTGTTACCTCCATATAATGTGTACCAGTATAATTGTGGATCGATAATTAAACGCTTCGATGAATCATAGCGTGCAAGATTAAATTTCAGAAGCGTTTTGTTGTTGCTAATTGTTATAAGCTGGTAACTACTTTCAACTTCACGGTCGCCCTCCTGTTCATACGTAAATGGTTTTTCCTCGTTTAGACTGCCTAATGGAGTTTGCATACTGATGCTACCATCATCTAAAAGTGTTAACGGGTTCTGCCCATCGTATAGAAGATTTATTTGTGAAGGATCAGCACCAGGATGTACAACGAAATCGTATTTCATTCCGCCATTTTGGCTATTATAGAAAACCCAATCAATACCTGGATAGACCTCTCTAATCGTGACTTTATCATATTGATGCACCTCGTATATTCCTTGTGGACAATGGCCATAGAAATAATTGAAATGCTCCTGGCTTTCCACTTCTTTGATGATGTTTTCGCGTTTTATTGTTGCGCCATCCAAATGAACATTAAACCAAGACATTTCTGTTTTTAGTTGTTCATGAAATGATGTTGCGGGATTGATTTCTTGCTTTTGTCCTTCCTTCTTTAGGTTCTTCACAAAAACGTAGGTCAGTCCTTTTTCCGTGATATACAAGTTCATTCCAGGAGCTTCTGCTTTGAACAAAACAAACGGAACAGGACGTGCGTTTACATCCACAATTTGCCCTTTATTTTCTATAAATCTTGTAGGTTTGGATTTTAAATAGTCTTTGAATTGCTCTTTCGAACCAGTTTTTTCTTCCTTCTTTTTAATGTCCGTTTGAGTTACTAGAGGGGTATAATAAAGAAAATCTTCCGTGTATATTGGCAAAGATCCTTGGGCTGCATTGCTTGAGCCTATTGGGATTGGGCCGGAAAAATTTACGCGGGCTCCATAGCCGAAAATCCAATTATTGTTTTGTAGCTGGCTATTAACAGCACTGGTTATTATTAAAAAGACAAAATAAAATAGAAACTTCATATTTCATAGCTTAGCGCATCAACAATACATGACCATGATATTCTTTAATGTTAGCAATATCTTTTGCTTTGACTAAAATTTTCCACGTATAAATTCCATCTTGTTGCAATTTTCCATTGTAAGTTCCATTCCATCCTATATTAATATCATTGGATTCAAATATTAATTCTCCCCATCGGTTAAATATGAATAGCGTGTATGATTGTGGGTCAAAAGAATCACTAACACAGGGAATGAAGACATTATTGAATTCATCCCCATCTGGTGTGAATGTATTTGGAACATAAAGAAAATTATCTTCCTGAATTGTTACAGTTGCGTATGTCGTATCGAGACAACCCTCACTACTTTCCCCAACAATCGTATAAATTGTATTTTCAGATGGCGCTGCAATTGGATTTGGGCAATCGTTACAATTCAAACTTGATGCCGGACTCCAAGTATAAGATGCTGCACCAGTTGCATTTAATTGAACAGATTCTCCCTGAATAATCGTAGAAAAAGCTGGGAATACATCAAAATCCAACGTATTAATCTGAGTAACCAAATAATTTTCAGTGACAGTGCATCCATTCAGATCTGTAACAGCGACAGAATAATTTCCAGTGGCCAAATTTGTGAGGATATTTGTTGTATTTCCTCCAAGTGACCAATTGTAAGTAAATGGTGCCGCACCGCCTAACGTTGATAAAGAAATTGACCCATCGAGCGCGTCGCAAGTTGCAGGCGCTATTGTTTCAACCACATTGAAAGAAGCAGATTCAAACAAAACAATTGTAGTATCAATCGGACAGCCGTTTGCACTATTGATTGTAATGTCATAAGATCCTGGAGCAAGGTCACAAATACTATCCACAATCATTATTGTAGGAAAAGGCCAATCGTAAAAATACGTTCCAGCAGGAGATGGATCAAAATAAATACATCCGTTGTTATTGTTACAAGTAGGCTGTATAACCGTTGCGTTCAATTGGTATGATACTGTTTCAGTAATTATAAATGTTTGTGTTGTGGCGTTCCCACATTGATTTGTAATGGTACATGCATAATTTCCAGCTGATAAACCACTAGCTGTTGCGTTTGTTCCTCCACTTGGCGACCAGGCATAGGTAAACGTTGTCCCACCTGAAGCCACAACCGTTGCTGAACCATCAGATCCACCGTTACAAGTAACATTGATTTGACTTGAAGTAGCTGTTACTGTAGGACAAGGATTTGTACCAGGAGGAAGAATACAGCAGTTTCCACCAGCAGAAATGGAAAGCGTTTCGTTCACCCAGCAAGCATACTGTGTTTGGTGATACAGGAGCGTTCCAGAGGTCGCGTTGAGAAAGTAATAGACAACCTCATCAGGAGTATTTCCTCCACCGGCATTCACTGTAGTATCGCAAAATCCAGACACGCCGAGCATTCCTCCTCCCCAAGGACCGGACCCATTCCCATGCGCAGGCGTGTAACCCACTTGTGGTGGATTCATTGGGGGACTAATGGTTACAATTCCTACAGGCACTCCAGTAATTGAGGTAGTGAAATTTCCTAATCCGCAGTTGTTGTTGTTCTGGTTTGAGTTCATCCCCGCATAGATCACTTGGGTGATATTTCCTACAAATGGTCCGGTGAAATTAACTTGAATGGGCTCGTAGGTGCAGACTCCCACCTTTAGATTGGGAATGTTTTGGTCCACGTTTATTGTTAAAATACCCCCATCGTAATTTGAATAAATCACTAAATTTCCATTGGGATCGCACACATTTCCACAAGGTATATCCGTTAATACAATTGTTGTATCAATGGGGCAGCCATTTGTACTATTTACAATAATGTTATATGAACCAGGAGCTAAGTTACTCACGCTATTTACAGTCGAATTCGAAGGGAAAGGCCACGAATAAAAATAGTTGCCAGAAGGAGATGGGGCAAAAGATATAGAGCCATTATCGTCACCACAGGTTGGTTGCACTACGGTTGCATTTAATGAAAAAGCTGAAGAAGTGCAATTTCCATTACAGTTGTTTGGTGTTGACGGGGCAAGCGCCCATGTCGAGCCACCATCAGTAGTACGCTCATAAGATTGTCCTATGCTTGTTGCTTGAGAAATGTATTCAATTCCAGGGATTGTTGATGCTGTTGCCAATCCACCTCCTCCGCATACCGCAATTCTTTGTAAAACTCCAGAAGTAAATGTTGCATCATTGTTTAACTTGGTTGGGTCATTGGATGCAAAAGTCCAATAAACTGCATCGACAGCTGCTCCTGTGGCATCAAATAAAGCAAGCCACCCATCACCATTTGGTAGGTGCCAACGGGTTGCATTTGAACGCCATAATCGTCCTGAATTTGCTGCAAGATTTAAATTGAACGTTATATTCGCAGTATTTGGACCACCAATTGTTATAAATCCCAAAGGTGGGATAATGGTTCCTGATGGAAATGAAAATGCTCCTCCGTTGGTACCACCATCCATTCCACCAATTGTCCAGCAGCTAATATCAACTGAATTACAATTTGAAGTATTGTATATCTCAATAAATTCAGAACCGTAAGTAGCCACAGAATTATACATAGACTGAAAGGCTGGATCCAGCGATCCTCCTGCAGGGTTTACTAGAATTTCATTGATGACAACTTGTGAAAAAGTTAGATTCAATTGAAAAAAAAGGATTGATGTAAAAATTAATTTTTTCATGGTGGTCTCCAATAATAATTTATAAAAAAAGCAGGATACTCTTAAAAGACATAGATTTATTTTAACAAAATACTTCATTCTGCTCTATTGTTTTACAAACTTAAATGTTTTCTCTAAATGTTCTCCAATATTTATGAAATAAATACCTTTTGATAAATCCCCTAGATCGATAACACTTTGCTCTGAGAGAATTTTGCCAGTTAAAATGGATTTTCCGCTGTAATCATAAATCATATAAACAGAACCAAGTAATTGCTTTTCAACATTTATAGTTATTTGATGTGTTGTGGGATTCGGGTAAAATTCAAAATTCGTATTAGTGTTTTCTTCCATGCTATTGGTTCCAATCTGGATGGTCTTTGTAATGGTATCCGAAAAAATACAATCTGATGCAATTAACGTAATTGTGTAAGTTCCATTCGTGGCATACGTATGACTTGGGTTTTGAATACTTGATGTATTTCCATCTCCAAAATCCCAAGAATAATTGAGTGTACTAGTGGCAGAAGATGATGAATTAGTGAATGTTGCGGTGTTGCCTGAAATTGACTCACTAAAATTAGCAGTTGGATTATTGATGTGAAGGTTCCAATCATTTGTGCTATTGAAAATTGTATTGTCAGATTTCGATTGATAATATTGTGCTAATTGATTTGATAGACCGGCTGTATAGGTCAAACCACTGGTGCCTAGTTTCCAAATGCTGCTAAAAATGCTTAGTGCTGCAACGTAGCTTCCATCTATGTTTGGATGGCTATTATCGCCACTGTGCAATACCAATGTTGTGTCGTTTAAAATGTATTGCCAAGTAACACCAACAGGGGCGCATTGGATGTTTAATTGTTCGCTGATTTCAAGATAGGCGCTGGTCAGTGAATCCTGCATATGATTAAAATTGGTAAATACTGGGCTGCAATTGGTTCCGATCGGATCGCATTGTTGTCCACCGAAACGTCTTCCCCAAGTCATATACGTGATGATTTTAGCACAAGGGTTATATTGTTCAATAACTGATTTTAAATCTGTCATAGCAGGATACATATCGTTATAGCGATAATAATCTATCGTAGGAATTTGACTTTGTTCTTGCAAAATGACATAATCCCAATTGCCTTGACTTATTTTTGAAAGTGTTGTCGCTTCATTGAGATGGCTAGACATTAAGTATCCTCCCGGCATGTTCGAATCAATATTCAATGTTTTTCCAGCCGATGTTGAGAGGTTTTTAACAAGTAATGGCAAATTGTTGACAGATGTATAACTATTGCCAATAAAAAGAACGCTTAATGTGTCTTGGGCCACGAATTTACCGATTGATACGAACAATAAGGTAAGAGATAAAATTGATTTTTTCATGGTATTTATCGAATTAAGTGCACAAATCCATGCTCTGTTTTGCCATCTTCAGTTATGAATTTAAAAGTATAAACCCCATCAACTAATTCTTTTCCTGAGGTATCTTTCCCATCCCAATTGTTTTGGTAATTATCTGATGAGAAAACAACAATTCCCCAGCGGTTTAAAATTAGAACTTCGGTGTTTTCTGGTAAATTTTCAATTTCAAAAAAATCATTCGTTCCATCTGAATTAGGGGTTATTACATTGGGAAATTCAAACGAATTTTCGGAAGAATCAGTATTTTGGCAATCCATTAAGAATAATTCAAATTCAATTGTGTCAATGACGCAGGTATTATCCACTATAGCCGTAATCGTAAAGTCTCCTGATGATGAAAATGTATGTTGGGGACTTAATTGGGATGAGGTATTACTTATTCCACTTGAAGGATCACCAAAATCCCATTGAATTGAGTTAACGGAAGTGGTTGAATTTAGGGAGAAAAGTTGATTCGTTTGAAAACATGAATCCCCAGTTTGCGTTATGACACTTTGTGAATTTTCGGGTAGCAGAAAAATCCATTGAGGCAAACAATAAAATGGTGATAAGTCAGCCGGCAATTCGATGATTGGCCCTGGCGATAAACTGGTTGGATTTTCAATTCGGTAAACGCGGCTCCCTAAAACGTGATAGAGATTTCCATCGGGACCATGTTGGAGCGCCGCATGTGGATCTACGATATTTGAAAATGGGATTAACTCAGCTGAAGCAGCTATTGTGGTTGGATTGCCCGAACTTAAGTCAAATTGATAGATCGAAAAATTGCCAGCGGCATACAAGATATTTCCGTCAAATGTAAATTCAAAGTATTGTAGAACATCTCCGTCAGGTACATTGAACGGGATGTTAACGGGATTACTAATCTGTCCTGTTGCTGCGTTAAAATCATACATTTGGAAACCAAGAAAATTCGCATTTGCCTCATCATATTCACCCGTGCACACAAATTTGGTTCCTTGATAGTTTAATCTACCTGAAGCAAATATGTTTATTGGACTCAATACGGGAACGTTGCTAACACCTTGACTCGTTATTTCAAAAGCAGCAAGGGTTGGGTTAACAAGATCAGAACCATTACTAAGCAACCAATATCCATCTCCTGAACTTTTTGGATAGGCCAACAAGAGTTCTGTATTTTCATTATCATATAGCGAAATTTGCTTTTGTCCTGCAACAACATCACCAAGACCATTATCCAAACTCATGTCTACAACAGAATATGTAATTCCATCCGAGCCTTCCTCAAAATCGTCAATGCAAAAAATATAATATTTATCGCATGAACTAGGCATAGGAATAATTACTGCTGCCATATAGGATGAAAGAAAATCACTTCCGCCTAAATCACTTCCGTTGGGCATCGGTTGGTTAAGTTTATTCCAAACCGTAATTCCATCTGTGTAAAACATTAGCTCTCCTGTGTTTTTATCTGCAATGGAAGCCGTTCCCTCAATTAGTGAACCAGTAATTAAAGGCAATTGAATAGAAGGAAGCGCACATCCTGTTGGATAAGAAGGTGGTGTTGTATTGAAATCTATTGCTGATCCAAAACCAAAGCGCCATTGGTTGTTTTGGTTTTGAGCGAAGGAGCATAATGTGATTGCAATGAGAACAAAAAGGATTGAAAACCGCATAATCATCGAATTAAATGAACAAATCCATGACCTGTCTTTCCAAATTCAGTGGTGAATTTAAAAGTATAAACCGCATCAACTAGGGCTCTACCCGAATTGTCTTTACCATCCCAATTGTTTTGGTAATTTTCAGACGAAAAAACAATGTTTCCCCAACGGTTGAGGATAATGACCTCTGTGTTTTCTGGTAAATTTTTAATTTCAAAAAAATCGTTGATACCATCACTATTCGGCGTATATACATTGGGGAATTCAAATGCAAGAATCGATGTTGAAGAGTCCGAGCAATCAAACAAGTTAATATTTTGCGTAATAGTTTCTGTATAGCAATCAAATTCAACGATGGCAGTAATTTGATAGGTTCCTATTTCATAAAATTGATGGCTTGGATTTAAATCTGATGAACTATTATTTGCACCTGAATTTGGGTCACCAAAATTCCAATTTACTTGATTGATGGGTGATGTTGATGATACTGAAAATGAAATAGAACTCTGCAAACACGAATCAGGGAGAAATGCAATGGTTGAACTAGCCGCAAATCCCCCAAGTGGAACTTGAGCCGGTAAGCCTAGTTGACATGTTGCAGGGCCGAAACTGACGGCATTGGTTACATAATCGCAGCCTAGCCCCAATGAATTAGGATTTGAGATCTCATCCAGCCTCTCAGCATTTCCTATAGCCACGTACAATTTATTGTTTGGAGCTTGTTCGATTTGTGAACAGGGATAACCGTTGGGTTCAAGAATTGGAGAATAAATCAAGGTGTTTGAAGATGCTATGGCAGCAGAAGTATAGGTGCCTAAATTTAATTGATAAACCGAATTGAAATTTGTATAGTAAAATTTTGATCCATCGGGAGAAAAACAAGCGCCATACTTTCTGAGAAATCCTGGACTTGAATCATCCGTAACATTAACCGTTAAAGGGTTGCTTACAACTCCCGTTGTCTTGTTGAAATCGAAAAATTCAATGCGGTCACTCCAATCTATAGGCATACCAATCCGATTTCCATCAGGAGACGCATCCATTGCCCCAGCCCAAGCTTCAGTCGCACCGATGGGAACGCTCACAAAAATTGAACCTACTGTACTTACAACTGGTTGTGCAGAGACACCACACGCATCAATTTTCCAAGCTAGAAATTCATTCGCATTCTTTTTATGAGCAATCACCCAAAAACCTTGTATTTCAGTACTTCTAATAACAATCAATTTTTCCGTCAAATCAGTTGCAAGTGGTGTATTTATTGTGGCAACTTGCACATCTCCAAGACCTCCATTCAATGTCATGTCCACCACACTATATCTCAAGCCATCATCAGGAACAGGATTGTTCGGATCTATTTCCAATTCATCGAGTGTAAATAAATAGTATCGTTTGCTATCCTCAGGAAAAGGTACGATCAACGCCCCTTGAGTGCATGAGTTATAAAATCCACCCAACAGATTAGCTCCATTTGGCATAACCTGATTGTTTGCATTCCAGACCTTTCTGCCATCGGTATAGAAAAGCAACTGCCCCGTGGTAGGATCCGACACACTTGCCGTTGATTCATTTGAGTTGATGGCTGCATTGCTCGAACCTATTGGGATTGGACCTGAAAAATTTACGCGGGCTCCATAGCCAAAAATCCAATTATTGTTTTGCAATTGTCCAAAAACAACAGGTGTTTGTAGTGTGAAAGTTAGGATAAGAAAAAGGGAATATCTTTTTAAAATGAGCATATAAATTATCGAATTAAATGGACAAACCCATGACCAATTGCACCAGTTTCCGTTATGAATTTATAGGTGTAAACCCCATCAACTAAGGCTCTACCCGAATTGTCTTTTCCGTCCCAATTGTTTTGGTAATTGGTTGATGAAAAAACAATATTCCCCCAACGGTTTAAAATCACAACTTCTGTATTTTGAGGTAAATTATCAATTTTAAAAAAGTCGTTTATGCCATCTGCATTTGGCGTAATTACATTGGGGAAGGTAAATTCTACTATGTTACTATCCGCTGGATCTTCAATTACACAAGGCAAAACTACAACTTGATCACTTCCCAATCCACATGGTCCGCTAACGGTGGCACTATAAATACCAGGGCTTGTTACCGTATAAAATTGACCAGTATTTGTTGCAGCATCTCCACCCCAAGACCAAGAAGACCCTTCTCCTGCATTTAACAGAAGAGTATCACCTAGACACAGAAAGGTTGTATCTGGTCCAAACTGAATTTGTGCTTCATAATTGTTATAAAAAATCCAAGAAGGGAAGTTCGGTAATGCAAAAAAGCCAAAACTGGTTATAAAATCACTTGGAAAGGAAAAAACACTGAGGCTGATTGTTGGAGATGACGTATTTGGACAATTGATGGTTCCCAAAGCGGTTGCGATATCACCTGTGGTTGGTTCTAAAACTGTATATGTGTAGTAAATTTTTCCATCAGGAGCTAATTGCATGTAATATCCATCAAAATTTTCTTGAATGATTTGGGCTGTTGATGATAAATCTTGCCCAGTTTGCTCGGCTTGAGCAATATTGTATTGTACCAATTGAGAGGTTGAACTTAACTGGTTAAAAACATTGGCATATAAATAGAATCCATTGGGTGAAAATTCAAAATAACTTGTGGAAGCTCCTCCTAAATTGTTGTCAAATGTCATGACGCCTGTTGTCAAATCAAAATCAAATAAACCTGCTGGGGTCATTACTTTATTACAACACGTTTGACCAGCAATGTATGGAAAAGGACTCGCTTTAATAATGCCACCTGATGTTGATACAGGAGCTGGATAAACCCCAGATAACTGAACGCCATTTTGAGTTACACTATAAACACCTATTCCGGAAGTATCTTGGTTGATTAAAATCCAATAATCTGTTTCATTCGCATGACGTATAGCGCATAAACCTTCGAATGAATAGTCATAAAGCTGAACATCTGCTTCAACAACGTCACCAAGTCCGCCATTTAATGACATGTCGATTTTGAAATAGCGCAATCCTCTACCATTTGGTTCTGAAGGAACAACCCCATCAACGTCAAATTCAAGCTCTTCCATGGTGAAAAGATAATAGACGTTCGGTTCTCCAGGTGCAGGAATAATAACGGATGATTGTGCAGCACTCCATCCACCACCTTCAGTTCCTTGCATGTCGTACATTACCTGATTGTTTTTATTCCAAATTTTGCCTCCATCTTGACCACTAACAGGTAATCTTCCTCCGCCATTTGAATAAAAGAGCAAATTTCCATCCTCGTCGCAAAAAGACGTACTCCCTTCAAAGGTGAACATTTGACTATTAAACGTTTGAACGGGTGAACCACTATTGAAATCTAAGCTATGACCAGCGCCAAAGTGCCAAACATAAGCTTCTTTTTGGGCAAATGAAGCGCCAACAAAGAGCAAACATATGAGAGTGATCGGTAGATTCATCGAATTAAATTTACATGACCAGAAATAACATTGGGCTGTTCCTGATTTTTAAGTTTGTAATTTAGCTTGTAAGTGTATGTACCAATTGGCGATATTTCTCCTGTTTTGCCATAACTTCCATCCCATCCTATTTCTGGATCTTTTGAAACAAAAATCAATTCACCCCAACGGTTGTAAATTTCTAAACGGAAAGAAAACAAATCAATTCCATAACCCGATACCTTAAACACGTTATTGAACTCATTGCCGTCCGGACTAAATGAATTGGGCACAAACAAGGTATAATTTTCGATGACCGTAATTGTTCCAACTATTGTATCTGCACAACCATTAGAATTACTCACAATCAACTCAACCACATAAGCACCTCCAACATCATTTGGAAATGAAAATTGGGGGTTTTGTTCAGCACTTGTTTCTCCTGATGGGGGGACATAAAAAGTCCAATTCCACGAACTGATCTCACCCGATGACTGATCTGTAAAAGATACCAGAGGATTGTCTACTTCAACAATAGTAGGTGTTGCAGAAAAATCTGCTTCCGGAGACGGCAAAGAAAGAAGGGCATTTGAAACAAGTGTATCGTACACACATCCAAGCGAGTTGGTCAACTGTAGTTCAACGGAATAAGCTCCAGGTTGGCTTGGACTGAAAACCAATATTTCCTCACCGGGATACGGCACATCATTCACAAGCCACGTTTGCGCGGTGAACGTATTCTGATTGGTTTCATTGATAACCGTAAAAGGTTCCGGCCAACAAAGATCGGTTTCAAGAAAAGAAAGTTGCGGATTGACCTGCGGAGCAACTATGATATTCAGGCATTCTGAAAGTGTATCACCATTGGCGTCAGTTACAGTTAAGCATGCTGTTCCGCTTTGTGTTGGAGAAAAGATAAATTGTTCAACCGTGCTTACTATATTTCCATTGAATGACCATTCATAGGTGAAAGGAGCTATACCGCCAGTGTTTGAAAGTAGCGCAGGAGAGACGTTTTCACCAAAACAAACAGAAGTGTCATTGGAAATTGCTATTTCCCAATTTGGAATTACGGTGAAAGGATCTGTGCAACACGTGCCGCCATCGGATAAATCATAGATTTCACTCAACCAACAATTGTATTGTGTATGATGAAATCGCAAGTTACCATTGAACGAATTTAAGAAATAAGCTACAACCTCATCTGGGGTATTGCCTCCACCGGCCCAATACAGCGTGTCACATTGACCGCTTACCCCTACCATTAACCCGCTTTGGTAGGCTTGTCCGTTCTGATGATCTGGAAAATAATCAAGAGGTGGTGCAGTTAGAATTTGAACCAGTGCAGGATTCACCCCGGAAATTGTTGTTGTAATGTTTCCAAGACCGCAGTGGTTGTTATTTTGATTTGAATTAAAACCTGCATACAAAACTTCTGTGATGTTCCCTACAAACGGACCGTTGATATTTACAATTACGGGTTCATACGTGCAAATTCCAATTTTTAGGTTGGGGATGTTTTGGTCGCAGTTTATATTGAGTGTTCCTCCATCATAGTTTGAGTAAATAACTACATTTCCATTCTGATTGCAAATGGGAGAAGAATTAGTGTCTGGTTGAAAATTGTTGTAAAGTAAAAACCATTGATGCGTCATCCCAGAAGGTGGGACACCTGCCGCCCCGGTTGCAGATGGAAACAAACACGTTGAGTTCACATTCGTACCAAACTGCTGAGGCACCCAGGTGCCGCCATTATTGACTTGTATATTATGAAAATCGGTAGGGGCATTTCCCGTTCCAATTCGAATCCCTACTTCAACCGGAGTTTGAGCGCTATTAACCAAAAAAAAATCGCCATATATAAATTCTATTCCAGGAGAAATAACCGCAGTAAAATTCAGTTTTGCCTGAAATGAAAACGATTCACCTTGCATCCCCACTCGGCGCACATTGCTCCATTGAATAATAATATATAATGGTACATTATTGAAACCTGTTACAATCGAATAGCTTATTCTGGCATTGTTGTTTGCACTCTCTAAATTGCACGCAAATGGGGCAATCACCGGCATTCCTGGTGGCTGTGAAATAGGGTTATAGTTGTTACTGCTTGCAGCCTGACCCAAAGTTAGAAACCCGTTGGTGCTAACAAAAAGTGTATTGTAAGCCTGCCCGCCCATGGTAAACGGCGTAAATAGAATCGCAGCAGAAACTTGATCATCAAAGTTTTGTGTGAAAAGGGGAGTGTCGTTTGATAAACTATTATAAACATTCAGTTGTTGATTCGTATATAGGAACTCTAATTGTTGGGACCAACAAAATCCAAAAATCACGAAGAAAATTGACACTAAAGTTATTTTCATAAAACAAATTTTCTCTCTGCAAACATACGCAAAACAAATACATCAAAAAAAGGTTCATTGATATCTCAAAAAAAAAGGCACCTTTTCAGCATTGCTAGACGATATAATTTAAGTTCTGCTCATTTTTATGAAATCCGATTAACTGGTATTTTTAGCATCTTCAAATTTGCGCTATTCATCGCTGCTTTTCCTCTTCTTTAAAGAACTTTGAGCATCTAATCTCCGTGTTTCTGCATGCATGGCGGCAGACGATTGTTTGGATAATATACCATGCCTAACTTAGCTCTGTCCTGAAATGATTGCATAGAAGAGTTTTTCTAAACTAAATTTCCAAGCTTTGTTGAAATCACAAAATGAAAATTTTAGGAAATTAATTGAGAGGAGTCAGAAATGCTGGATTCTTTTTATTTAGATTACCGCAAATTTATGCTTGATTTTCTGTAAAGTCCACAGAATTTTGACATGATCCCACTTTTACCCGTAACATTATTTTTTGCCCACAAAAAAAAGGTTGCTAAAACTAGCAACCTTTTACTTTTTGTAGCGAGGACTCGACTCGAACGAGCGACCTTCGGGTTATGAGCCCGACGAGCTACCAACTGCTCCACCTCGCACTCTAAACGCTAAAAACAAACAAGTTTATTTTTTATCGTGGCACAAAGATACACCCTTTTTTTAGATTTACAAACTTAAATTTCAAATTTTAGTGAATTAACGAATTTTAACCATTAGAAAAGTGGGTCATTTTGGCGCAATTCTCATTTTTTTACGCTTTTTTAGATTTGAAATTCGATAATGTTTTCATTCTATTTTTATTCGTCTTACTTTTGTATTAGAATTCATTTTCAACGCAAGAAAAATCATTCTAAAACAGCAATTAATAAATCCATTTAAAAGAAGCGGCGCCTTGCGCTCAACAATCGATTCATGAATACAGATGCCAGAAGATACGTAATTCTCATTTTTTTCTTGGTCATTGGCGTGATTTATTCTATTCGCTTGTTTTACATGCAAGTAGTGGATGAAAGTTGGACCCTTCGTGCACAAGAAATTGCTGAAAAAAGACACGTTGTGGTTCCTCCTCGAGGCATTGTGAAAGACCGAAATGGCAAAAAAATTGTCATCAACAAAACGTACTACAACCTCATGATGTGCGAGAAAGACATCAAACATTTAGATACGGTCGCATTTGCAAAATTGATTGGTTGGACTCCTGAAAAAGTCAAATATCGATTCAAGGAAATCTACTACGAAGAAGGCTTTGACAAAAATCCAAAAACGAAAAGAAGAAATGTTCCTCGTTACCAAAAAATGAGAAAATATGCTTTCGTAAAGGAAATGACGACCGAAGAAATGGCAGAAATCGCGCCTTATTTAGGGAATTTCCCTGGCTTTTTTGAGGAAATCACCAGTATGCGTAGTTATCCTTATGCCAATGCTGCAAATATTTTAGGCTACGTCAGTGAGGTAAACGGACAAGAAGTGGAAGAAGATCGCTTTTACCGTTCTGGTGACAACATTGGTCGCGCTGGATTGGAAAGATTTTACGAAACCGATTTACGTGGAAGAAAAGGCGTACATTACATCGTCACTTCTGCCATGAACAACGCCATTGAGCCTTATGCAAATGGCAAATACGATACAACTGCCAAACAAGGCCCAGTACTAAATTTAAGTGTTGATATTGATTTACAAGCTTACGGCGAATCTTTGATGGTCAATAAAAGAGGTTGTATTGTAGCCATTGAACCTTCATCAGGCGAAATTTTAGCGATGGTTTCGGCACCCACTTTTGACCCGAATTTATTTGTTGGTAAGCGCGCAACTTCGCAGAATTATCCGCGATTGTTGCTAGATAAAGACAAACCACTTTATCCAAGACCTTTGCAAGCTGAATATCCTCCAGGTTCGATTTTTAAATTATTACAATCGGTGATTGCCTTGCAAGAAGGTGCAATTACAATCAATACTGGTTTTCCTTGCAACAAAAGTTTGGTCGGATGCCACAACCATCCAAATGCTGGAAATATCATGGAAGCAGTGCAAATGTCCTGTAATCCATATTATTACCAAGCAGTTAGAAGAATCATTCAAGGTGGACGAAAAAAAGGATTGTATGCAGATGCGGAAGAAGGTCTGCGCATCTGGTCTCAATACATGCAAAGTTTTGGATTGGGTCACAAATTGGACACTGATATTCCAGGAATTCGCGGGGGATTGATTCCTAATCCAAATTACTATGACAATGAATTTCCATCCAAGAAAAGACCTTATGGACATCATCAATGGGCATTCTCAACGATTCGTTCTATTTCTATTGGACAAGGAGAAGTAAAAGTTACACCGCTTCAAATGGCAAATATTGCTGCCTTGATTGCCAATAGAGGTTGGTTTTATACGCCACACTTTGTGAAATCAATCGGAAGACAAGGTCCAAAACCAATTTACAAAAAGAAAAACTATACCATGGTGAAATCTCAACACTTTGATCCTGTGATTGAAGGAATGAGACGAGTTGTTAATGAAGGCGGTGGAACTGCAAGAAGAGCGAGATTAGAAGATATCATTGTTTGTGGAAAAACAGGAACTGCTCAAAATCCGCAAGGGGAAGACCACTCCGTTTTCATTGCTTTTGCACCCATGAATAATCCAAAAATAGCCATTTCTGTTTACGTTGAAAATGCAGGTGCTGGTGGTCAATGGGCCGCACCAATTGCCAGTTTGATGATTGAAAAATATTTGAAAAACAAAATTTCAGATCCAGAAAAAGAGAAACGCATTTTGGAAGCGAATTTAATGAACGTAGTTAAAAAAGGAAAATGAGTAGAAATCAATCACTGACATCAAACGTTGATTGGGGTTTACTAATCGTCTTTTTCTTAATGCTTGGCATGGGAGTTGCCAACGTTTATTCTGTTGCCTACAACGAAGATCATCCCAATTTCTTTGATTTTTCGCAGAAATATGGAAAGCAAATTTTGTGGATTGGATTTTCTTTGTTTCTCGGAATTGTGGTCTTTTTAATTGATTCTGACATTTATCGAAAATTTGCCATTCCAATCTATCTGTTTTGCATCGGCATGCTGGTTTTGGTACTTTTCATGCCCGCCGTAAACGGTGCGCATGCTTGGTTAGGTTTTGGCTCCCTTGGTATTCAGCCAGCAGAGTTTGCCAAAATCGGAACTGCCATCGCCCTTGGACGATATATCAATAGTTTGAATGTCAATCAACAAAATGTAAAAACGGTAATACTTGCAAACATCATTTTGTTGGGGCCAATGGTTTTGATTTTGATGCAACCTGATGCTGGATCATTTGTGGTATTTACTTCCTTTTTATTTGTAATGTATCGAGAAGGTTTGACTTACGATCCAATCGTGTTGAAGTTAGTAAATCTCATCCCAGGAATCAAATTCAAAAGCACTTGGGTAGGAAGTCACTTTATTCCGATTTTATTTGCAGTTGTATTTTTATCGCTTGTAACTTTATTGATGAGTAACAATGTACTCACATTTGAATTTTGGCCAGGATTGGAAATCCCAGGGTTTTATGGCGTTTTGATTTCTCTTTTCTTGTTGGCACTCATTTCGTATTTGATTTTAAGATGGGTGTCATCGAAAAGAGATCGTAATAAAGTCACTGTAATCGTATTGATTGGATTCATAATGGCTGCAGGAATTTCAACAACCGTAAATATTGGTTTTCAAGGATTGGCAATTCACCAAAAAGAGCGTATTGAGTTGTTTTTGGGAATGAGAGAAGACCCCAACGGAGACGATTATAACCGAAATCGCGCTATGGCAGCTGTTGGTTCTGGTGGTTTGACGGGAAAAGGTTACAAAAACGCAAGTTTAGCAAGTGTAGAATCAAATCACGTCCCTGAAAGTGAAACGGACTTTATCTTTTGTCCTTTGGCAGAAGAATGGGGCTTTGTTGGAAGTCTGGTCATCATGTTTTTATTCATGTTCATGTTGATTCGTATTATTACGATTGCTGAGCGACAAAAATCACGGTTCAACCGCGTTTACGCCTATTCTGTGGCAATGATTATTTTCTACCATTTCGCCATCAACATTGGGATGAATATTGGATTTGCACCAGTAATTGGAATTCCTTTGCCGTTTTTTAGTTACGGTGGTTCCTCGATGATGTCGTTTTCTGTGATGATGTTTATCTTAATTAAACTCGATAGTCAGCGTAACGATGTCTTGAGCTGATTTACTCTTCTTCTGTTTCTAATTCAGGATGCTTTTTCAATTTCTTTTTGGCTCTAGCTTTAGCACGTTTTGCTTTTTCCTCAGGTGTCAACTTTTCCCAATTATAGCTGTAGGTCAATGAAAGAATGTGTTCAGTTTCATCTTTAGGTAGATTGATACTTTGACCAAAAATATACTTTACCTCTATTTCTCTAGGTCCTTTTAGATTGTATGAGGTACCTGCGGCCAAACGGTACTTAGTAAATCTTTTTCCTAATTCCTTGTTTGCCAAACTGTAAAACCATTCACCTGAAACAGCTGGTGTGTATTTACTTTTCTTGT
This sequence comes from Flavobacteriia bacterium, assembly GCA_947462925.1. Taxonomy (GTDB): domain Bacteria; phylum Bacteroidota; class Bacteroidia; order Flavobacteriales_D; family Crocinitomicaceae; genus JAQVCM01. The sequence continues at coordinate 98,302 of CANHQP010000002.1, read as the reverse complement.
TGATATGAAAAGTCAAGGCGGGTTTCAAACGAATCGCTTGGTCAAATTCTGCTGAATAGTTTCCAACACCATTCAAGGTACCAAAAGTAGATTGATACCTAAACCTAAATCCAGGATCTACGTGTTTGAACTTGGTTTTCAATTCTAAATTGAAATTAAGTCTGTTGTCGAAAGTATAATTGGTATAACGATTTTCCTTAAAAAGCATACGATAATCAACTGAAAACTTGACTCCGTCGATGATTTTGTAGGAAATTGAAAGCTGAGGGAAAATCGTACCTGGCGCACTGAAATCATAAAAACGCATATCCAAAGATGCCGAAGCAACCAATTTGGTCGTCAACTTTCTGTTAATTTCACCACTAAGCCAAGTTTGAGGAGTAACCTGAGCAAAGGCAAAATTACTGAAGATCAAAAACGCAAAGAAAAAGCTATTTTTCATACTTAATCTTTGATTGTAATTGTACCAACATCCACAGTTGATTTGTTATCGGTAATTTCAGCCGAAACTAAAATTGTTTCCTGCCCACTTGGACAAGGATTGCTTTGAGAATTAAAACATGTACTGTACACAAAAATTTGGTACTTCCCTTTCGCTAAATAGGGAAATTCGAAACTTCCGTCATAACTTGTTGCTATTTTGTCATTGAAATAGGTTCCATCTGCCCCATAAATGATATAAACATCTACATCTTGTCCGAAGTATTTAGAAGTGATTGCAGTACCGGAACTATTGTAGTTTTCTACATAGACTTTTCCTTTGATAATTGATGTACCCCCCTCACCAGCAGCTTTGTTACATGATGACATAAGGAAGAAAAAAGCAAATATGCTTAGGTAGAAAATTATTTTTTTCATATCGATTTTTGAAATTTGGATTGAATAAAAGTAGTCGAAAATAGTGAATCGAAAGCAATTTTGAATCAACCCTTTGAAAAAATTATACGTCTTGTATTAAATATCTGTTTATTTTTTGTTAATATTGAATGAGAAAAACTCCTTATTCTTTAAAATCTCCACTTTATGAAGCGTCATTTTTTTTCGTTTTTATTTTTACTTTTCTTTTCAACTTCCTTCAGTCAGGTTGTTATTAACGAATATTCTTGCTCAAATATTGCAGGTCCTACCGATGCTTTTGGTGAGAGAGAAGATTGGATTGAATTATTCAATACATCAGCAACACCTGTTGATTTGACAGGATACTTTCTATCAGACAAATCAACCAATTTGAATAAATGGGAAGTGCCATCGGGAACCATTCCAGGAAACGGATTTTTAATGGTTTTTTGTTCCGGTAGAAATATAGTTTCAGGAAATCAATTGCACCCAAATTTCAAATTAACCCAAACAAATAATGAATGGATTATACTTTCTGACGCAAGTCTAGATGTGCAAGATTCAATTAAAATTGTTCACTTAACTAAAAATAATCATTCTGTAGGAAGACAAACAAATGGAGATCCAAACTGGAAATTGTTTTTAAATCCGACCCCAAATGCGGCCAATTCTGGTGCGATAAACTTTTATACTACAACGCCTTCTTTTAGTGTAAATCCTGGTTTTTATCCTGGAGCGCAAAGTGTCACAATTACCTGCCCTGATGCAGGCGCCACCATACGATATACCTTGGATGGTTCTGTTCCAAATAACACTTCTACACTTTATTCGGGTCCCATAAATATTGCGACCACCAAAGTTTTACGAGCCAAGGCTTTTTCTACAAATGAACCAAGTTTTACCAAATCAGGAACTTATTTTATAAATGTCGATCATTCTATGCCTGTTTTGTCTGTGGCTGGTTTTGGAAATAATAGTGTACAAACGCTCTTGGACGGAAATTCAGGAATCACACCGCAAGGATTTTTCGAAATGTATGAAACAGACAATAGCTTTGTGGATGCAGGTGAAGGTGAATTCAATAAACACGGAAATGATTCTTGGGCATACGACCAACGAGGATTTGACTTTATTATGAAAGATCAATTTGGATACAATGATGCCATAGATCATCAAATTTTTCCTGAAAAATCAAGAACTTCATTTCAAAGATTAATCATTAAAGCTGCAGCTAGTGATAATTATCCTTTTGAAAATGGCGGCACATACATTCGAGACGCCTTTGTGCATACACTTTCACAAAAAGCCGAATTAAAACTAGATGAAAGAACCTGGAAACCTTGTGTTGTTTATTTAAATGGGGTTTATTGGGGTGTTTATGAAATAAGGGAAAAAGTTGACGATTCAGATTTTACCGAATACTATGACAATCAGGACAAATATAACCTGCAATACTTGAAAACTTGGGGGGCTACATGGGAAGAATTCGGAGCACCAAATGCTTTGAATGATTGGAATGCTTTGAAAACATATATCCAAACCAATAACATGGGCAATGCGACGAACTTTGCCTATGTTGATGGCCAACTAAATTGGGAATCGTTGGTAGATTATTTTTGTATTAACTCGTATACAGTTTGTCAAGATTGGCTAAATTGGAACACCGCTTGGTGGAGAGGAATGGATCCTGCTGGTGAACATAAAAAATGGCGTTATACACTGTGGGATATGGATGCAGTTTTTGGGCATTATATCAATTTTACAGGCATACCAGATGATTCTCCAAATGCAGACCCTTGCAACGTGGAAGCGCTTCCAGATCCGGGTGGACAAGGACATACAGAGATTTTACAGAAATTAATCAACGAAAATCCTGTTGTTGAACAATATTATATCACCAGATATGCAGATTTACTAAACACCCATTTTTCTTGTGAATACCTAAATTTCCTGCTAGATAGCATGGTAGCACAAATTGCCCCTGAAATGCCAGGACAAATCGCTCGTTGGGGAGGAAGCATGACTGAATGGCAAGCAAATGTGCAAGATTTGTACGATTTTATTGATGCCAGATGTGTGGCATTGAATCAAGGAATGACAGATTGCTACAATTTAACTGGTCCTTTTGACATATCAGTGGATGTAAGTCCTGCACTTTCTGGAGAGGTGAAAGTGAACTCTATTTGGGCACCAACTTATCCTTGGACAGCTTCATACTTTGGAGGAATTGCTACCAATTTAGTTGCTAGACCTGTTACAGGTTATGTTTTTGATCATTGGGAATATACTGTTGGACCAACAGCTTTAGCTATTACTGAAGACACAAATAGCATGAATGTCCTACAACCAGAAAACATTGTTGCCTTTTTCATTGCCGATAATCCAGATTTAGATGGAGACGGAATTACCAATACTGATGAAGGAACGATCGGCACTGACCCTACAAATCCAGATACCGATGGAGATGGAGTAAATGACGGAACAGAAGTCAATAATGGTTCTGATCCATTGGATCCATGTAGTCCAAATTTAAACGCAGCCAATTGTGATTCTGATGGCGATGGAATTACCAATCCAAATGAAGGAACCCTTGGGACTGATCCAACTAATCCTGATACCGATGGAGATGGAATCAATGATGGAACGGAAGTTAACAATTCTAGTGATCCATTAGACCCATGTGATCCGGTTGCTGCTCTACCAGAATGTACATTTGATACAGATGGAGATGGAATTTCCAATGCGCAAGAAGGAATAATCGGAACTGACCCAGAAAATCCTGACTCTGATGGAGATGGAATAAATGACGGAACAGAAGTTGATAACGGTACTAATCCACTAGATTCTTGTGACCCAAATAAAGTTGGTTTCGCTTGTAATCCTGGAATTCTTGTTCCAACCGGGTTTTCACCTAATGGAGACAATAACAATGATTTACTAAGGGTTTTTGCAGGAAATGATGTAAAATCATTCAAAATCTCGATTTATGATCGTTGGGGAAATCGAATGTTTGAAACCACAGAAAGTGGACTTGGTTGGGACGGAAACTATAAAGGAAAAGCTTTGAATCCTGGTATTTATGCATACATGCTTGAAATCATTTACAAAAATGGAACAGCAGAATTGAAATCAGGAAATATCACTTTAATTCGCTAGTAAAATGAAAAAAGTAATCACAATTTTCGCAATCATTAGTGGATTTCAAGCTTCTGCACAAGATATTCATTTCTCTCAAACAGCAGAAACACCTTTATTAATTAATCCCGCAGCAACGGGTGTTTACAATGGATGGGAAAGAGTTCAGATCAACCAAAGAAACCAGTGGTTAGGTGCAAGTACTCAATTTAGTACTTCCTCTTTGGCATGTGATGTTAATTTTTTGAAAACAGAAAGAAATAACAATGCCCATTTGGGTTTAGGAATGTTTTTTTACAACGATATTGGGGGTGATTCAAAATTTGGAACGCAGTCTGGGGCTTTATCTATTAGCGGTATATTGCCTGTGGGTGGTGGTCATACATTGTCTGCTGGTTTGCAAGCTGGTTTTGCTATGCGTTCTGCTGACCTTAGTCGTGTTCTTTTCGAAAGTCAAATCAATGGAACATCATTTGACCCAACTTTAGCAAATGGTGAAAATGCCAATGTAAGTAGCTTCAAATACGCAGATATATCTTCTGGACTATACTATCAATATGATTCAGAGCAATCTACATTTCGTAGAAACAACAAGATGAAATTTGATATCGGAGCGGCTGTTTACCATGTCAATCAGCCAAGCTTCAAATACTTAGGTATTCCATTTGATAGATTGTATTCAAAACTAGTGTTTCATACTTCTTATTCTCAGGATATTCAAGGAACAGATTGGGCATTTGATGTAAGCGCAGTGCAATTCATTCAAGGTCCACATTTCGAGACAATTTTGGGAGGGATGGGAAGATATCGATTCAATACAGGTTCAAAAATTACAGGTTTCAACAGAGATGCTTATTTTGGATTCGGAATGTATATGAGAATGAAAGATGCTATCATACCTAGATTTTCCGTAGATTGGAAAGGCATGAAGATGGGTATTTCCTATGATTTTACGGTTTCAAAACTGAGAAAGGCATATAAGGGTGGTTCTTTGGAATTTTCTATTTCTTATACGAATTTACAGTATGGATTATTAAAAAGAAGAAGACGTTAATTATAAATGATCATCTCTTTGCTTATTTTTTGTAACAAATAGACGTTTTTTCATTATTGATTAAATTTAAAACTATTTATGATGCGAAAAATATGGCTAATAATCCTTCTTTTTCCTCTCTTTGCAGAGGCACAAAAATCCATGCAACATTATTATGAATTAAATTCTTTGATTCATAATTACAACTATTTTGATGAAGCAGTTACCACAAGTAAACTGAGAAAAAAGCTTCAAATAAAATCTATAAAGACCAATGCTGTCTATAAAAAAGGAAAGAAAAATTATTCTACCGAATTGACTTACAACAAAATGGGGAAAAACACCTCTTATATTACCAAATATTGGTCGCAAGAGAAACAATATGAAAATGATACCCTTGAATCTTATGTTGTAACTACAAGTAAAAAAAACAAAACGGAAGTCAAATCCACCTATCAGGATGGATATTTAAGTTCTCGTTCAATTATCAAAAATGGCAAAATTGGATCTACCTACAGCTTAGCTTACAATGCAAATAAAAAAGTAACTGAGACTAAGCTTAGCAAAAAGAAAAAAACATACGAAATAAAAAATAGTTACAATGACGAAAATAAACTTGTCAAAACAGTATATTTGATTAACTCCAAAATCAAAAAAGAATGGATTTACGAGTGTAAGCCAGAAGGTCAATTGGTTGCCTCGAAGACTGAAGAATTATCCAGTTACTGCACCTATAAAGAAGAATCTGCTGATGGTTCTTATACTACATTTACAAGAACCTTAAGAGATGGAAAACCATACTTAAACAAACAAATTTTCAATAAAGATTCTGTTTTGGTTACTTCAAAAACTTTTTTGAACGACACGATTTTAGTTTGGGAGAAAACAAAGATAGACAATGTCGAAACTTTCATTAACTATAAAAAATCAGGTAAATTTACTTACAAGCAGATAATTACCTATGACGCTGATGGAAATGTTCTTTGTCGCGAATACATCAACCGCAAAAAAGGACCTTCTAGTTCAAAAAGAGTATTTGAACTAAACTCGAATGGGACGACAAAAAAAGAAACAGTTTATAGCAAAGGTAAATTACAGAGAACTATCAATTACGAATATACCTATTACTAGCTTAAAATCATATTTAAACAAAAAGAGCAGATGAATAATCTGCTCTTTTTGTTTTATTTAGCCTCTTCAACTTTCAGACCAATATCTAATACCTCATCAAGTTTATCCATTGTCACACCTTGTTCTAGTGTGAAATAGTAGTTCCCTTTTTTAGGAAGTTTTCTCCTGTTAAAATTTAAATTTGTCTCAACCACTGTTCCCGTTTTTACTCCAGCCCAAGTACCATCAGGATTCGTAATTTTGATTTCAAAAGGTTCTCTTGCAGTCATTCCATCTGGCGTTTTAGTATTCAAATAAAACCAAACATTGTTGTAGGCATAATCTGTCGTCACCCTAAATGTGATGGTAAAATCGTACGCTTTGGTTGTATCATCAATCGCTATTTTAAAAGCAGGTTTCACTTTTTGTGACCATGAATTACTTTTGAAAGAATACGATTTCTCAAACATTGGTTGTTCTCCGCAGCTTACTAAAAGCAACGTCAATATCAAACCTATACCTACATATTTACTCCGCATTTCCAGTTGGTTTATTGCTGTTTCCGTCAGGATTTGGTTTTCTAGGCGGTCTACGTTTTTTGTTTCTCTTTGGAGCTGGCGCTGTTCCATCCGCATTCATTTGAACAGGTTTTACTTGTTCATTTGCTATTTGATTTCCTTTTTGATTCGGATTCCCTCCTTGATTTGGATTGGGTTTCTGATTCGGATTTCTGTTTGGACTCTGATTTGGATTTGGACGAGGAGGATTAACCTTCACTGGCTGACTTCCATTGGCAGCGTTCGCTTGATTTGGATTTTGAGCTTGTCCACCAGGACGATTTGGTTTTTTCTTTTTCTTTTTCTTGAAATTACTATCAAAACGATTCAATGAGTCTTGTTCATCCACATTTTCATAATCTGGTTCTGCAATTACTTCCTCCTTGTGAGAAAAATCTTTCAAATCTTGTGGCTTCACTTTGTTGATGTTCAACTCTCGGACTTCTGCAACTCTTTCTGGTGAAAGTGCTATTAATCCGGAACCTCCCTCATACATGTACCACATCAAACGCTTGAAAACATCCGTTTTTACATGGAATGCAGCACCTTTTTCTGTGTAAAGTTTATTCTCAACAGCAGGAAATGATTTTATTGCATCTAGATACATGTCTAATTCGTAATTCAAACAGCATTTTAATTTACCACATTGTCCAGCCAATTTCTGAGGATTGAGAGACAATTGTTGGTATCTTGCTGCTGAAGTAGAAACAGAACGGAAATCTGTCAACCAAGTTGAACAACACAATTCACGTCCACAAGAACCAATTCCTCCCAAACGAGAAGCTTCTTGACGAGAACCTATTTGCCTCATTTCAACCCTAATTTTGAAAGTATCTGCCATGTCTTTTATCAACTGACGAAAATCTACTCTGTCATCAGAAGTGTAATAAAAAGTTGCCTTAGACAAATCTCCTTGATATTCAACATCTGAAATTTTCATGTTCAGATTTAAATTTACTGCCAAGGTTCTAGATTGATACATAACCTCTTTTTCAAGTTCTCTTGAACGAGTCCATTTTTCAATATCTTCTTGGTTCGCAATGCGAAAAATCTTCTTAGCCTCCACAGACTTGAAGTTTGGCATTTTCTTTTTGACCTGAATTCTGGCGAGTTCTCCAACAACAGAAACCACACCAATATCATGGCCTGGACTTGCTTCTACAACAATAACATCTCCCACTTGCAGTGTCAATTCCTTATTGTTTCGGTAAAAAGCTTTTCTACTGTTTTTGAAGCGAACTTCAACTATGTCGTATGGTGTTTGACCTCCAGGTAACTGCATGTTACCCAACCAATCAAACACACCTAATTTATTACATCCACCAGAACTACAGGTTCCATTATTTTGACAGCCTTTTGGAGTTCCACCTCCTGAGCTACAACTGGTACATCCCATCTTTCCTTATTTTGGTATAAAAATACAATTTTTTTAGGAATGAAATCCGTTTAGATTTAAAACAAAAGCTTGTGCATAAAAAAACGGCAGGTAAAAATACCTGCCGTTTGAATTAACTTTCTTACAATAATTCGCTTAAAGAGCTATTACTATTGAAGTGAGAAACAATTGCTTTTCTGTCGCTATCAAAATAATTTTTTAGTAAATTTTCACATAAAAAATCTCGATATTGTTCTCTTGTTACTTTCGGTAAATAAATGAAACCTCGTCCTACTGTTTTATGTTTTATAAACTTTTTTCTTTCCAAAATTCTAACAATCGTTGAGGTTGTATTGTATGCTGGTTTAGGATCATCATACAGGGCAACGATTTCTTTTACAGTAGTTTTCTCTAATTTCCATAGACGAAGCATCACTTGCTCCTCAGCGGGTGTTAATCTGTCCATCAGTATAATATTTGCCAACAAATTTAATTAAACATAGAATAATCAACTGATTTTCAGAAATAAGTTTTAAACAATTAATTTTGAAAACTCAACTATAACTGGATTTTAGCGCGGATTTCTTTTGGAATTCCATCTTTATGTAAGTAAATATTGATGGTTTTCAAATTAAAATAATTTTCAGAAACATACAAATATCCAGCTGGGTAATTACTTGTTCCCCAAGAGTTTTTAACCAAGAAATATCGTGTTCCATTTTGGTCTTTGTATAACCCTGTAATATGCATTCCGTGATCATCCGTTGTTGTTTTGTTGTCATAACCCACTTGACGAAGTTCAGGTGTAACTTTCACTTCTTTAACAGGTGTTAAAAATGCATTAGATGATTTTGCAGCTCCAGGATCTGAGAAATTTTTATTATCTCGTCCTCTTACTTCAATTGTTGATGGATCTTCTGGAACAATCGCAATTCCTTCACGGAAACTGAAACCCTTTTCAGAAACATCAGCACCCCAAGCTAAAGTATAGCCGTTTTTTAAAGCATATTCAGCGATAGTCATCAAATCAGCTAATCCAACATTGTAGCTTTTACCATTTCCCCAATTATCCGGAATCGCCAATTGACATTCGCTATATGCATCATGATTTGTAAATGAAGTTATTGACACATAATCGCTCATGTTTAAATTCAACGATGCAGCATAGGATTTCGGTGTATACTTTTTCCCATTAAATTCAAATTCTTGAATGTCTTTTCCTAAGTAAGCATCTAAAATTCCACCCAAAGCTGCTCGCCATGTTGGAGAAAGTGCTTTACCATCCAATTGTTGTACATGTTTCAATACACCCTCCATCGCACCATTCAAAACAGTGTACATTTCACTGTGATCATATGTTTCTGTTCCTGAATTATAACCTTTATAAACATCAGCTGGAACAATTCCGTAATTTTTAATCACAAAAGGAATATCATGAAAAGCTCCACCTTCTGAAAAATTTGATTTTCCATCCATGCGAATAAATTTATCTGCTTTAGCTTCATAGGCTTTTCTTGCAACATACATTTCCGACAACGGTGCAGGATTTTTAGTTCCTTTTCTAATCATTTCTGATTCAAAAAATGACAAGGTTGAAAAGCTCCAGCAAGTTCCTGTATAACCTTGACTTTGAACAGGTGTCGCATCTAGGTGAACTTGTTTGGTAAATTCGTAAGTACTGTTTTCAGAATTTTTGGTTTTGTCTTGTGCAATTGTAGCAAAAGAAACTAACACAAATCCAATAGGTAAAATCCATTTTCTCATAAGCTGTTTTTATTATTGTCCTTTTCTAAAAATTAGGATAAAGAACTGAGTTTTGTTTTCGTAAAGATATACAAAACACAACAAAATGATAAACAAGAAAATGATTAAACGTAATTTAGAATGTTTAAAGGTTGGAATAGGTTTTGAAAAAAAATTATTTCTTCAAAATCCAACTTCCTTGAATGTCCAACGCTTCAACTTTACTTTGAATGTTTTTCAATTCAGATGAGTTCGCAGATTTACCAGCACTCACGCGTTGCAAACCATTTTTCACATCAACTATTTGAGCATCGAAACCTTTTGATTTCAAGTAATTCACGAAATTCTTAGCGTTTTGCTCACTCCCAAAACAATTGGTAATCAAGTAATATGCTGATTCTACTTTCGCAATTTTTGTTTCAACTACAGGCTCTTCAACTTCAGGAGTTTCAATCTCTTTGGGAATTGTTTCAACAACTGCCTCTTGTGGTGCGCTCTCTACTTTAATTGGAATGTACAATTTCTCACTAAATGGATACGACCAAACGTGAACATTGCCCTCTAATTTTTGAATTTCTTCCTCGACAGAGATAAATGTTGGCACTTTTTTATCTAATTCAACAGCAAAAGGTTTTCTTTCGTAATTTCCTTTTGATTGCTGGTGGAAAGGATTAAAATCTTGTACAGCAAAAATACCTGATTCCAACACATTGGTTTTCATTGGAATCCAATAAGAATAAAACGCAACTGGCATCAAAATAGCGACGGCTGCATATTTCCACAATTTGGTTGTGGTATTTTTTGCTGCTGAAATAGGAATAATTGGCGCCTCCTCTTCCTCTAAAATCACTTTTTCAATTCCTTCCGGAATCAAAGTGATAATTGGCGTTTCAGTAAGTTTAGTTTCTTTAGCCGTTTCTTTGACAAGTTGAGGACTAATTGCAACAGGCTGATTCACCAATTGAATGTCTTCTTCACTTACAAAATGAACCTTTCCTAATCCGTATGAATGTAGCAACAAATTAAAATATCGATCTTGTTCAAATCCAATATTTTTTTCTTGATCGAGAAACAAAAAACCTACTTTATCAATGTTTACTCTTTCTCCCTCATTCAAGGTAATATGCCAATTTTCAACCAATTTTTGTACCTCTTGTGATGCCTCATCAAAAGTGATTCCCATTTCTTTGGCATAAGAAGCAATCAGCAATCCATCGTTGTTAATCAATTGTCTATTAAATAACAATGACTTTTTAGGCGGTAACATGATGCCGTTTGCTTTATCAATAGAAGCAGCCGTTTGCTTTGCCACAAAACCGCCAAATGAAGGAACAACCACGCAATTGTGGCGCAACAACAAATCTCCTATTAATTTTTCAATTGACATAATTGCAAAAATACAAATTTAAATTCACAAATAAAACGATACGAAACAAGGGCTGTAAAGTTTCAGAACTGTGAAATGAATACAAAAAATTAGACATAAAAAAAGACCTTTAAAAAAGACCTTTCCAAAATTTTATGGCTGAGTTTAGTGTCTTACAACAACTCTTCTTGTTTGCAGCAAAGATCCATTGGCGTATACTGTCAAAATGTAAACACCATTTTTCAAATCGCGTACATCAATTTTCTTTGTAGTATTCATTTTGTCTTCCATTACCACATTTCCAAGAACATCAACGATTTTGACTGAATTCTCAGAAGACCCTTGAACATTTAAAGTTAAAACATCATCTGCAGGATTTGGATATACATTGAATGTTACAGAAGGCTTCACATCTTTAATGGAAGCAAAATTTGCGACTTTCAAATCAATTGAATCTAATTTATTTCCACTTAAATCTTCAATATAGTAACGGTTATGCACCATTCCCATTGAACCATGTGGATCAATGTGCACTTCAATATTTGCTTTATTCGTAGCATCAATAATATAGCTGTTAGGTGATAACCAATTTGAATTACCGGCAGCAATATCAAAACAGTTTCCAATCGCATTTGGATCTGGTATTGGTCCTGTACAAACTTGCTCAGTAACAGCAGCAGGAGGAGCTATCAAAGAAACGCGTCTAACTTTGACTTCAATAGGCGTACCTGTCAAATTTTTCCCAAAGAAGAAACCTTCATAAGTTGAAGAACCGACTTGCACTTGCACAGTTGTTCCAGAAATGTCAGTGGTTGAAGATGCACCTTCATATATTGCATAATCTTGAGCACTAGCTGAAAAGCCTAAAGTCAAACATGCAGTGATTGAGAGTAATAATTTGTTCATATTTTGAAATATTATAGTTCGTGATTTTAACTCTTGTGAACAAATATAAAGAAAAAATTGTGCCGTTTGACATTTTTTTTAAAACAAATTATTTCAAGAATGCAATAAATCAAGGTGAAAAACATGTTAAAAATCAAACAATAATTCATAGAATTTGATGTAAAATGTACCAATAAGGTACTAAACAGTCAAGAATCAAGCTTAAAAACATTTACAATTGCATAAAGTTTTGAAATAGGAATACAACAATGTAAGTAAAAACTATTGGTTCAAGGCTTGAAAAATATACTACCTTTGATTTGTGGCAACGTTTTTGAAAACAAGCTTCAAACATTTTAAACTATAAAACATGAAACGCATTTTATTTCTTTTTTCTTTTGTTGCGATATGCACAGCTTCTCTTGCTCAAGACCATGAAACTGGTAAAAAATTACCTGCTGTTGAACTTAAAGATATGGATGGTAAGTCAATAAATACTGGTGAACTTGGATTGAAAGGTCCTGTCGTAATTAGTTTTTGGGCAACTTGGTGTGCACCTTGTAAAAGAGAGTTAAATACAATTCATGAGTTGTACACAGATTGGCAAGCAGAAACTGGCGTAACATTGATCGCAGTATCTATTGACGATGAAAAAACAAAAAATCAGGTTCCTGTGTATGTAAACGGAAAAAGTTGGGAGTATTTGGTATTGATGGATCCTAATGGAGATTTCAAAAGAGCCATGGGTGTAAATAATGTTCCCCACACATTTTTAATTGATACTGAAGGAAATATTGTTTACTCACACAACAACTATGCTCCTGGTGACGAAGATAAATTGTACCAAGAAATTCTCTCTTTGAAAGAAAAAAGTAAATAATTCCATTTCGTCAATTTCTTTTGACGCTTTTTTTGAAACTATGAAAATGAAATCGCTTATCAGTTTCGCTTTTTCGACCGTTGCGCTGGCAAGTTTCGGTCAATTGAATAACGGAACATTTACTGGAAATATTGAAAGTACTTTTCAATACCTCAATGAGGATACGCTAATCGATGCCTTGCAACCCGAGTCAAAAGGATTGTTAAACAGTTATGCCAACGTTTTCTACACCAATGGAAACTTCAAAGCAGGTATGAGATTAGAATCTTACTTGCCAAGAATTCAAGGGTATCCGGATCGTTTTGAGGGAACTGGGCTTGGCATGAGATACGTTGGATACACCAATAGCTATATCGATGTGACGTTAGGAAATTTCTATGAACAATTTGGTTCAGGTTTAATTTTCAGATCTTACGAAGACAGGGCTTTGGGTTACGACAACAACATGGATGGAATGAGATTGATTTTCAGACCAGCAAAGGGAGTTGTTTTGAAAGGAGTTTATGGCAAACAAAGACTATCTTTTACCGATGGAAAAGTGGTGAAAGCAAGCGGAATTGTTCGTGGAATTGATGGTGAAATTCATGTCAATGACTTGTTAGAGAAATATATGAAAGATTCAAAATTAGACATCGTCTTAGGGGCCTCTTTTGTTTCAAAATTTCAAAAAGACGATAATCCGGACTTGATTTTACCAGAAAACGTTGGTGCTTACAGTGGAAGACTTGGACTGAAATACAATAAATTTTCTTTCAATGCCGAATATGCAATCAAAGAAAATGATCCTTCAGAGGACAACAACAATATTTACAATTCAGGTCATGCAGCGATTGCCAATTTGGGATATTCTCAGAAAGGTTTTGGAATTGTACTCTCAGCAAAATCTGTCGATAATATGAGTTTTCGTTCAGATCGTACGAAGTCTCTGCAAGATGTTTTTATCAATTATTTACCCTCGTTGAATAAAACGCATACTTACAATTTAGTGGCAACACTTTATCCTTATGCAACACAACCATTGGGTGAGGTGGCGTATCAAGCAGAAATTCTTTACACTGTCAAAAAAGGTTCAAAAATCGGTGGGAAATATGGCTTGCCAATCAATGTGAATTATTCAACAACATATGGTACAATACACCATACTTCAGGATTTAGTCCTGCGGACTCTACAGGAATTGCCTACAAAGGAAGACTTTTTGACCAAAGCGGATTAGAATATTGGCAAGACATCAACATTAATGTTGCCAAAAAATTCAGTGCTAAATACAGCATGATTTTCTCTTATTTCAATATTCGATTGAACAATGATATTTCGAAAGTTGCTGATGAAGCAAAGGGAATTATCGAATCACATATTGGTGTGGTTGAGGTGAACTGGAAAATCAACAAAACAAATTCTGTAAGAGCTGAGTTCCAAGGACTTTTTACAAAAAAAGACAAAGGAAATTGGGCGACTGCAGTTATTGAATACAACGTTTCACCCAACTGGTTTTTCAGTGTAATGGATCAATACAATTATGGAAATCCAGTGAAAGATTTACAGTTGCATTATTTGATTGGCTCGTTTGGATACATTCGTGACGCATCTCGTTTCATGGTTTCATACGGACGTCAAAGAGCAGGTCTATTCTGTGTGGGAGGTGTTTGCAGATTCGTTCCTGCATCAAACGGTTTAACATTGACTTTTACTCAAAGTTTTTAATACTCAGCATTATGAAAAAAAGTATTTTCATCGTTAGTTTTTTAGCAGTAGTTTTCGCTTCATGCGATAGGGTTGAGCATCCGTACATTCCTGCAACGCCAACGGAATTGGATCAAACATTATTCCCGGGTGATTGGAGCACTTATCCTTGGCCAACATTTACAGCGAACACGAACACAGATAGAAATGTTTTGTTGGAAGACTACACCGGTCACAAATGCGTATATTGCCCTGCTGCAGGAACAATCGCTGAACAAATTGAAACAGATAATCCAGGTCGCGTTTTCGTGGCATCGATTCATGCTTCTCCGGGAGGTGCAGGACCTTTCCAACTGACAGACGCTGAATTTCCTTACGATTTTACGAATGCACAAGGAATTGCTTACGGCACAACTTTCGCGAACGGATTCGGTTTTGATGCAAATCCAAAAGGTACTGTTAGTAGAAAGTATTTCAGTGGAACCATGTTTCAAGGTGCAAATAATTGGACAAGTGCTACAACGCAAACCTTGACAGACAATGTTGTGAATGCTAATCTTCAAGCGGTTGCCAACTATTACCCTGCAACACGCGGTTTATTTTTGCACACAGAAATAGATACAATGACTCAAAACGCAACGGATTTAACTGTTGTTGTTTACTTGATTGAAGAGTTATATATCTCCAAGCAAAAATTCCCTGGTGGAGTGATTGAAGAAGCATACGAACACCACAATGTGCACAGAGGAAGCATCGATGGCAAAGCATTTGGAAGGCCTTTGAAAGCAGAAGATTTGAATTCAAATGGTAAATTTTATCAGAATTACAGCTACAAACTTCCTGCGCAATATGACCCTGCAAATTGCCACTTGTTGGTTTATGTAATGGACAAAAACACCTACGAGGTGCATCAAGTTGTAAAAGTGGATATTCCTTGACTTTCTAAAAGGTTAAAAAATCACTAAAATTTCTTGCCGCTCAAACATATTGACTAATTTGCTGTTTTTGAGATATGGAAAAGCAGATTATATTGTTGGCGGGTGGAACGGGATTGATTGGAAAACAGATGCAAGCATTCTTGCTGAAACAAGGTCATGAAGTTCGGGTATTATCCAGAAAACCAAGCGATTTAAGCAAAAATATTTTTCATTGGGAACCAACGAAAGAGGAAATTGATGTGACAGCTTTGAAAGGCGTTACCACGATTATCAATCTTTCAGGCGCCGGGATTGCCGACAAACGATGGACCACAGAACGAAAACGAGAAATGATAGATTCTCGTGTTCAACCAACCCATTTTCTAGCTTCATTGGCTCCGCAAATTCCCGAATTGAAACAATATATTTCAGCTTCGGGAATCAATTGTTACGGCTACGAAAATCATGCGAAAGTTTACCAGGAAAATGATCCTTTTGGCAAAGATTTTTTGTCGCAAGTAGTTGAAAAATGGGAACAAGCTGCTGATTCATTGTCTCCCTTTTGCGTGGTTTCTAAAATCCGAATCAGTGTGGTGCTTACCGCTGAAGGGGGCGCGTTGGAAACCATCGCAAAACCAATCAAAATGGGATTGACTTCTGCTTTGGGCTCTGGAAAACAATGGATGCCTTGGATTCACATCGCCGATTTGGTTAACTTATTCAATTTTGTGATGGAGAATCGATTAGAGGGAAGTTTCAATGCAAATGCGAAAAATGTAAATAATCTAGTATTTACGGAAACCTTGGCCAAACAATTGCACAAAAAACGCTGGTTACCCAATGTTCCGGCATTTGTACTGAAAACCATTTTAGGTGAAATGTCAACCGTGGTGCTGGAAGGCGTGAACGCATCCAATGAAAAAATCAAAAAAGCAGGATTTGTATTTCAGTATGAGCATTTGAGTGATGCTTTGAAGGAGGTTTATGGGTGATTGGAAAATAGTCAATCTTTCAAAAATGATAAAATATAATTTCTGATTTCGGTCCTTTGCATTTCATTCGCGTTGTCATCCATATTATTATGAATCGTATTAGGAAGTTTTACAATGGTCATTCCAAATTTTTTCTGGTCTTCAGCACTTGGTAAAACACCTTCATCTGCAGGTTGATCGCTTGATCTAAGTGAATAAACTTTTAGACCTTTCGCCTTTGGAAAAGCCATTCTTCTATTGTCTAGTGTAATTATTTTCTTAACAATATTGGGATATTTCTGAGGAAACAGGGCTGTCATATCTCCACCATTTGAATGCCCAATTAACGTAATATTTTCAAAGTCTAAATCAGGATTTGATTTTTTTAACTCGTTGATAACAAAAAGAATATTCTCAGCTCCTCTGTCCCAAAATGGTAGTCGAACAATTTGCGGAATTCCTTTAAGCGGCAATAAACTGTCAGTGGTTAATTCATGTTGAATACTGACAACAAAATATCCTTGTGAAGCCAAATAATTTGTCAAATAGGAATATTCAAGATAATCACCACCTTTATTTTGACCATATCCATGACTAAAAACAATGAGTTTTTGGTCTTTCAATATCTTGGTAGATAATGGTTTGAAAATCGCAAGGGGAATTTCCCTATTTCTTGCTACATCAATAAACTTTAGTGTGTCTAATTTGACAGAAAAAGTCGTGTTTTGCTTTCTTGAAAATTTTGAAATAGCAGAACAACTCAATAGCACTGCACAAAAAAGGAAATAAAAAACCCGTTTCATTTTAATCTTGAACTGTTCAAATTATTTTTCAAATCACAACTTATCTACCGCCTCAATTGCCATTGTCAAATTGATAAAATCATCGACAGACAATTGTTCAGGACGTTTGGTCAAAAATTCGTGTTCGAAAGGTTTGTCGCCAATCAATGCTTTGACTGAATTGCGGATCATTTTGCGTCTTTGATTGAAGCAAGCTTTCACCACTTGGATGAATCTTTTTTCGTCGCACGGCAATTGGTCGCGGTCGTTTCTTGTGAGGCGAATTACACCAGATTTCACTTTGGGTGGCGGATCGAAAACGTGCTCATCAACTGTGAAACAATATTCAATGTCGTAAAATGCTTGCAACAAAACGCTGATGATTCCATACGCTTTAGAACCCGGTTTCTCAGCAATTCTCCATGCCACTTCGCGTTGAAACATGCCCATGATTTCTGGGATTTGGTTGCGGTATTCCAAGCAACGGAAAAGAATTTGCGATGAAATGTTATAAGGGAAATTTCCAACGACCGCAAAAGGTTCTGTGCCGAAATGCAACGCCAAATTGTCTTTCAAAAAATCGGCTTCTATGATGCGGCCTTTGAGCGCGGGGAAATGTTCATTTAGGTAAACAATGGATTCAGAATCCACATCCATCGCCCAAACTTGGTGGTCCTTGTTTTCCAACAAAAAAGTAGTCAAGGCGCCCATTCCAGGACCTATTTCCAACACTTTGGTGCAACCGCGGTGTGCTTGAAATTGATCAGCGATTCTTTTACTGACATTTTTGTCAATCAAGAAATGCTGTCCGAGGTGTTTTTTTGCTTTTACCGTCATACTTTAAATTCTTCAACCACTTGTAAAACAGTTCTAAAAGCAGCAAATTTTCCAATGTAACGCGATGTATGATCTGCTTGCAATTTAGGAGCGTAAACTTGCTGATATTCGTCGTATTTCTCTTGACTAGGCGCCAAATACATCACTGAAAAAGTGACTCCTCCCTCCTCTTCGCCTTGAATTCGCGACAATCTGCTTTCTAAAAAGCAGCCTGTTGCCAACACTTCAGGAATATGTGTTTCACGCATCCATTGCAACCAATCTTGGTGCACAGATTGATCGATACTTACCGTTACATTATACAAAATCATGGTGTAAAGTTACGGAATATTACGCATTGAAAGAATAGGAAAAATTTCCTGTATTTTGGGAATAGAAAGCTACTTTTTCAATTCCTCAACCAAAGATTTAAAACAAGATTTGAGAAGCTTGATTTCAGATTTTTGATTTTCTTTGGTTAAGATCACAGGTTCATTGTTTTCGATTTTGCTGAAAGAAATCAACTTTTTGTAGTCGTAAAACACAGAACGATAAGTTTTTGCTTTTAAAGCGCTGAAATCACATTCATGGTTGGCAGTTTGATGTGTTTTGCAATATTCATCAAGATTTTCAGGTTCTTCGTATTCAAAACCAAATTGGACTGATTTGAATAATTTACCATTTTCGATGTACCATTTGGTATCGGTAAAACCCATCGGGCCGCTGTAAAGTGTGTGAATAAGAATCAATTCATTTTTCAAATAATACCCTTTCAAACTACCGCCACAACGTGACATTTGCGGGAAAACTTTTTCTTCCAAGGCATTGACTTTGAAAAGAGAATCGATTTTTTTGGATTTAGCGTCAATGAATTCGGTTTGACTGAAAACAGCTTGAGAAAAAAGGAAAAAAAATAAGCAATAAAGCAGTTTTGAGTACTTCATTTTTCAACTACAAATTTTCCAGAATCTTGAAGAAAATATCTCTTTTTGCAGGACTCAAAGGCACTTCTGAACCATCTTTCATCACCACTGAACCACCATTTCCTTTGTCGTATCTTTCTACAAAATCAAGGTTGATTAAATGTGATTGTTGTACACGCAAAAAGTTGTAACCCGTTAAAAGCGTTTCATAATCTTTCAAGGTTTTAGAAACCAAGATTTTTTTACCTTCAGTTAAGAAAAATGACGTATAATTTCTATCTGCTTCGCAGCGCACAATTTTATCTAAATCAACCACATGCACACTTTCTTGCGTTTTTAAGACCAACCTTCTTCTTTGCGTAGGTTGCATGTTTAATTGCAAAGCTTCAAATTGACTTTCTTCACGTTTATGGTCGATTGTATTTACCGCACGAAGTACCGCTTGCTTCAAATCTTCGGAATCGATTGGTTTAAGAATATAATCCAAAGCACTGAATTTGATTGCTTTGATTGCAAATTCTTCATGTGCAGTAATAAAGATCACTTCAAAATTTTTCTGCGGAATCATTTTAAGCAAATCAAAACCAGTACCATCAGGCATTTGGATATCTAAAAAGACCAAGTCTGGATGAATCGTTTCAATTGCTTGTAAACCAGATTCAACACTTTCTCCAATTGGAAAAGTTTCAATTCCAAGACCGAAAGATTCAATCATTTTAGCGATTAATTCTCTAGTTCTTTTCTCGTCATCAATAATTACTGCTTTCATGTTTATGAAATTTTAATTTTGCGCATTAACACGATAAGGTATCGAAATTAACACTTTTGTTCCAGTTTCTTCAATTTTATTGTAATCTTCTATCAACATAAATCCTTCTGCACGGTATTTTTTGTTCAAATTATCTATACGGTCGCTTGTAATTTTCATCGCCATACTCTTGTGATCTGAACTTTTCTTGTTTTGTTCTGCCCCTTTTCTGCCTACTCCATTGTCTTCAATCGTAATGAAAAGCATCTTGTTTTTTTCAAAGAAATGCACATGAATAAAACCATCTTCTTTCAAGTGTAAACGCCCGTGTTCAATGGCATTTTCAATGAAAGGCTGTGTGATCATCGGTGGAATGATTGCGCCTTCATCTAACAATTTTTCATCGACCTTAATGTCAAAATCGAAACGTTCTTCAAATCTCAATTTTTGTATGCTCAAATATTTGTCCAAAATATCCACTTCGGTTTCCATCGGAATAAATTCTTTGGAAGAATTTTCCAAAATTAATCGCATCAACTTGGAAAAATTAACCAAAAACCGCGAAGAATTTTGGGTATCATTGTCATAAATGTAACTCTGAATCACCGACATCGCATTAAAAACAAAGTGTGGATTCATCTGTGTTCTCAACAACGTTTGATTCATTTCTGCCTCCTGTTGCTGTTGCTTGATTTTGGTTTGATTCCATCGATAAAAACCAATTACACCAGCCAAAACCAACAAAATTGCAAAACCTGTAATGATATAGGCTTGCATGTTGTTTTTCAGTTGGACATTTTCTAATTTGGTTGAAGTTAAGGTTTTCTCTTGTTTTTGACGTTCAATTGAATCTGCTTGCACGGAAATTAGTCTTTCTCTTTGCTCAGATCGGTATAATTCATTCAATTCCGCGATTTTAGCGCTTGATTCAATGGTCTTTGCACTGTCTGCATAATCGGCATATAACTTCAAATAATTTTGCGCCAATTTGTAATTATTCGTCTTTTCATACACTTCAGAAATTGCCTTGTAAGTGCTGTAAATCGCACCTTTAAATCCAAATTGCGACCTGATCTCCACTGACCGGTTCAAATAATTCAACGCATTTGCATGTTTCCCTTGTTTTTCAAAGACTATTCCAACATTATGATAAACAGTGGCTATACTTTCTTTGTTTCCGCTTGATTCAAAAAACACCAATGCTTTGTTGTAGTTGCTCAAAGCTTTAGAATAATTCTTCTGTTCTCGGTAAATATCTCCCAAGTTGTTGTGGGCGATTCCTAAACCATCAAAATCGTTTAACATGCTTAAAATTTTGACTGCTTTCGTTTGAAAATCAATCGCTTTCTCGTAATTTTTATCGATTCTGTAAATGATTCCTAAATTCACCAAAGCCAAGGCACTCAACCTTTTGTCTTTTAATTTTGAAGCAACTTCTTGCACTTGATTGAAATACAATTCCGCTTCTCGGTAATTCAAAATAGACAATTGAGATTCACCTAAGTCTAATGAATATTTAGCCATTTTAGGTAAATCTTCCACTTCGGAAGCCAACTGTAAGGCAATTAAGTTTTTGGAAACACTCAATTCAACTTGACCAAAATAGGCATAAACCAACGCTTGCGTATTGAATGCAGCAGCCATTGCTCCTTTGTTTGCAGAGCGACGACCATATTGAATTGCTTCTTTCACAAAATACATCGCACTATCTTTCTGATTGCGTTGTATTTCTTTCATGGCAAACATCGAAAAAGTCTCAGAAATTTCTTTGTTGTCTCTGCGCCTTTTACTCAGTTTTAACGCTTGTTTCAAATAAAAATCTGATTGATCAAAATCCCTCGAATTGATGTAATACTCTCCCAGTTTTTGATTAATTTCTAAATTTACTTTCGGCGAATTTAGCTTTTCTTGATAGGGTTGTAATTGCAAGATTTTACGGTAATAAACATCTCGATCACCATGAATTTTATCAATATCAGCATCAAAAACCAGTGCATAAAACTTTTCGTAATTTCCATGTTTGTTACAAAGATTCAATAACACAGCACGCATTGAATCAGCCTTTTGCAAATTTGAAGATTGGTACTTCTTCCCCAAATCGTACATCTTCCAGAAATATTCTTTCGAATTCTTATCGCTTGGATATAATCTTAATTGCCCATAAGAAATTGTACTCCAAGTTAATGCAAGGAGTAAAAATAACCCGTGAAAATAAAATTTTTTCGATTTCATATAGGGCACTAATTTAGTGTTAATTCGTGACTAAGCAAAAGTAAATTTTGACCTTTTATTGATCTCAAAGACAAAATCCTATGGATAATTTATGCTTTATTCTATTTTGTGTATGAATCCAATATCGTTGATATTCCTATCTTTGCACCTTCAAATTGAATCACATCGACTATGGAGTACAATTTTCGTGAAATCGAAGCAAAATGGCGCCAGTTTTGGGCTGAAAATCAAACGTTCAAAGCGGAGGATAATTCTGAAAAACCAAAATATTATGTGCTGGACATGTTTCCTTATCCTTCGGGAGCAGGCTTGCATGTGGGTCACCCGCTTGGATATATTGCTTCAGATATTTTTGCGCGCTACAAACGTTTGCAAGGTTTCAATGTGTTGCACCCAATGGGATACGATTCTTTCGGTCTTCCAGCAGAACAATATGCGATTCAAACTGGTCAACATCCAGACAAAACGACCAAAGAAAACATCGCGCGCTACCGCGAACAATTGGACAAAATTGGATTTTCATTTGATTGGTCAAGAGAAGTAAGAACCTCTAGTCCTGAGTATTATAAATGGACACAATGGATTTTTACACAACTTTTTGATTGCTGGTACAACAATAAAACCCAACAAGCAGAACGCATTTCGGAACTTGAATTGATTTTTGCAAGTGTTGGAAATACAGTCGTTGATGCGACTACGGATTGTGAAGAAACATTCAATGCGGAAACGTGGAATGGATTTGATCACGAGAAAAAAGAAGCTATTTTACAACAATATCGCTTGGCCTATTTGGCTGATTCATGGGTGAATTGGTGTCCTGCGTTGGGAACTGTTCTGGCAAATGACGAAGTCATCAACGGCGTTTCTGAACGTGGCGGTCATCCAGTGGAACAAAAGAAAATGCGCCAATGGTCGATGCGAATCAAAGCTTATGCAGAACGTTTGATCACAGGTTTAGACGGTTTGGATTGGACAGATTCAATCAAGGATCAACAACGCAATTGGATCGGTAAATCGCAAGGTTGTTCCGTATGCTTCCCCCTTTGGAGGGGGACCGAGGGGGAGGAAATGTTAGAAATCAATGAATCAATCGAAGTCTTCACTACCCGTCCTGACACCATTTTCGGCGTTTCATTTCTCGTATTGGCCCCTGAGCATCCATTGGTAGCAAAATTGACAACTGAGGACAAACGCGAAGCCGTTGAAAATTACGTGAAAGCATCGTCTTTGAAAACCGAACGCGACCGCCAAGCGAATGTCAAAAACATTTCAGGAGAATTCATTGGTTCGTATGCAGTTCATCCGTTTACGGGCGAAAAAGTGCAATTGTGGATTGGTGATTATGTTTTGGCATCTTACGGAACAGGCGCGGTGATGGCGGTGCCTTGTGGCGACCAACGTGATTGGGATTTTGCCAATCATTTTGGATTGGAAATCAAGAATATATTTGAAAACATTGATATTTCTGAAGCAGCTTACACCGAAAAAGAAGGAAAAATTGCAGATTCTGGATTTTTGACTGGATTGACTGTGAAAGAAGCGATGAAAGCTGCAATTGAGGCAATTGAAGCAAAAGAACTAGGAAAAGGAAAAACGAATTACCGTTTGCGTGATGCTGTTTTTTCCAGACAAAGATATTGGGGTGAACCGTTTCCAGTATATTACAAAAACGGAAAACCGCACATGATTGATGCGCGCTACATGCCGATTATTTTACCGGAAGTAGAAAAATATTTGCCGACAGAAGACGGACAACCGCCACTAGGAAATGCGCCAGTTTGGGCTTGGGACACGGTGGACAATCAAATTGTGGACAATGTGAACATCGACCATGAAACCGTTTTCCCGATGGAATTGAACACGATGCCAGGTTGGGCAGGAAGTTCTTGGTATTTCTTGCGCTACATGGATCCGCACAACGAACAAGAATTTGTGAGCAAGGAAAAAGTGGATTACTGGAAGAATGTAGATTTATACATCGGTGGTTCTGAACACGCGACAGGACACTTGTTATACGCCCGTTTTTGGACGAAATTCTTGTATGATTTAGGTTTCATTGGATTTGATGAGCCATTTCAAAAGATGATCAATCAAGGGATGATTTTGGGGAGATCGAGTTTGGTGTACAAACTTCACTACAGTAAATTGAACACACAAAGTACTGACAATTTAAAATCTATTTTTATTTCAAAAAGTCTCTTTGAAAAAATAGGTGATTCTAAGAATCCTTTGAGACAAATTACCAATGAAACAATAATCAATTTTATTGCTGATAAAAATAATACAAGTCCTAACGAAATAAATCCACTTTTCATTACAAATGAACTTCACGTCGACATTTCAATCGTTGACAACGATAAATTAGATATTGAAGCGTTCAAAAATTCACGAGAAGAATACAAAAACGCAGAATTTATTTACGAAGATGATGGAACTTACATCTGTGGTTCTGAAGTTGAAAAAATGTCCAAATCGAAATTCAACGTTCAAACTCCAGACGAGTTGGTTGAAAAATTCGGTGCGGACACTTTGCGAATGTACGAAATGTTTTTGGGTCCTTTGGAGCAAAGCAAACCTTGGGATACGAAAGGAATAAACGGAGTACACAATTTCTTGCGCAAATTTTGGCGTTTGTTTCACGATCAAACGGGCAATTTGTTGATTTCCGACGAAGCGCCAAGTAAAGATTCATTGAAAACCTTGCACAAAACGATACAAAAAATCAGCATTGATTTAGAGCGTTTTTCATTCAATACAGGCGTTTCAAACTTCATGATTGCCGTGAATGAGTTGGGCGAGCAAAAATGCAACAACCGCGCAATTTTGAAAGATTTGTTGATCATGTTGTCACCTTATGCACCGCACATTTCAGAAGAATTGTGGGTAAAATTAGGATACGAAGCAGGTTCAATCAATGTAGCACCTTTCCCAACGTTCAACCCAGATTATCTGGTTGAATCGGCATTCTCTTACCCAATTTCCTTCAACGGAAAAGTTCGTTTCTCAGTTGAATTACCAGCTGACATGTCGAAAGAAGACGCCGAAGCGCACGTACTAGGTCTAGAGAAAACGCAACATTATTTAGAAGGCAAAGCGCCTAAAAAGATGATTGTAGTGCCTGGGAGGATTGTGAATATTGTTTTGTAGACATTTAGACTGGAGACAGAAGACAGAAGACATTAGACTTTGATTTTCTTCGGTTTTATATTCATCTTAATATTGCAAGGCAATATTCATTAATCTTGTCTAATAGCGAAACGAATTTTTTTTGGATTTTAAAACGTTACGAGATTAATTTCAGTTGGGGCGCAATGCATTGCGCCCCAACTGAAAAATGAACGTCTTAAATGAACGTCTTAAGGTTGCGCAGCAACGTCTCTTAAAATCTTATAGCGAAGCGGGTCTTTTATTTTAAGACATTAAGATGTTAAGATGTTAGGATATTAGGATATTAAGACTTTGATTTTATTCAGCTTTTACATTCATCTTAAAGTTGCGAAGTAACAAAATTGATCTTGTCTAATAGTTGCGAAGCAACGGGTCTAATGTCTTTGGTCTAATAGCAAAGCGGGTCTAAAAAAAAAGGCGATCAAACTTAATTGACCGCCTTTTTTTTGAAAGTTTATCTAAGATTATTTCACGACAACTCGGAAAGTTTTCTCAGCTGAACCGTTGTAAACACGAATCATGTAGATTCCATTTTCAACGTTATTCAAATTAATTTCAGTTACTGATGAACCGTTGATAGCATTTTCTTTGTTAGCCACTTTGCGACCATTCAAATCCAATACTTCATAGTTGTACACCTCGTTTGAACCTGAGTAAGAAATGTAAACCATTCCTTCAGTTGGGTTTGGATATAAGCTGAATCCTTCTAATGAAGTTTCATTTAATCCAAGGTAGTTACAAGATTGTACTGCAACGATTACAACTGCTGTATCATTAGGACAAACACCATTTCCTACAACATATTTGTAGTTGTATTGACCTGGGAAATTGTCTGCAATTACATTTCCGTTAGGAACAGTTCCAAGAGTTGGGTTGTACCAAGTACCATCTAAGTCAGCAGTTCCACCCAAACCTTCAAGCAAGTTGAAAGGCTCGTTACGACAAACTACTAAAGAACCATCAGTTCCTGCAGTTGAAGGAGCGAAAACTTGTACACTTGTTACGATAGAATCGTAAGCACAACCATCAACCATTCTGTATTCGAATTCGAAAGTTTGGTAAGCCAAACCTGCAGAAGCAAATAATGAATCTTGTGCCAATGAGATAGAAGGAATTACTGGAATCCAAGCACCACCATTGTCATTTCCTGTAATTGTAGTGAACAAGTTTGTTGTGTCACCAGTACAGATTTGAGTCAACGTACCTGTCGCTGTACCAGCTTCTACAGAAATTGGCGTAATTTTCACAGAGTAGTTTCCTGTATTCCAAGAATAATAAGAATCATGCATCAAGTAATAAGTAGCACCAGGAGTTAATCCACAAACTGTAAAGTTTGGAGCAAAGCTCGTTCCACCGATTTCATTGTCATTTGCAGCCAATAAGCTGAAAGTAGAGAATTGTGCACAGTTACCAACTGAATAAACAGCCATTTGACCATCAAATCCAACGTTAGTTCCAGAAATTCTCACTTGACCACTAGCAGGCGCTTGGAATGTAAACCAAGTTGAAGAAGAAATTTGATTATCACCCCATCCAGTAGTAGTTTGACCACCAGTAACAGGAGGAGCAATTGATTGCTCTTGGTTTGATACAACTGAGTTAGATACAGTAGCACCCACATTAGTAAATGTGTAAACTGTACCATTAACATTCAAGTTTTCAGCACCACAAACTAAGTCATTTGTCAACGGCATTGTGAATGTATATGGACCAACATAATTTGAAGTATCAGTACCACATACAGATTGAACATACATGTCATAAGAAACACCTGAAACAAAAACTGTAGTATTTACGATTGTATCTGTAAAGTTTGCACCATTTGCAAGAACTTCAGTACCTGTATACAAATCAAATCCAGCATTACCGTATTGTAAGTTAAATCCAGTAACTGGTGAAATATTTTGTGTCCAGTTCCAAGATGCAAATACAGAATCAGCAGCTGTAATTCCAGCCAAGTTTGTTGGATCAGCACACAAAGGTTTTGTTTGTACTGAAGCAATCAATGGAACACTTGTTTCACCATTCGCACAATTTGCATAGATGTATACATCATATGTAGTCAAAGGAGTCAAGTTTGGAATTTGTTGTTCTGAGTTAGCGATGTTAGTCAATAAACTTCCAGAACCCGGAGTAAATCCTGTTGGACCGTATTCAACGCTCCATTGAGTTTCATTAGAAAGACCAGCAACCCAGTCCATGCTAAACTCATCAGTAACGATATTACTGAAAGCAACACTCAAAGGTTTTGGACAATCTGTATAGAAAAAGTGAACACAAGAATTGTCAGATAGATAATCACTGTTATTCAATGAAACATCAATGTTTTGAGTTCCACGAATTCCAATTTCAGCATCAGCACCATTGTCCCATGTTGGAGTTCCCATCATTACGTCATTGTACAAGTAATAAAATTCCATTGTAGCCTCTTCAATTACCAATTGAAAAGTAGCACCATCATTGGTAGCAACTTGTCCAAATCCAACATAATGTTGCAAATCATTCCATTGGATGATGTATTTGCGGTTTGGAGCAGTACCTACAGTTTGTTGGTAAACACCTGCTGGAGCAATCGCTGTTCCTAAATCTTGAACGAATGGATATAAACCATTAGTACTGTTAGTCATATCATATCCGAAAGTCCCAGTCAAAGTATTCAATAAAACATATCCGTTATTTGAAACATTGATATTGTTTACGATTGCGCTTTGATAGAAAAATGGGAATGGTAAAACAAGACCAACATTAGAATCATCAACCAAATTTAAATTTGTACCAGTTGTAGAAATATCCGTGAAAGTTGAACAACCATTATCAGAATCAATATATTGACCGAATCCGTAAGTGTTGAAATTAACACCGATTGAATTGTTTGATTCAGAAGTTGTAGAACAAATAGCTTTCACATAAACTGTGTAGAAAGTATTAGCTGTCAATGAAGAAAGTGTTGTTGAAGGAGTTGTTGTTACGTTCACGATAGTACCTGAACCTGGAGTAAATCCAACAGGACCATATTCAACTTCCCACTCAGTTTCAGTACCACCAGCAGTCCAAGTAATATCTGCAGTTGTTGTAGTACCTTCAACCCAAGTAAGGGCGGTTGGTTGAACACATGATGGAGCTGCACCAATTTCTACAAAGTAATCTTCAGTTTCACCGTAATTGAAAGTTCCACAAGCAGAAATAAACGAAGGATCTGTTTCTTCTGTATTGATAACTCTCATTTTAGTAATTCCTAAAGTCGCAGTCAAAGGAATTGTAATAGCTCCTGTTTCAACGTGAGGTCCATTTGTGAATGCAGTTGAAACATAAGCTTCTTCAGTAGCATCAAAAGTACCATCTTGGTTGAAATCAATAAATACTTTAGACATATTGTCATAATCACCACCACAAGTTCCAATTTCTAGAGACACAGGATAAGAAACTGTTCTTGACAATACTGGAGCAGTAACATCTGTAAAATCAGAATATTTATTCAATACAGAAGCACCAGTTCCAGTTGTTAAACAATCAGAAGTGTTATTTAATGTTCCCAAAGTAACATTGAAAATATCTTCATCACCAGTGTAATTTGCCGCACTTTCGCAGTAGCAATCCAAGAACGAATTCATTGGTACAGAAACTGCAACAGAAGTCGCAGGCGTACCAGCTGAACAAGTTACGATACATTGGTAATAAGTTAAAGCAGTTTGAGTTGCTGACAAAGTAGTATTTGTCGCAGAAGCGATATCAGTATACGTCACACCATCTGCAGAAGATTGCCATTGGTAAGTTAAACCAGAACCATTAGAAGCGCCAGTCAATGACAAAGTAAATGGTTGATTTAAACATGCACCAGCAGAAGACGAAGTTGTAGTACCAGCCAAAGCAGGGTTAGTACAAGCACTTGAAGCACCAGTTAAAGTTACGCTAGTTACAAGATTATCAAATCCAGTTCCACACGCAGCATCAGCATTCCATTGCAAATGGTAAGTTCCATCAGCAGGAGGAGTGAAACTAAATGGGACAGGCCCAAAAGCCACCGCAGTATTAGTTGCATCAAATACTGTAACATAACCCCCTAAATCAATGTTTAATTCGTAAACACTGGCAGTTGAAAACAAATTAACTATTCCGTACTCGCCGTAAAAATTATTTGTAGCTATTGTAACTGTTTCCCCATTTGTTGTTGGAGCGTCAAATTCTACAAACGGGTACTGATTGTCCCCAAATGCACACTGAGCCGACACATTGTACGAACTCAGCAAAGAGAGAAAGAGCAAAATTGCACCTCCATACCTCTTCAGGTAAAGTAAATTTTTCATCATAAATTGTTTTTTGTTTACGCAAAAATAAGAGAATTTTAGGGATATTTCACCATTGCACTTAACAAAACATTAACAAACTTGAATTCCTAAACATCAATTCATAAAAATTTGAATAAAAAACATCAATCTTCTTCAACTAATCTATTGGTTAAAAAGCATGTTTGGTAAATTTAAACAAGCATTTTTTTATTTTGAATAATGTATTTATTTTCCGAAATATTAACATCCTATTTCAAATAATGAAAGTGTTTCTTTATCTTCGCCCTATGAAAAACATCATGGACTTAAGAGGTAAAACTGCCATCGTTTGTGGCAGTACACAAGGAATTGGAAAAGCAACCGCAATTCAAATGGCTGAATTAGGCGCAAATATTGTTCTTGTTGCTCGAAATGAAGCTAAATTGAATGCTGTAAAAAATGAGCTTTCAACTGCTGAAAATCAAGTTCATTCATACATCTGCGCTGATTTTGCTAAACCTGATGCTTTGAAAACTTCCATCGAACAATGGATTTCAAAGGGAGGAAACTGTCACATTCTAGTAAACAATACAGGTGGTCCAAAAGGTGGTCCGATTAAAGATGCAGAAGTTTCTGAATTTTATGATGCTTTTACCCAACATTT
This sequence comes from Flavobacteriia bacterium, assembly GCA_947462925.1. GTDB lineage: Bacteria > Bacteroidota > Bacteroidia > Flavobacteriales_D > Crocinitomicaceae > JAQVCM01. The sequence continues at coordinate 68,214 of CANHQP010000002.1, read as the reverse complement.
AATTTGTAATCACATTCTTGTTCAGGCGCTTTATCCAATTATGAAAACAAATGGATATGGCAGAATCATTAATGTTATTTCAACTAGCGTAAAACAACCTTTGCCTAATTTAGGTGTTTCAAATACCATTCGCGCTGCCGTTGCGAACTGGAGTAAAACATTAGCAACTGAATTGGCTCCGTTCAATATTACGGTAAATAATGTCTTGCCGGGCGCAACAAATACCATTCGTTTGCAATCGATTGCAGAAACAAAATCTGCTAAAACAAATGAATCTGTTGAAAGTATTTTCGAAGAAATGGCTGCGGAATCTCCAATGGGAAGAATTGCTGAACCAGAAGAAACTGCCAATGTGATTGCTTTTTTAGCTTCGCCTGCAGCGAGTTATGTCAATGGGATTAACGTTCCTGTTGATGGTGGTCGAACGAAATCATTATAATTTTCAATTTTCTCTGTTACTTTTTTTGTTTCTAGGTATTCCCCTGAAAATAGAAAAAGTAACAGTATGAAAACGCTCATTTTAACCTTCGCTTTAATTTCACAAATTGGAATTTTCGCGCAATCTTGTTTTGCTCCAGTAGAAGTGTTGGTAACCGACCTTAACAAAAAACCTTACGCAGGAGACAAAATTGTATTCTACGGAAAGAAAAACCACAAAGTCTTTTCAGGAATTAGCAATGCAAAAGGAGTTTTTGTTGTTCAATTGCCTTGTGGTGACACTTATGATATTAAGGTTTCTAGCGTTGGTGAAGAACAAGATTACAACACTTTAGAAATCCCAACTTTGGGTCCGGGTGAGGCTTTTCAAGAGATGAAATTGCATGTTTATTATGAACTTCCTGAGGAATTTACTTTGCAGGACTTGAAATTTGAAACGTCTAAAGCAGTGATTCAATCATCCAGTTTTCCATCGCTGAATTTAGTAGCTGATTTTCTCAAAAGAAAACCAACGATGCAAATCGAAATTGGTGGCCATACAGACAGTGATGGCGATGATCTAATGAATTTACAACTTTCTAAAGACCGCGCAAATGCTGTCAAAACATACTTGATTTCGAAAGGTGTTTCTGAAAAACAAATGATTGCCATCGGATATGGTAAAACGAGACCTATTGCAGAAAACACAAGCACTTCAGGCAAACAACAAAACAGACGTACCGAGATTCAAATCTTGAAAAAGTAGAATCAAAAGGCTGCTGTAAAAACCAAAAAGGCGACTAGAGAAATCCAGTCGCCTTTGAAATTTATGAAAGTTTTTCTTATTGCTTAATCACTCTCTGAATTGATTGTGCAGAAGCAGATTTCAAAACTACTTGATACATTCCTCTTGACAAAGATGCAGTATTGATTTCCAATTTATTTCCGATTTGGTTTTCAATGCTCTTCAATAATTTACCTGTCATGTCATAAACCATCACATTTACAGATTCATTTACACTTGTCAAATCAATTGTCAATTGGTCATTCACTGGATTTGGGAAAACATTGACGTTTACCAACACATTGTTTTCATCGATGCTATTTGTTCCAGCTGCTTGAACAACTACTGAATAATCTTCAACTTCACCATCTGTCGTTGTTCCACATGGGTCAATTGGACCTTCATCAGTCAAATAAGAAATTCTACATCTCATTCTCAATGTACCAACCGTAGCCGTTGCAGGAACTGTGAAAGTAAATTGATTACTCCATCCAGTTGCTACCAACACATAACCAACTCTTTCTCCAGCATCTGTAAAACTGTTGTTGTTATTCCAATCAATGTAAATAGCAATTTCATCATTGGTGTATGCTGAACCAACATTTCCTTGCGCTTGCGGAATGATTGAAGCAGTGTAGGATTGACCTTTTACTAAAACCGTTGATTGATTGGTGTAATCACCATAATTTGTACAAGCCGTGGTATTGTTAATCGAACCTAAAGTAACATTGTTAATAGACTCGTAAGTACAAGCATTAGAAGTTGCAGCACATGGTCCTACCGCAGCAGCCGTTACTGTGATGTAATTCGTTTTTGTTTCACCATCTGAACCAAAACCGTTTGTTGCAGTTAGAGTCACCGTATATTGACCAACTGTTGTGAAAATTACTTGTGGATTTTGAGAAGTTGCAGATGTTCCACCTGTATAACTCCAATTTGTCCCAGCAGTTCCAGAAATGGTCCAAGACCAAGAAGTTGGTGCATTGCTTGACAAATCTGTAAAAGAAACAGTTCCACCAGAAGTAACTGTAATTGGATTTCCAGAGAAATTAGCCACTGGAGGCGCAGAAACAACAGTACAAGGATCTGCAGAACCATTCAAAACCAATAAACCTGAATTTGCAGGATCTAAGAAGTTTTTCAAAGGAATATTTCCTGAAGTTGTGTTTGATTGCCAGTGGTAAGACATTTTTCCATAAAAATCAGGTGATGATGTTGCATTACAGTAAGAACTTCCTCCTGTTAATGTTCCGATTACTCTTGAATTTCCACCGTTGTAATTAAACAATGGGGAACCAGAAGAGCCTCCCTCTGTCACACCGTGTCCATTTGTAGTTGCAGACCAAACCAATTGCCAGTGAGATTGAACTCCATTTCCATTCCAACCGCTTGTTGTGGTATTTGTGGTATAGGCAGAAATCTTTTTAATGTCTCCAGAAGGATGATGAATACTTACACCATTGTTAGATGCTGTATTATTTGCATCCCATCCATTCCAATATGCATTGAAATTGGCACTTTTCAAAGTGGTAATCGTTGCCGCTTCATTGGCCGCTGAACCTAGTTGAACCAATAAAAAATCAGATCCACTGTCTCCTCCACCATCGTTAGATGTTGCTTTTTTTACGCAACCAGTAATTACATTGTTTGCCAACGTTCCAACAGTACTTGGATTTGTACAAGCAGTTGCTTCGTATCTGAAGTAAAATTTCCACTGATTGAAGTTCGCAGTGGTAGAAGTTACACCGCAATGTAAAGCTGTTAAAAAATAAGGCTTACAATCTTGTGCCGCATTGTTGATTAATGTTCCAGAACACCATCCTTGTTGGTTTCCATCAACCACCAAAATTCTGGCAATTCCTCGTTTTTCATCTTGCCAGTTACTTCCTTCTGGAGTACAATTTACATTGACTTGACAAGCATCAGATTCGTTGATTTTATTCACATTCGGATTTCCAGTAGAACGGTAACCATACATGATTTGATCTAAGTAAAATTCCGAAGCTTTCGTTCCTGCTGGCTCCAATAAATTCAAAACCATTTCATCGCCAAAACACAATTCAACATGTTGTTGAAAATGATCCAAAACGTCAGATTTTGTTAAGGTTTTATACAAGGCTTTTCCTTGCATGTCTTGTACCCAAAAAGAGGCATTGTCATATAATTTAAATGTCGAAAAAAGAAAACTCAATGCTTCTGCACCTGTTGCTTTTACCTTCAATTGCCATAATCTATCACCGTTTGGAAGTGTCGACCAAAGTCCCGCACTCATTGGTGTAATATTAGCATCTGAAGCTACACCAATTCTGTAAAACATTCCATTTTTATCTCGGGCCAAATCTTCGGCTTTGATTTCATCCATGTTTGGAGGAGTAATGGTATGCGTAGGCGTATACTTATTGACGGCATGTTTTTCCAAAACCTTCAAATCTTGCTGCGCCTGCAAAGAAAAACCACCAAATAAAATGGCCAATCCAAGAGAGAGTAATTTTTTCTTCATAGTTTGTTTTTTATCTATATTTTTATACCTAGTTTGTAACAAAACTAAAAAAAATTATCACGTAATTTTATTTTCAGTTTGCTTATTTTTTTTAGATTTTTAACATCTTTCAGGAAAAATCAGGGAAATAAGCACAATTATTCAAACACAATATGAAAAAAATTTGTCTAATTGAGGACGAAGCAAGTTTGTCTGATTTAATCAAAATGAATCTAGAAATTGACGGTTACCATGTTGAAACAATCATCCATGGTACTGAGGCATTCTTGCGTGCTGGAGAAATGGAAAGTTTTGATTTGGTGATTTTAGACGTGATGCTTCCCGAAGTGAGCGGTTTGACAATTTGCAAAGAAATTCGCAAAAGTTCAAAAGTGCCGATTTTGTTTTTATCAGCCAAAGGAACAACGCAAGACCGAATTGCAGGACTAAAACTAGGTGCCAATGACTATTTACCAAAACCATTTGATTTAGAGGAACTTTTACTTCGTGTGCAAGTGTTGATTGAAGGCGTGGAAGACATTCAAGCAGCGCCAGTAAAATTGACTATCGGGAAATTAGTCATTGATTTTGCAACGTTTCAAGTTAAAAACACGGAAACGAATGAAATCCACGATTTAAGCAAAAGAGAAATCGATTTGTTGAAACTTTTCAACGAAAAACGCGGTTTGGTCGTATCTAGAGAAGAAATATTGGACAATCTTTGGGGAAGTGACCAATTTCCAACAGCGCGAACAATAGATAACTACATTCTAGCGTTCCGTAAATTGTTTGAAAGTGATCCTAAAAATCCTCAATATTTTCACAGTATTCGCGGTGTAGGCTATAAATTCACCTTAGATGATTAATTTTGCATCAATGACTGACATAAATAAACAATTACGATACGACAAAGCATACTTAAGATTGGCGCAAACTTGGGCTGATTTATCCCATTGCAACAGAAAAAAAGTCGGTGCCATCATCGTGAAAGATGGAATGATTATTTCCGACGGATACAACGGCACACCTGCAGGTTTCGATAATTGCTGCGAAACTGAATCGGGTGAAACACAATGGTTTGTTTTACATGCAGAAGCCAATGCGATTTTGAAAGTGGCGAAATCTACCAATAATTGTGTCGGTGCAACTTTGTACCTGACGCTTTCGCCTTGTAAAGATTGCAGTAAATTGGTTTTGCAAGCCGGCATCAAAAGAGTCGTTTTTATCAATGATTACAAAGACACAACGGGCGTTGATTTCCTGAAATCCGCTGGCTTAGAAGTCATACAAATTGAAAATCCAACAGATGGAGAATAATAATTCAAAATATTTTTTGATTCCTTTGGGATTCGCTGTTTTTCTTTCCGCTGGTTTGTGGATTGGATTTCACCTATCTCCAGGAAGAGAAAATCTTTCCGCAGGTCAACAGAAATATGGTAAAATGCGAGACATCATCGAGATTCTCGACAAAAAATATGTGGATCCGCTCAATGCTGACAAGCTTTTTGAAAAGACCATCAGCAACATGTTGCACAAATTGGATCCGCACAGCAGTTACATTTCTGCCGCTGAATTGCAATCTGCGAACGAACAAATTGAAGGTCACTTTGGTGGCGTTGGCGTGCGATTTAGCATCATCAGAGATACAATTTGCATCACACACGTAATCAACGGTTCTCCATCACAACGCGCTGGATTGTTGGCTGGAGATAGAATTATTCAAGTAGGCGGAAAATCGATTGCATCTAAAAAAATCAAGAATGAAGATGTGATGAAAATGTTGAAAGGTCCGGAAGAAACGCCTGTCAATGTGGTCGTTTACAGAAACAAGAAAAAACTGCCAAAAACAATTATCAGAGGTTCTATTCCAATTGAATCGATTGTGTGCGCAACGATGTTGAATAAAAATACGGGTTACATCAAATTAGACCAATTTTCAGTGGAATCTGCGCGCGAATTTAACCGTGCGGCGCTCAAATTGAAAGCTGCTGGCATGACCAAATTGATTTTCGATTTGCGCAACAATGGCGGTGGCGTGCTGCAAGTGGCAACGCAAATTGTGGATGAATTTTTGAAAGACGGCGCTGTGATTGTGACTACCAAAGGTTTGCACACGAAAAAAGAAATTTACACCGCTTCGCTTCGCGGAAACCTGGAAAGAACGGAAGTGGTTGTTTTGGTGAATGAAAATTCAGCTTCTGCCAGTGAAATTGTGGCTGGTGCTTTGCAAGACAACGACCGTGCGACGATTATGGGAAGACGTTCTTTTGGAAAAGGCTTGGTACAAGAAGACATCGGACTGAAAGACGGAAGTAACTTGCGCTTGGTGGTTGCGCGTTATTACACTCCAACAGGAAGATGCATTCAGAAACCATACACAGATGATTACGAAGAATATTACAAAGACCAAATGAACCGTTACGAAAATGGTGAATTGTATGCCATCGACAGCACGCTTTTGGTAGATTCTTTGAGATTCAAAACGCCTAAAGGCAAGGTAGTTTATGGCGGCGGCGGAATTTTGCCAGATGTTTTCATTCCGTTGGATACAACTGGTTCGAGTTGGTATTTCACAGCGTTGCGATACAGCCCCGTTTTTCAGAATTTTGCTTTCGATTTTGTTTCCAACAAGAGAAATCAATGGAAAAACCCGATTGAATTCAAGAATAAATTCAACGTTTCAGAACAATTGCTCGATCAATTTTTGACTTACGCAGAAAAAGTCGAAAAAATCAAAAAAAGCAAAAGTGAATTGGCATTGAGCAAAAACCTTATCAAGCAAACCTTAAAAGCCGAAATCGCCCGACAAATTTGGACTGAGCAAGGATATTTTACGGTTACTTGTGATTATGATAAGGAGGTTCAGAAGGCGTTGAAGTATTTAGGGAGGTGAGGTGAAATGTAGGTTGCGTGAAGTAAGCCGAAGTGGGTTGTATATGCGCAATGAAAGTGCGCTTTGTTGCGCAAAAAAATAAGTGAGAGTCCACTTAACTACTAAGAAAAAAAGTTTATCTTTATGTCATGATAACTCCACAACAGGAAAATATAATTAAAACTGTTACCCAAAGGGTTAAGCCTACACTTCTTGGTGTATTTGGCTCATATGCTCGTGGAGAAGAAAATGAAAAGAGTGATCTTGATATCCTTATCGACTTTGAAATGAAGGTTGATCTTCTTGAGTTAATTGGCTTAGAGCAAGAACTTTCTGAATTACTTGGAATTAAGGTAGACCTAATCACCTTGCGCTCGGTAAATGCATCCCTAAAACCATATATTGAAGCGGATTTGATCAAGCTGGTATGAAAAAAAATCCTATCATTTATATTGAGCACATTAGTACTTGCATTTCAAGAATCAAAGCATATACTGATGGCATTGATGAAGATGGTTTTTTAAAGAATAACCTGATTCAAGATGCTGTTATCAGGAACTTTGAAATCATTGGTGAAGCCACTAAAAAGTTAAACGACGATTTCCGCGCAAAGTATTCAGAAATTGAATGGAAGAAGATCGCAGGAATGAGGGATAAATTAATCCACGATTACATTGGAGTTGACCTTTGGGCTGTATGGGGAGTTGTGGAAAATATTATTCCTACACTTGAAACTCAAATTGAAGCAATTCTTAAGAAAGAAAAAGGCATCTAACAGCAAATAAGATAAAGTACCAAAAGAACTAAATTTGAAAAGACGCATTTACCTATTTGGAAACCGTTAATGTCAAGCTTTAAACAAATCTGCAAAATACACTTATCATTTTAGAATGAAAAAACAGAAAAACATAGAACTTTAAAAAAACAAGCATGTTAATCGTATTAGGACTATTTACTCTAGTAGCCAGTGGATGGATGGGATTTTCCATCTTTCGAGATCTTCGGTCTGAAAAAACGGAAGCACTTGTGCTTAAAAATCATGTTGAACATTCAACTTCCTCCAAAGGAATAAAACGAAAAGAGCATTTTGCTGAGATAAAATACACCTATCAAGGACAGGAATTCTTGGATAAAATTTTCCAAAAGTCACGCAAAAAGGCTGGCGAAATAATCCTTATTTGTCGCAGGCAAAATAGTATTAACGAGTATTATCCCTTGAAGGATTTTGTGATTTTTGCAATTGCATTAACCATTGGATTAATTACTTTGGCTTTGATTTTAAAAGTTTAGACGCGTTCCAAATTGTTAAAAATGGACAGAGAAGCATTGTAAAATGGCAGAAGGAAAAGAAAAAATATTATTTCACCCATGAATCCAGCATTTGAAAACAAATTAAGAGGTACATTCTGTCAATTCATTGATGGAAATCAATTACGCTTTTTAGAAATTTATGCTTGCAATTATGACCTAGATAAAATAGAGCGATTAAGGCAAATGGGGAATTTGGAAGATTCGGTCATCTACTCTTACTTAAAGCAATTAAAGACAGAGATTCCTGCTGGTACTCGCTATTTGTTTAAACTAATAACATACTATGGCTTGCCAGAAAAAAAAGAACTTTGGGATTTTAATGAATCAATCACTGAATATAAAGAATTCTCATTTACTTCATTCAATGATTTACTATTCTTTGCTAGAGAAAATTGGGGAATTATGGAAGTAGATTTTTCTCCGAAAAATGAAACCTGCATTCCATTATGAGTCACATAACACTTTGATTTTTAGCAAAAAGTTTATTCAAAAAAATAAAATGGCAAACACTTACATATCAAAAATTCAAGGACTCGATTTCTTAATTGCTGAGATAAATACTTTAAAATGTCTTACACAAAATGCCATGTATTATGAATTCTCGGAAGCTTTCGGTTTCCCTTCTTCTCCAAATGAAGGTTCCAGCGATGTTTTTCTTGATTTTATGAGAGATTTAGCGTGGCAAAAACAGAAAAATTTCCAAGTCATCCTGAAGAATTTAGAAAAAGCAAAGAAAAAGAATCCAAATCGAGTAAAAGAACTCATTGAAATGCTTGAAATTGTTAAAGAACATTGGGATCGAGCATTTGAAAGCAAAAAATGCGCTTCGGAAAATAATTTTCTGTTGGATTTTGAAAAGAAACAAAGTGTAATTTAACAAGCTGGTTTCAATTCTAAAATTTACTAATCTCTTTTTGTCAAAGATTTCGCAAAGCGCATTTATGATAATGATTTCCTTAGATTTTGCAATGAAAATCATTTTGAAAACGAAGATTTAAAAACACTTGAGATCAACTTAAAAAAGTTGTATTTGAAAAACAAGCAACGAATGAATGCCAAAAAATAAGTTTGAGTATGTCTAAATTTAAAAAATGTGCGCTTAGTTTTTTCACTGAATTAGAAAAGGAAGCCAAATTGTTAGAAAAAACGAATCCAGAAAATGCCATTGTCTTAAAAAAGATCCTTGCTTTGAAGCAACATACGCTTGAATTTGCATTGGAAGACATTCTTGAGCAATTGGAGCGGCATCCTTTTTTGAACATCAAACCACAAACGATGCAATGGGCGAACTTAGCAATTGAACATGCCAAAAATTGGCCACCTGAGCGTATTTCTCGGTAATTTTGGAACAAATGGAAGCACCATTACAGCATACGAAACAAAAAAAGCAAATTGATTTTTTGAAACTCCAACTAGAGAAATTTGGCTGGGAAATCTTAGATGAACAAGCAAGGCAGTTTCTCGCAAGACCGCAATGGCATCATTCAGATGAAATCCCGAATTTAGTTGCAACTTGGAACATTGGCAAAAAAGGCCATGAACTTCCAAAACAATTGGATTTCATTGCGCAGTGGGATTGGAAAAAAAACGAAACATTGCTTACAGATTGCTCCCATTGTGAACTCAGGAACAGTGAAATTAAACTGAATTTTTTCAAGGATACGAAACTTCGCAGAGTTGCCAATCAACTCACTTGGGAAAAAGATGTGGCACAGTTTTGCGCCTCACTTTTGGAGAAAATGAAACAAGATGGAAAAAAAACTTGCAAAGCTTAAAATGGTAATAGGTATTTCAGCCCTTTTGGGTTTGCTTTTTGGACCCATTTTTTGGTACGAAAGCGCTCAATTTTACGGAGAATATGACGAATTACTGCAAAAAGGTAAAAAAAGTACAGCCGTTGTTGTTGCCAAAAGCGTGAAGCAACAGTTTCGCTACCAAAAGTTTATGCTTGAATTAAAAATTCCCAGTAAAGATGGAGAAATGAATAAAATTCAGACAGTTTCGGTCAACGCTTTACTCTTTGATAAGTTGAATATTGGAAATCGCGTAAGCATTTTATCAAATAAAGAAAGCACCATTTTAGCCGCAAATTATCAAAATGAAAATGTCCCTCCTATCAAAAAACGCTATTTGGGAATGATAATAACACTCGTTTCTGCTGTGAGTTTGTTAATTTTAAGGTTGGTGAAAAAACAGAAACGTTAATGGAGAAAAAACAATTACCTTAGCATCTCATTCGCAACTTTGCACTGAACAAGAAGCGTTGAACTATTAGAACAAATAACAATCTCATAAATGCAATACATTCCTCTAAACAATTTCTTTGGGTTTCTTGAAAAACCTGTAAATGTTTATTCTTCAGAGGAATTGAATCTTTTTTCCATTGAAATCATTGAAAAATACCAAAATGGTGCTTTCATTTCAGTTGAAAATAAAGCGGTTTCCAAGGACGAAGCGATTGCGTTTTGCTTGCGCCTCAATCATCCGGGAATGGTTGTTTTTGACCAATGGATTTGTCAAAATAAAAACTTGTTGCAGCTCTTGGTCAACAAAAAACTGTCTGTCAATAATTTTGACCCGAAAATCATCAACGGTCATTCGCTTTTTAGAGAATTCTCCACTTTTTTGAGTCCATTTTTGCTGCCGAGAATCTTGGAGGCAATGGCTTCAAACAAAGACATTCAATTCATTCACGCAGGCGGTTACATTTCTTTGTTAAATGCAGACAGCAAGTTGGTTTTGCAAGACAAATTGGCTTCTTGGTTGAAAGCTAAATTGAGTGATTTACAAGAAAATTTGCCCAATATTCGCTCCGAACAACAATTGATTGAAAACCTCAATCCGCTGATCAGCGACCAAATGGTGGAGTTTGTAAATCAATTCACGAAGGCATTTTACGCGTCCAAAATTGGCTACATCGATCAAATGTTAAACGTTTTCAATCATCCTTCGTGTTCCGCGAGGGTTGGTTCTTGGATAACGGGTCAATTGAAAAAATTAGCGCTCAATCCTGAGCACCACGAGAAAATTGATGAAATCAAATCAACCATCAAAACGGGCAAATTCAATTTTTCAAATCCACAAGGAAAAGTGCGCAACGAAGCAAAATCACTGCGAAATTTCACTTGGATTTTCACCGCTTTACTCTTCGTAGGACTGATTTATCTTTTCTGGTTCAATCCATTGAATTTCTGGAATGATGTGCCCGAATTGACAGATTCCAAATCGTCTTTGGAAGAATTTTCGAAAGAAGAAAGAATGAAAATCGACTCTTTGATCAAATCTGTGCAACCAGAGGAAGAAGTGATTGAGCAGTCAGAAAATGACCAATTCATGCATTTGCCGCCAGTGGAGATGAATTCCATTTACCGCAAACCTTTTCAAAACAAAACCGCTGAACAATTTTACGACGATTGTTTGAAAGATGAAATGATGATGGAAAAAGGATTGATTGATTCTTGCGTGCCTTATTCCACCAAAAACCTTGGAATGAAGCTGAATCCAAACTTCAAAAGTTTGTCGCTACACGTAGGAAATCAACCAATTTTTCTGCAAAACGAAAGCGAATATCAAATTTTAGTACTTGTTTTCAGTGATAAAAATGATGCGCTGTATGCGTCAATTATTCAGAAAGACCAAAAACTCAATTTCAAGATGAATGAAGGCGAAATCGTGCTTTTTCTACCCGGCAACGATTGGGCAAAATTTGCAGCACAGCCAACGAAAATCACAGAAATGCCTTCGGAAAATTACCAAAATCACTTCTGTTTTCAAGACGAAAACTTCAAAGCGATGTTGTATTCGCCTTATCGCTTGAAAAAAACGAATGAGAAAATTGTGAAATTGATGTTCAACGAATCAACGCAAAGCGGAGAGGCTTTTGTTTTGCTGGATTTGTATGAGGCGCTAGAAGATTATTGATTATAAACAAATTAAGCCAAGGATTAAACCTAGTCTAATGTAGAAGTAAAGCAATCTGCAATTTTTCTCATATACCCATCGGGAATTATGCCACAAGGATTTTTATTTAAATCAAAATCAACAAATTATGACACCATAGTTGTCCTCCCCCTTAATCCCCCTCCAAAGGGGGAAATTCAAAATCAACTCGTTAGGTGCGAAACTAAGTTTTATAGCAAAGTTTTAAATAGGCAATTTTTCTTATATTTGAATACATTTTACTGCAAGCATGAGCACAAAACAAAAAGACATACAAATTCCTGATTTCAGATTCACGCCAACCATAGATAAAGTAGGTGTTGAAGAGCGTGTTGCACGAATTCAAACCAGAAGTATCAAAGGAGAATCGAAAATTCAAGGCATGAAAATGGTTTTGAATATGATCGATTTAACCACCTTGGAAGGAAAAGATACGCCGGGAAAAGTGAAACAAATGTGCTACAAAGCGCAACATTTACATGAAGCTTATCCTGATTGTCCGACAGTTGCAGCAGTTTGCGTGTATCCTTCGATGGTCAAAATTGCCAAAGAAGCGTTGGGAAATTCGAACGTGAAAGTTGCTTCTGTTTCAACCGCTTTCCCAAGTGGACAAGCGCCGCGTGAAGTGAAAATCATGGACACGAAATTCGCCGTTGAACAAGGTGCTGACGAGATTGACATGGTGATTTCTAGAGGCAAATTTTTGTCTGGCGAATACAATTTTGTGTTTGACGAAATTGCCGCAATCAAAGAAGCGTGCGGAAAAGCGCGTTTGAAAGTGATTTTAGAAACGGGAGAATTGGTGACGCTCGACAATGTCCGCAAAGCAAGTGAAATTGCGATGTATGCAGGTGCCGATTTTATCAAAACTTCTACAGGGAAAATTCAGCCAGCCGCCACGATGCAAGTGACTTACGTGATGTTGATGGCCATCAAAGATTATTTCAACAAAACAGGAATCATGATCGGAATGAAACCCGCGGGAGGAATTTCCACGTCAAAATTGGCACTTCATAATTTGCTGATGGTGAAAGAAACCTTGGGCGAAAATTGGTTAGACAATCACTGGTTTCGCTTCGGCGCGAGCAGTTTAGCAAACGACGTCCTGATGCAATTGATGAAATCAAAAACGGGAGTATATCAGAGTGGGGATTATTTTTCGTTAGACTAGGAAGCATAGATTGCAGATTACAAATTGGAACATTACAGATTGCTCCGCAGTCAATTTGCCAATCTGCCAATTTGCTAATCTGTGAATTTGCTAATCTAACAATCTAAATATCAAAAAAATATGAATAAAAATCAATCAACAAAATGGAACCTCGATCCAGCACCAGAGAGTGCGGGGCATGTTCAGTTGAAAACACAATATGAATTGTTTATCAACGGGAAATGGGAAAAACCCAACTCCGGGAAATATTTCGATTCTATCAATCCTGCGAATGAAGAAAAATTGGCTTCCGTGGCGCATGCGGATGAAAACGATGTAGACAAAGCCGTCAAAGCTGCGCGCCATGCATATGAAAATGTGTGGTCAAAATTATCTGGGAAAGAACGTGGGAAATATTTGTTTCGCATTGCACGCTTGATTCAAGAAAAAGCAAGAGAATTTGCGGTAATCGAAACCTTGGACGGCGGAAAATCCATTCGTGAATCGAGAGACATCGACGTTCCTTTGGCAGCAAATCATTTCTTTTATTACGCTGGTTGGGCAGATAAATTGGAATATGCTTTCCCAAATCGACCAGTAAAATCTTTGGGTGTTGCAGGACAAATTATTCCCTGGAATTTTCCATTATTGATGGCCGCTTGGAAAATCGCTCCTGCCCTAGCGGCTGGAAATACCGTGGTTTTAAAACCGTCTGAAACAACTTCTTTGACTGCACTAAAATTGGCGGAATTGATTGAAGAAAGCGGACTTCCCGCGGGTGTTGTGAACATTGTTACTGGATATGGCGACACTGGTTCGGCGATTGTAAATCATCCCGATATCAACAAAATTGCTTTCACAGGTTCGACAAATGTTGGCAAAATGATTCAAAAAGCAATCGCTGGAACTGACAAAAAATTGACTTTAGAATTGGGCGGAAAATCTGCCAATATCATTTTTGAAGATGCGCCTATCGACCAAGCGGTTGAAGGCATTGTCAACGGAATTTTCTTCAACCAAGGACACGTTTGTTGCGCTGGTTCGCGTTTGTTCGTGCAAGAAGGTGTTGCAGAAACGGTGATTCAAAAACTGAAAGACCGCATGGATACTTTGTATGTGGGCGATCCAATGGACAAAAACACAGACATCGGTGCCATCAATTCCAAAAAACAATTGGAAACGATTTCGAAATACATTCAAATCGGAATTCAAGATGGAAACGAAATTTACCAAAGCAATTGCGCGCTTCCATCAAATGGATATTTCTGTAAACCAACACTTTTCATTGACGTGGCACAATCAAGTCAATTGGTTCAAGAGGAAATTTTTGGTCCAGTATTGACGATACAAACTTTCAGAACCGTGGACGAAGTGATTCAAAAAGCAAACAATACGCCGTTTGGCTTGGCAGCTGGCGTTTGGACGGACAAAGGTTCGAAAATCTTCAATTTAACTTCGAAACTGCGCGCTGGCGTTGTTTGGGCAAATACGTACAATAAATTCGATCCGACATCGCCTTTTGGTGGCTACAAAGAAAGTGGATTTGGCAGAGAAGGTGGTTTGCATGGTTTAGAGGCTTATTTGGGCTAAAGGAAATTCGGCAAAAAACGAATATCTTAAATCATCATTCACTCTCTCATTCTCACACTCTCTCTCATTCTGTAATAAACTGTTGAACACAAGAAATTAAAAATATAGAAAATGACAAGATTATCAGTTCTTAAGACATATAAAATTTACATCGGGGGACAATTTCCTCGTACGGAATCTGGGCGATATTATTCGCCTTTGGATGCTGCTGGAAAACCGTTGGCGAACGTGTGTTTATCGTCGCGCAAAGATTTGAGAAATGCAGTGGTTGCGGCACGCAAAGCGTTTGGTGGTTGGTCAGAAAGAGCAGCTTTCAACCGCGGACAAATTTTGTATCGCATCGCTGAAATGTTGGAAGGAAGACGTTCGCAATTCGTTGAAGAGTTGATGCTTCAAGGTTCCAGCGAAAAAGCGGCGAATCAAGAAGTTGATTTGAGCATCGACCGCTTGGTGTATTACAGCGGTTGGACCGACAAATACCAACAAATTTTCAGCGCAGTAAATCCTGTGGCTTCATCGCATTTCAATTTTTCGGTGTTGGAACCAATGGGAGTTGTGGGCGTTGTTGCTCCGCAAAATTCATCGTTGATCGGACTCGTTTCAACCATCATTCCGATTGTCGCAGGTGGAAATACGGTCGTTGTGTTGGCTTCAGAAAAATTGCCTTTGTGCGCGGTTACTTTTGCGGAAGTGTTGCAAACTTCTGATGTTCCCGGTGGAATTATCAATATCCTCACTGGAACGGAAAAAGAGTTGATTGAACAATTTGGTTCTCACATGGATATCAATGCGGTTTTGTATGCAGGAGATACTGCAGAAAACTACAAAACGCTCCAAGTTTTAGCTGCTGATTCTGTCAAAAGAATCGTGAAATTTAAATTAAATCCAAGCGATGAAACGGCTGAAAATCCATATTTGATTCAAGATTTTCAAGAAGTGAAAACGACTTGGCATCCGATTGAAAATATTGGCGGTTCAAGCTCTAATTATTGATCGAATTCTGAATATTCGGACAAATTCAATAATTATCCGCAAACAACGTTGTACTTTCGTAAGTATGAATGTGATTGCAAAAGTTTGTTTACTTGTGTTGCTTTGCGTTGTTGGCGGAAACTCTTTTGCCCAACAATCGACCCTGCGCAAGTTCAAACGCGCGGTCACAAGCAAGGAAATAAAATTGGATTCGCTGAGTATTTATCCTAATTCTTTCCAAGTATTTTGCGGCAAAGAAGCATTGCGAAAGGAAGCTTTTCTCATCGATTTCGCTTCCGCCAAATTTCAATTGGTAGAAACCTGCACCGATACACTCTATTTTGAATATCGCGTTTTTCCGATTAACCTCACTAAAGTTTATCAACGCAGAGATACAAGTGTGATTTACGACGAAAAAAAAGGAAGTTATGAGCAATTTTTGATTACTTCAAAAGACGTTTACGGCGACATTTTCGGCAACACAGGATTGCAAAAAAACGGAAGTATTTCTCGTGGTGTTTCGTTTGGTAACAACCAAGATTTATCGGTCAATTCAACTTTAAACCTCGAATTATCAGGAGATATCGCACCCAATTTGAAATTATTGGCTTCCGTTTCTGATGACAATTTACCGATTCAACCCGACGGAAACACCAATAAATTACAGGAATTTGACCAAGTTTTTATCCAAGTTTACAACGATAAATTCAAACTGATTGCCGGCGATTTCTGGATTCAAAAACCGCAAGGTTATTTCATGAATTACAAAAAGCGAGCGCAAGGAATTTACGGTGAATTCGGCTACAAACCATCTGAAAAACAAGAATGGAAATTCCAAGGAAGTGCTGCGCTTTCGAAAGGAAAATTCGCCCGACAAATCATCCAAGGAATTGAAGGAAATCAAGGTCCATATCGCTTGAGAGGAAATGAAAATGAGCCATTTATCATTATTCTTTCAGGAACGGAGCGCGTTTACATCGACGGACGATTGTTGCAGCGCGGACAAGAATTTGATTATGTGGTCAACTACAATACTTCCGAAGTGACTTTCACCACACGCAACTTGATTACAAAAGACGTCAGAATTGTGGTTGAATTTCAATATTCAGATCAAAATTACGCGAGATCTTTGGTGCAAGGAAGTACCGCTTACAGTTCTGAAAAATTCAATTTTTGGTTGAATGCCTATTCTGAACAAGACGCGAAAAACCAAACGATTCAGCAAAGTTTGACACTTTCTCAACGTCAATTGTTGTCCGAAATCGGCGACAGTTTAGAATTGGCGCGCACCAATAGCATCGATTCTGTCGGTTTTCAGGAAAATCAAAACTTGTACAAAATGGTCGATAGTTTGTTCATTGACAGTGTATTGGTTTATTCTATCAATGCAGATTCAGCGTATTACAGTGCGACTTTTGCTTTTGTCGGTGCGAACAAAGGAAATTACGTTTTCAGTAAATACAACGCCTTGGGCAAAGTCTATAAATGGGTGGCGCCAGTGGCTGGAATTCCGCAAGGAGATTATGAACCCGCGCGAATCATCATCACGCCTAAGCAAAAACAAATGGTTTCCGCTGGATTTTCCTATAAAATTCGACCCAAATTAACCGTAGAATCAGAATGGGCTTACACCAAAAATGATTTGAATACTTTCTCCAAAAAAGATTCCGGAAACGACCAAGGCGTGAGCAACAAAACGCGATTGATTGGCTTGGTGCCGCTGAGCCGAGATTCCGCCAAAACTTGGTTGTTGAACACCAAAGCAGAAATTGAAATGTTGCAACGCAATTTCGCGCCCATCGAACAATACCGCGCAGTAGAATTTGACCGCGATTGGAACACAAGAAACAAAGGTTACACAGGAAACCAATTCAATTCCAATTTAACTGCGGATTTCAAAAATAAAAAATACGGAAATTTAGCCATCGAAGCTTCGCATTTCAGCATTGGAAACGAATATGTTGGACTCAAATCGAGGCTCTTTGGACAATGGAATCAAAAAGGATTTCGCGCCAATTGGGATGGCAGTTATTTGATGAGTGATGCGGTGGATAAAAATCAATTTTTGCGTCACAAAGTGGATATTTCTCAGTCGTATAAAAACATCCGAATCGGTTTCAAAGACGACCAAGAACGCAATTCCTACAGCAATGGACAATTGTTGAGTTTGCAAAGTTATCAGTTCATGGATTACGAATTTTATGTCGCCAGCGCTGATTCTTCCAAATTCAATTACCGCATTTTTTATCGAGAGCGTTACGATGGAAAATCCGACAGTTCGAGATTAATCAATGTATCGAAAGCGAGAAATGTGGGTGGCGAAATCAAATTGATCGGCGGTCAAACCCAAAAATTGAACATTTTGGTCAATTACAGAGAGTTGAAAATCAACCAACCAACTTTGATTAGTCAAAGTCCCGAAAACACCTTGTTGGGACGAATCGACTACGAATTGAAACTTTTCAAAAGCGCAATCACGTGGAATACATACTACGAAATCGGCAGTGGATTGGAATTGAGAAAAGAATTTCAATACATTAAAGTCGCTGACGGACAAGGTGTTTACACTTGGATTGATTACAATGGCGACGGCGTGAAAGATTTGAACGAATTTGAAATCGCGCAGTTTGTGGATCAAGCAGGCTACATTCGTGTGTTTACGCCAAGCAACGAATACATCAAAACCTATTCGAACGAATTAAATCAAGGTGTTTTCATCAAGCCTGAGCGCGTTTGGAGCAACAAAAAAGGCGCTTTGGGCGTTTTAAGCAGATTTTCGGACCAAGCAAGAGTTCGTGTGAACAGAAAAACGAATACTTTCAACAGCGATTCTTTCAATCCATTTGCAGCTGAAGTGCGTGACACTGCGCTGATTAGTACGAATAGCAATGTGCGCAACACTTTGTATTTCAATCGAACAAATTCCATTTTTGGTGCTGAATATGTGGTACAAGATGTTAGAAGTAAAACGCTTCTCGCCAGTGGATTTGATGCACGTGTAAACAGTTACCAAGAAGGCAGTTTTCGCTGGAATATCATCAAGATTTTCGCGATAGAATCGACCGTTCAATGGGGACGAAAAAGCGTGAACGCTGATTACACGACAGGCAGAAATTATGATTTGAAGTACTATTTCGTGAAACCGTCTTTCAGCTATCAGCCTTCCACCTCTTTCAGATTGACTTTGGAAACGAGAATCTCGAATAAATTAAACGTCGAAGGCGAAAAAGCAGATGTGAAAGAATTGGGTTTAAAATTGAAATTCAACCAAGCAGAAAAAGGCAGTTTACAGGCCGCAGTAGCCTTGGTCGACATCAAATACGACGGAAATCCCGGAACTTCGCTCGGTTTCGAAATGCTAGAATCACTCAAACCAGGCAAAAATTTCACATGGAATGCCGGCTATCAAAGATCCATTTCCAAAAGTTTGCAAATTTCCATTCAATACAACGGCAGAAAATCCGAAACAAACAAAACAATTCATTCTGGCGGAATGGAGGTTAGAGCGTTTTTCTAAGTTTGTTGGGATATTTTTGTTTGATTTAAAACCATTCTTAATCAAGCTTTTAACTATCAAATATTTTCCTCGCCCACATGGTGCCGTCAGGTACCAAATATGGGTAGCGATGGACGCAGTCCATCGTGAAAAGGAATAGAAAATCTGTTTTTGGCGTGTGTTTTTGTCACAAAAACCATGACAAAAACCACCCTCAAGAAAATTTCCCACGAAACATAAATCCTCAACATCATTTAATCTCATCGAAATCAGATTATCGAACAAAACCGAATTAAAATTTGTTAAAGAACCTCAAGAACAAAATAAAGCTTTTGATTGTTTGTTTAAGACATTTGAAAAGAATAACTTTGTTAAATATATTGCCAACATGGGAGAATACAAAGCCGGTCCGTTTTTAGAACAAATTGAATTTCCGAAAGATTTACGTGAAAAATTCACAGTCAATGATTTACCACAAGTTTCTGACGAATTGCGTCAATACATTGTAGATGTCATTTCTGAAATCGGAAACAGTCACTTCGGCGCTAGTTTAGGCGTTGTTGAATTGTCCGTTGCTTTGCATTATGTTTTCAATACGCCTGAAGATCAATTGGTTTGGGACGTTGGTCACCAAGCTTATGGACATAAAATCTTGACTGGCAGAAGAGATGTTTTCCACACAAATCGCATCAAAGGCGGAATCTCTGGTTTCCCGAAAAGAAGCGAAAGTGAATACGATACATTCGGTGTTGGTCACTCTTCAACCTCCATTTCTGCGGCTTTGGGAATGGCAGTTGCAAGCCAATACAAAGGAGAAAAACAAAAACAACACATCGCTGTAATCGGTGATGGCGCAATGACAGCTGGTTTGGCTTTCGAAGGAATGAACCACGCTGGATTTGAAAAAGACGCCAATTTATTGGTGATTTTGAACGACAATTGCATGTCGATCGACCCAAATGTAGGTGCGTTAAAAGAATATTTGACCGACATCACAACTTCTCACACTTACAACAAAGTGAAAGACGAAGTCTGGAAATTATTGGGGAAAATCTCCAAATTTGGTCCTGACGCGCAGACAGTTGCTTCCAAAATTTCGACAGCTTTGAAAAGTTCGTTGTTGAAACAAAGCAATTTATTCGAAGCATTGAATTTCCGCTATTTTGGTCCTGTTGACGGTCACGATGTTGTTGGATTGGCAAAAATATTAGAAGATTTAAAAGACATCCCTGGCCCAAAATTGTTGCATTGCATCACGATGAAAGGCAAAGGATACAAATATTCAGAAGAAGGAAATCCAACGAAATGGCACGCGCCAGGTGTTTTCAACAAGGAAACTGGAGAAATCATCAAAGTGGTTCCAAAATCACCTGAGCCACCAAGATACCAAGATGTTTTCGGACATACGATTGTTGAATTGGCTGAGAAAAATGACAAAATCATGGGTGTTACTCCTGCGATGCCGTCTGGTTGTTCGCTGACATACATGATGGAAGCGATGCCAGAGCGTTCTTTTGACGTTGGAATTGCTGAACAACATGCAGTTACATTTTCAGCAGGTTTGGCAACACAGGGAATGGTTCCATTTTGTAACATTTATTCTTCTTTCATGCAACGTGCTTACGATCAAGTATTGCACGATGTAGCTTTACAAAATTTGAACGTTGTTTTCTGTCTAGACCGCGGTGGTTTGGTTGGTGCTGATGGCGCTACACACCACGGAGCTTATGACATGGCTTACATGCGTTCGATTCCAAACATGATTGTTTCTGCGCCAATGAACGAAGCCGAATTGAGAGATTTGATGTTCACAGCACAACAAGAAAATATGGGACCATTCTCCATTCGTTACCCTCGTGGAAACGGTGTGATGACAGAATGGAAAACATCTATGAAAGCCATCAAAGTGGGGACAGGAAGAAAAGTTACTGCCGGAAACGATGTAGCGATTTTGACTATTGGACATGTTGGAAATACAGCACAAAAAGCGATTAAATCTTTGCAAGAAGATGGACTTTCTGTAGCACATTACGATTTGCGTTTTGTGAAACCATTGGACGAAATGTTGTTGCACGAAGTTTTTGCCAAATTCGACAAAGTCATCACAATTGAAGACGGATGTTTGATGGGCGGAATGGGTAGCGCAGTCTTGGAATTTATGGCTGATAACAAATATGCAGCGCACGTTGTAAGATTAGGAATTCCAGATCAATACATTCACCACGGAACACCAGATCAATTATACGCAGATTGCGGTTTCGACCAAGTTGGAATCATCGCAGCAGTTCATAAAATGGTTGGTTTTCAAGCGACTCAAGTAGATTTTCAGGAGAAAGTAGGATAGGTTGAATAGCAGATTACAGATTATCAGATTGCAGATTGCTTCGCCCTTCACATCAATTTGCTAATCTTCAAATTTGCAATCTGTTAATCTGCTAATTTGATAATCTGCTAATCGTTATACTATTCTGCCAATCCATAAGCTCTCTCTTTTTTGTTTTCAATCTTTTATTTTTAAAAAATTTTGATTAATTTCGATTGACTCAAATTTTGTTGTACTAAAGTGCAACTTTTTTAATACCTTTACAATTGAAAACACAAATCAAAAAAAGAGAAATCATCTTTTACAAAGATTATTTTGAGAAATTTTATCTAAAACAAAAAGTAAAAGTTCAGACTAAAATTCTGTGGACCCTAGAATTGATTGAAGATTTGCCAAAGATTCCATCGACTTATCTCAAGCATATTGAAAACACAGATGGTTTATATGAAATTAGAATTAATCAAGGCAGCGATATTTTTAGAATTTTCTGCTTTTTTGATGATGGGAATATCGTTGTAATTGCAAATGGTTTCCAAAAAAAAACACAAAAAACACCTAGACAAGAAATTCAAAAAGCACTTAAAATCAAAGAAGAATATGCAAAAAATTAAAACAACCACTTCTTTATCCGAATTTAAAGATAAACACATCGGCAAAGATGGAACTGCAAATAGAAAACAGCATGATGAGGGCTACCAGACTTTTAAAATTGGTGTTCTACTTCAAACAGCGCGACAAGAAAAAGGATTAACTCAAGAAGAATTGGCCGTCAAATGCGGTACTACAAAGTCATATATTTCTAAAATTGAGAATGATATCAAGGAAGTAAGAATTTCAACCTTACAAAAAATCGTAGAACTCGGTTTGGGCGGAAAATTAAACCTTTCGATAAAGTTAGATTAAAAGATAAATTGCATCTTGAAAGATTGCAAATTGCAGATTAAAAAATTGCAAATTCAAAGAGATTCAATTCTACAAGAATAATTTCAAATAATTTGCCAATCCAATAATTTGCTAATCTGCTAATTTGACAATTTGATAATTTGATAATTTGCCAATCCAATAATCTGCCAATCTTCAATCCAATGTAAAATTCACTATCTTTGCATCTTATTCTAATTTCTGTAAACATTCATGAAAGTTATCGATCATATTCAAGCTGCTAAATCTACCCTGTTTTCTTTTGAAATCCTTCCTCCGTTGAAGGGAAAAAGCATCCAGTCGATCTACGACGGAATTGATCCATTGATGGAGTTTAAACCCAAATTTATCAATGTAACGTATCACCGTGAAGAGTTTATTTACAAGGAAAGAGACCACGGTTTACTCGAAAAAATCGCCATCAGAAAACGTCCGGGAACGGTTGGGATTTGTGCGGCAATCATGAATAAATACGACGTTGATGCAGTTCCACACTTGATTTGCGGCGGTTTTAGCAAAGAAGAAACCGAAAATGCACTCATCGATTTACAATTTTTAGGCATCGACAATGTCTTGGCTTTGCGCGGCGATTCAATCAAAACAGAAGCCAATTTCAGACCGCATCCAATGGGGCACAAATACGCCGTTGAATTGATTGAACAAATCGTCGAAATGAATTCTGGGAATTACACAACTGAAGATTACCAATTAGAACCGACTGATTTTTGCATCGGCGCAGCTGGATATCCTGAAAAGCATTTTGAAGCAATGAATTTGACCACAGATTTGATTCACCTGAAAGCCAAAGTAGACGCAGGTGCTTCTTACATCGTGACACAAATGTTCTTCGACAACCAAAAATATTTCGATTTTGTAGATGCTTGCCGTGCTGCCGGAATCAATGTGCCGATTATTCCAGGATTGAAACCTTTGAAAACGTTGGAACACGCTTCGTTTTTGCCGAAATTTTTCCACATCGATTTTCCTGAAATCTTGAGCAAAGAAATCGTTAAATGCAAAGACAACAAAGCGATCTCCGAATTGGGAATCGAATGGGGAAAACAGCAATCCAAAGAATTAAAAGCTGCTGGCGTTCCTTGCATCCATTATTATACCATGTCAAATTCTAGCTCTGTGAAAGCAATTGCTGCGGAGATTTTTTAACTTTATACTTTTTAATATGCGTTTCATCTTATTCATTTTCGCAGTTTTTGCCCTCAATTTAAGTTTTTCTCAAACGAAAAATTTGAAATTGAAAAACGCCATGGTGGTTGGTCAACTTGATAAATCTGAAGACCGTTTCACAATGGAAATCAATTTCACCGAATTGTTGGCTTCCAATGGCATCAAAGCAATGTCGTCACTGAATGTGCTGAAAGAAGGAACAAATATCAGCATGTTGGCTTCTGATTCAATTCAAAAAATCATGAAAGCGAAAGGAATTGATACTTACATATTGGTTTCTGTGCGTGGATACGACAGACAATTCAAACCAGCAAAAAATCACGATACATTGGCAGTTGAAATCACTAACGGACATTTATTTCCCTTGTACAGAGATGAAATCACCTCAATTTCGTTCGAATTCAATTTCTACCGCGATGGAAAATTTGTGGGTTACGACTTGATAAAAATTGGCGGAATTGGTTCACGTGAAGCTGTTTTGAAAAAATTCAGAAAGAAAATCGGTAAAAGAATTAATTCTCATTGGAAATAATTCCATAGAAAAATACTCAGAAGTATGTTGCATTCAATGACCGGCTATGGCAAAGCCACCGGAAATTACGAAGGGAAAAAAGTTAGTGTTGAAGTGAAATCGCTCAACAGCAAAAGCATGGATTTATATGTCCGCACTGCGCCTTTTTACCGAGAAAAAGAACTAGAAATCAGACAACAAGTTACTGCACTTTTGGATCGTGGAAAAGTGGAAGTAAACGTCAATATTGAAAGTACTGGTGCAACGAAATCCTTTGAAATCAACAAAGATTTGGCGCTTGCTTACTACCAAGATTTGAAGCAAACAAATGATTTATTGGGCGAAAAATCAGTAGATTATTTATCATTAATCGTGAAAATGCCAGATATTTTCATGCAAGCAAAAGAAGAAATCACCGCAGAAGAAAATGCGTTTTTGACTGATTTGGTGGCACAAGCTTGTCAACAATTAAACAATTTCCGTCGTCAAGAAGGCGAAGCGTTGGAGAAAGAATTTACGGAAAGAATCAACGAAATTAAAAGTTTGTTGGCTGACGTTCCGAAATACGAAAACCTTCGCATCGAAATCATCCGTGAACGCATGCGCAAAGGATTGGAAGACATGGACAATCCAAACATGGACGAAAATCGCTTCCAACAAGAATTGATTTTTTACATCGAAAAATTAGACATCACGGAAGAGAAAATGCGTTTGTCGAACCACTTGGATTATTTCTTAGAAACGATGGTTTTGCCTTCAGCAGGAAAAAAATTAGGATTTATCACCCAAGAAATTGGTCGTGAAATCAATACTTTGGGAAGCAAAAGTTACCATGTTGAACTCCAAAAAATGGTCGTTGACATGAAAGACAGCTTGGAAAAAATCAAAGAACAAGTGCTTAATACCTTGTAATAAAATCACATGAATCAAGAGCAACAAGGAAAATGCATTATTTTTTCAGCGCCTTCGGGAGCGGGGAAAACAACGATTGTAAAACATTTACTTTCCGTTGAAAAGCGCCTTGAATTTTCTATATCTGCTTGCAGCAGAGCACCGCGCAACAATGAAACCGACGGCAAAGATTATCACTTTTTGGGCGTAGAAGGTTTCAAACAAAAAATCGCTGAAAATGCTTTTGTTGAGTGGGAAGAAGTTTACACCGACAATTACTACGGAACGCTGAAAAGCGAAATCGAACGCATTTGGGCCGATGGAAAATCAGTTGTTTTTGACGTAGATGTCATCGGTGGATTGAACCTGAAAAAACAATTTGGTGACCAAGCGTTATCCGTTTTCGTGCAACCGCCATCTATTGAAGAATTGGAAGTTCGTTTGCGCAGCCGCAGCACTGAATCTGAAGACAGAATTCAAGTCAGAATGGGAAAAGCCCGACAAGAATTGGCACAAGCTGAAGGATTTGACGTGGTTTTACTCAATGTGCACCTCGACAAAGCCTGCGAAGAAGCTGAAGCAATTGTCGCAAAATTTTTAAACGCGTAAGCATGAAAGTTGGACTTTATTTTGGCACTTTCAACCCCATTCACGTGGGACATTTGGTGATTGCCAATTACATGGCGGATTACACCGATTTGGACCAAGTTTGGTTGATGGTCACACCTCAAAATCCGCTGAAAGTAAAGTCCTCTTTGTTGGCCGATTACCACCGTTTGGCTTTGGTAAAAATCGCGATTGAAGACAACAACAATCTGCGCGCCAGCGACATCGAATTTAAATTGCCAAAACCGAGTTATACCGCTACTACCCTCGCCTATTTGAAAGAGCAATATCCTGAAAATGAGTTTGCGCTCATCATGGGAGAAGACAATTTACGCACCTTTCATAAGTGGTTCAACCACGAAACGATACTCAAAAACCACAAGTTTTACGTCTATCCGCGCGTATTGACCATCCAAGAAGAACAAGAAGTGCAAGAAATTGGAAATCAATACGAAAACCTTTTTGCCGACCATCCAAATGTCATTTTTTGCAACGACGCACCCGTAATGAAAGTTTCCTCCAGTTTTGTACGAAACGCCATCAAAGAACGCAAGGATGTAAGGTATTTGCTCACAGAACCCGTGCAGCGGTATATCGAGGAGATGAATTTTTATAAGTGAGGATTTTATTTTGATGCTAAAAGCAACATAAATTTTTCCTCCCCCTTAATCCCCCTCCAAAGGGGGAAAACGAATTACCTCAAATTTACAGGTTTCTCCAACTAAGAAAATCGAAAGATTTTCACTCTTCCCCCTTGGGAGGGGGACCGAGGGGGAGGACCTTTTTTCCTAAAATTAAATCAATCAGACTAAAAGAAAATTAGACAGTCTGTTGTCTTGAGTCTTTGGTCTATTGTCTAACGTCTTAAAATCCTAATATCTTAAAATCCTAACATCTCCCCAAAGCTCCCACAATAAAACCCAATAATTTTAGTTATCCATGATGTTCGAAAAATTGGAGATTTTAAAGTAAATTCGCACACGCAAAAAGAAATACATGGAGCAAGAAAATATTGAATTTCAACAACAACGTCAAAATTTGATTCTGTTTGTTTGGAAAAAACGCAAAATTATTGGAATAGTGACCGCAGCAGCAGCTGTAATCTCATTGGTTATCTCATTCTTATTGACTCCTTTATACCTCTCAACTGCCATCGTTTTCCCAACGGCTACAAGTACAGTTTCCTTTTCTGAACAACGAAATGCGAAAGCTTCTTCCATGGATTTTGGGGAAGAAGAACAATCTGAACAAATGGTTCAAATCCTGCAATCATCTCGTATCAGAGATAAAATCGTACAACGTTTTGACTTGTTCAAACACTACGACATCGACATGGACGATCCGAATAAATTCTACAAATTGGGCAAAGCGTATGAAGAACACATCATGTTTACCCGCACAAGATATGGCTCGATTCAAATTGATGTGTTAGACTCAGACAAAGAATTGGCTGCTGAAATCGCCAACAAAATTGTAGACCTCATCGATACCGTGAAAAACGACATGGTGAAGGAAAGAACAATTCCTGCGTTTGAAATCAGTCAGCGTAAAAAGCAATTGATTGAAACGAGTTTGAAAGAAATCAGAATGAAATTAGATAGCCTTTCTGCATTGGGCGTTGTGACTTCCGAAGGTCGCGCGACACTTTCTGCGGCGTACAACGAAGCGAAAGGTGCTGAAGACCGCAAGTTTTTCAAAGACAAACTGGAAATCAACATGAAATACGGTGCTGAGTTTGACGGTTTGGCGATGTTGAGAGACGAAAAAATCGTGAAATTATCAGAATTTGAGGTTGCTTACGAACAAGCAGAATCTGATGCTTACGCCAATTTCAACCATAAATTTGTGGTTGAAAGAGCGGTTGTTGCCGACAAAAAAGACAGACCGAAAAAAGCAATCATCGTGATTGTAAGTGTTTTTGCTACTTTCATTTTCATGGTCTTTGCGTTATTGATTCAAGACCGCATTCAAGAATTGAGAAAAATCGCGTAAGTGCAGTTCGTTCGAACAAATCGTTGGTTGTTGTTGGTTGGCGCCTTGTTCATTGCGCTTTCCTCCTATTTCATTTGGAAAAATCAGCTTTACATGTTGGCTTTTCCGGTGGTGCTTTTGGCGATTTACAGCGCGGTTTTCAATACGCAATTCACTTTTTTGTTGCTGTTTTTACTGACGCCACTTTCTGTCAACATCGAAGAATATGTCAACGGATTTGGATTATTTGTGCCAACCGAGCCCTTGCTTTTTGGTTTGATGCTCTTGTTGCTTTTTCAGCAAATCAAATACAAAGTTTTCCCTGATTTCATTTGGAAAAATGCCATTGTTTGGGCCATCGGATTGTATTTGCTTTGGGTTCTTTTTACGTCTATCACCAGCGATTTACCGCTCGTTTCATTCAAATTTTTACTGGCGCGCTTGTGGTTTATGATTCCGATGTTGTTCTACGGTTCACGCGTTTTCTTGTCAGAAAAAAACATCAAAACTTTCTTGTGGTTTTTCACCATTGGTATGACCATCGCCATGGTTTACACGGTTTTCATGCATGCAAGTTATGCTTTCGGTGAAAAAGAAAGTCACTGGGTGATGTGGCCATTTTTCAAAGATCATACGATTTACGGAGCCATGACCGCATTTTTGGTTCCGATCATTTTTGGCATTTACTTCTCCAAGAAACATCCACCGTTAATTCAAGCGATTTTGTTGGTTTTGATTGCCATCAATTTAATCGCACTGTTTTTCTCCTACACACGCGCCGCTTGGTTGAGCATCATCGCTGCATTGTTTGTTTGGCTTTTGATTCACTTCAAAATCAAATTTAGCTTGATTTTGGGCGTTGTGGCAACGATTGGTGTTTTCGTGTTTTTCTCTTGGACATCGATTGAACAAAGTTTATCGAAAAACAAATCAGAACACACGACAGAAGATTTCGGAAAACGCTTGGAAAGTGCTGCAAACGTAACGACAGATGCATCCAATCTGGAAAGAATCAACCGTTGGTCATGTGCGATTGCGATGTTTCAAGAACGTCCGATTGTTGGTTTTGGCCCAGGAACTTATGCTTTTGAATACGCCAGATTTCAAGAGCCAGAAAATTTGACGATTATTTCCACCAACTTCGGAGACGGCGGAAATGCACACAGCGAATATTTGGGTCCTTTGGCTGAAATGGGATTTATAGGATTGATTATCGTTTTGATACTGATTTCAGCGATTTTCTATAAAGGAATTACGCTTTACAACCGCTGGCCATCGGAAAAACGCGAAATGAAAGTATTGATTCTTGCGTTTATTTTGGCTTTGGTGACTTACTTCGTTCACGGAATTTTGAACAACTATCTAGACACCGATAAAGCGGCTATTCCAATTTGGGGAATTTGTGCTTGTTTTATCGCGTTGGAGTATAAGTTGAATGAAGGTGAAATATAAAATACTACTTTTTTAAACGTTCAATCTCTTCTTCTAATTTCCTGATATATTTATCTTTGTAAATATCATTATAGTTATTAATCTGTTCATTAACTTTTACTCCATTTACTATTTGATTATTTGTAACATTAAAAATTTGAGAAGCATCAAAATTTAAGATTTGAGAAATATCCACTTCTAATATCTCTGAAATTTTGTACAATTTTGAGACCGTCAGTTCTACCTCACCTCGCTCTAACTTACTGTACCCTGATAAGCTCATTTCCAGGCTATCAGCTATATGTTCTCTAGTAATATTTTTTAATTCCCTAAACTTCTTGATATTATCAATAATATTTTTCATGCCTCAAAAGTAGCAAAATAATTTTAGAAAGGACAAACAAACCTTTAAAATAGCAAAAATTAAAACTAAAGGTAATAACTTTGTAGTGTCAAAAATGTTAAAATAAAATCTTCTAACTGTATATGAACAAAAATGACGTTGACTTGGGATTTGCAACTTTCCTGGCAATTTTAGCGATAATCATCTTATTAGGAATAATTTATATTACTTACCAATTGCTCAATAATAATATACCTCTTATGAAATAAAATTAGATTTTGGAAAAGCTTAAATATAAAATCCGAAAAGTTATATCAAATTATCTGCAGTGTGAAAATTCTGACCTACATGAACAAACATTGCTCAGAGAACTAAATTTAGATGATTTAGACTTTTTAGAGCTAAAAATGCGCTTAGAAAAATTATTTTCGGTAAAAATTGAAGAATCTGCGTTTTTAGAAAAGAAAAATTTGAAAGAAATTAATATGTTGTTAGACAGACTACTTAAATATTAGAAGCAATAAAAAATTGAATAGCAAAACCGATAAAGCGGCTATTCCAATTTGGGGAATTTGTGCTTGTTTCATCGCGTTGGAGTTTAAGTTGAATGAAGGTTTGGCGAAGGAAAATGAAATCGTTATTTAAAATCTTTGCTTGTTTCCTATCATTTTAAACAGTTCTGATTTAGAATTGATATTCAACTTGCGGTATACTTTTTTGATATTCATTCGAACGGTATCAATGGCAATCTCATATCTATCAGCAATGAGTTTGTAGCTCAAACCGTCCAAAATTCCATTTACGATGTCTTTTTCACGCTCGGTTAATTGCACTGAAATACTTCGAGGTTGATTGAAAAAAGTAATCACTTTTCGAGCTATTTTGGGTGTCATGTATGCACCGCCATTTTCAATACTTGAAAAAACCTCTTCAAAATTTGTGTGAAAACTTTGTTTATCGATATAGCCCGAAGCTCCCAACTGCAAGGCTTGAAAAATCGTTTCAGAATCGTCTTTGATGGTGTTCATTACGATGGTTGTGTTGGGAAACAATTTCAAAATTTTCTCGATTGCTTCCAAACCATTCATTTCTGGCATCACGATATCGAGCAAGTATATGTCTGCTTCTATAGGATTATTTAGAAAAGCAACCGGATTGGGATAAATTTGCTTGCATTCTAAATTTTCTATTTCATTGATATTCTCTTGCAGCAAATGCGCCAAATGAATATCGTCCTCTATGATAATAATGCGTTTCATGTTAATGGTAGATTAATTTCAACTGTCAATCCATTTGTTCCGTCGACGATTGAATAGTTTACTTGACCCCTGTTTCTTTGGATTCGTTTTTTAATATTTTGAATTCCATTTCCTTTACCCAACTCTAATTCTGTAATATTACAAAATCCATCATCTGAAATAAAAAGATTGAGTTTATCATGGTATGCCAAAAGGCTAAAATACATATTATCAGATAATGAATGTTTGATTGAATTGGTCACAATCTCGTATACTGAAAGCTTAATGTCTCGGAAAAGTTCACCATTTATGGTGTAATTTTTATCTAATTCGGCCTTAAAATCAACTTTGATACTAGCATTGTTGCAAGATAAATAGACAAATTCCCGAAGATCATCTGTTAAATCTTGCATCGTATGTTTTTCGCGCGAAATAGAATCAATGTAAGTTCTGAAACTGTAAAGTGCTTCTTTCAATCCAGCTTGTAAACGCACCTTATCACTATTCTCGAATTTTTCTCTCTTTGAAATCAATAATAAACGGGTAAGAATTGTTCCTGATTCATCATGTAAATCCATGGCAATTCTAGCCTTGGTTTTGGCTCTGATTCTCAATGATCTTATGAAGTAGTAGACAAAAAGTAAATAGAAAACAATCACAAGAATAAATGCAGTCATCAAAAATTCCGTTCTGTAGAAAAATGGCGTGTGTGCAGAAATTATAAATGATTTTTCACCTACGAATTCACCAAAAGGGTTAAACATTCGAATTTTCAGATTATACTCGCCGTACGATAAATCGGAAATTAAAATGAAATGATTTTTATCCACATTAAACCAATTTTTGGCATCTAAAGTATATTGAAAAGTATATCCGTTTCCGTATTGATAATCCAAATTGGCTAGGTAAATTTTTATTGCTTCCTTGCCCGTAGGAAAACTAATTTTTTGTCCTTCTCGATAAGCTGAAAACCATTTCCTATTTTCATTTTTAACAGTTTCAATGCCAGATATAGCAAAGGTTTTGGCATATTTATATTCGTTCAGTGCTTTTGGGTCGATGATTTCAAAACAATTTAAGCCCCCAAAAGCAATTTTACCATCGCTCAACAAACTCCCGGATTTATTATTGTATTCAAAATTATTTAGTAAATGATTTTTATTGATAAATCGAATCGTTCCATCATTTGTGTTGTAAATCGTTATGCCTAAATAAGTAGATGCCCAAATACAATTAGATTTATCCTCGACTAATTTTACAACTTTAGGGTTTGAAACCTGATTTGGTTGAGTATATGCATGAATGATTTTTAGATTTTTGAAATTCAACACAAAAACACCTTTGTATGTTGCTAACCAAATTTCATTGTTTTCCTTTCTCAATAGAATATCTCTCACCTCCACATTGAGTTGTTTTCCTGAATCAAGGATTTTAAAGTTATTTTCTGAAGTAAATTGAATTCGAAATAATCCTTTATTGGTACCTAAATAAATAATATTTGAATTGTCATTTTTTACCGCAACTTGAATCTCTATTCCTTTTTTCAAATAAAAGGCTTTGGAAACTTTATTCGTTGGATTATACAAAACCATTTTATTTCCCCCACACAACAAGATTTTAGAATCAGAAACCTTTAAAATGGATTGAAAAGTTTCATGCACACCAAGGTGTTTATTGACGTGACTGGTGATTTCTTTGGTCTGTAAATCAAAACTAACCAAGCCATCTCCCTCTGCCGTACAAAACAATTCGTCATTAAAAATCAACCCGTCATAGGTAACAAGATTTCTAGCTGAAAACCGACTAATAACTCCTTTATTTTCTTCTAAAACCCTAGGATATCCGATGTAAAAACGCTTGTTTTTGTGCTCAATAATCTTACGTCGTTGCAAAATATAATTGTCCACATTCAAGGAATAATCATCAATCTGATAAGACACAGCTGGCTTTTGTTCAATTCTGATTATACCTTGATTCGTTCCTACCAAAATATAAGTCTTATTGAGTCTAAAAATAAATTTATTTTGAATATTTTGTTTTATGGTGGGTGAGAAAAAACCTATCATTTCCCTCTCAAATACGACAAAAGGTATTGTACTTTTTTCAATAAATAAGTGCTTTCCATCTGCATCTTCACCAAAATAAGTGATATGCCTTTTGGTAATAAAATCTGGGTGATCAACCAACTTATTATTTCTGAGCAGGCGCACAACATCTCCATTCCAAAGTACAAGACCGTGTACTTTTGACACAAAGAATTTACCCAAAAAATCAGTTTCTTGAATACCAATTTTGATCTGCTTTGTAGGTGATTTTGGACTAATTGTTATTAACTCCTTGTTATTCAAAGAAACAAAAACTTTTCCTTGATAAATGGCAATGTCAGTTTTGTCAAACAAATTCAACTTTCGAATAAAAATGACCTTACTTTTAATCTTAAAGACCAATTTTCCTGAGTCAAAAAGAATGGCAGTTGTATCATTTGAAAAAGCCATGGCAAGCGGATTTGCTGTGTACAATTTCTTGAATGAAATATTCCTCGGTTGCAGTTCAATTAATCCGTCAGAAGCAGTCAATAGGTATAGAACTGAACCTTTTTTATGGATTTTGGTGATTCGACTTTCTTTAAATATGTTTGGATGCGTTTCATGATTGAAATTGATGAAATTATAGCCATCAAACCTTGAAAGTCCATTGTCTGTGGCAATCCAAATATAGCCAGCATCATCTTTCACAATGTCATTGACTTCATTGTGCGGTAAGCCTGAATTTATATCAAAAAGTGGTGAAAGATAATTGTACTGACAATCTGCAACTTCAGCGCACAATACAAATATTACAAACAAAGAAAATCTGCACATTTTCAAAAAATGTTTTTCCAATTTCAATTTCCGATTATTATCAAGCACAAGCAAAAATACTTTTTAAATAATTGTTAAAAAGTCAATCCAATTAAAAATATAGTTCAATACACATTTTCATGTGTAACCAAAGTTACACGAACAATAAAAAAAAACCTAATTTTGTGGACTAGTCTGGTGGTGATATTTAATAATATTTTAAAAAAAAGGTTACCCCACTCAATGAAAAATAACAGCGACCGCGACTTTATACATTTTTTACTTTTCATAGCATTACTAATTCTCGCTGGCATGATGTACATCATCTACGCTTTTTTTAACCAAACCAAAATAGGTATAAACTAATTTAGTTTCATGTCAAAGCAAATCGTAATTGTTGAAGATGAATTAATCATTCAAGCGCTTTACAAAGAGTATGTTGAAGATTTAGGTCACCAAGTTGTTGCTACTTTTGAAAGTGGTGAAGCTGCAATTGCATTTTTCAGAGAAAATACTGCAGATTTGATTTTGATGGATGTCCGTTTGGAAGGCAGTTTGGATGGAATTGAAACCATGCAGGAAATTCAAAAAATGAATTCAATTCCTGTGGTTTATATTTCTGGAAATACAGAAGAGCGCAACAAAGAAAGGGCGAAATCGACGAATATGAGGGCGTTTTTATCCAAGCCTATCAGCAAAAAAGGGATTGATGAAATCATAGATACGATGAATGAATTGACTGATTCGATGGTCTATGCACAAAAAATTCAAGAAGCGATATTCTTGCAAAGAGATCAATTGCAAGCCTGTTTTTCAAAGTCAATATTTATAAACAGACCAAAAGACTTTATTTCTGGAGATTTTGGTTTTTTAGTAGAAAAAAGTGCTGGGGAAGCCTTGATTGGAGGTATTGGAGATTGCACTGGTCACGGTATACCTGGCGCTTTACTTTCTGTCTTGAGCTATGAAATATTGGTTTCAAAATCAAAAAAACACAATGATTTAAGGTTTATAATCAATGAATTGAACGAAAAAATCATCGAAAACTTAGCAAACATTGACAAAAAGAACAGAATCTCCGATGCTTTAGATTTGGCTATTTTCAAAGTTATTCCTGAAAAATCAACCGTTCAAATTGCTGGAATTAAAAGAGTGGTGATTTATTATGATTCTACAGCCAATGAACATAAAGTATTAAATTTCAAGGGAAATTCAATAGGTGAACATTTTAATTCACTTGACGAAATTCCATTTATTGAAATCGATTATGCGCCAAATGACTTTTTCTATTTTTTCACTGATGGATTGACAGATCAATTTGGTGGTCCTGATTCAAAAAAATTGAAAAGAAAAGGACTTTCTCAATTTCTAGAAAAAATTGAAGGATTAGATTGTTTGAAAAAAGAAATTGAAATTGAATTTTTTCTCAGAAATTGGCAAGGCAATGAAGACCAGACAGATGACATCCTTTTAATAGGATTTCAACCACAGTCATGTAAATTATCATGATTTTATGAAATTAAAATTCTAATTTTGAAACGCTATGCATGATGTACATCCCAAATTAGAGGAACAAATAAAAAATTTTATTGGAGAAAATTCGCGACTTCACAAAAAAATAGCTGGATTTTTATCTGCAGTAAATGATACTTATTTGCATTTAGAAGAAAAACTAGATGACCAAAAGTCCATCATGAAAAAATATGAATCAACACTTTTAGAAAAAGGAGTTTTGATGCATGAAAATCAGGTGCTGAACAATGAAATTCAACTAAAACAGTTTCAAATTAAGCAAGATAAAGTTCAGATTTCTAACTTCGAAAAATTATCCAAAGCTGGGTCTTTTACATTAAATTTAAAGTCTGATCTTACTGTAAATTCAAATCAAATGTCTAAGATGTTTGATATCAATGAATATGAATCAACTTATAAGAATTTTACATCACTTTTTATTGAAGCTAATTTAATCAACGACGCAATTTTGAATTGTAAATTGACCAAAAGCAGCATTCAATTCGATGAAGTTCGCTTGATTAAAGAGCAAAAGTATTATAGCATAAGTGGAGAGGTAATACAAGAAAAGGGCGACGAATTGTTACAAGTAGTTGTCAAAGATTTGACTCCCACCAAAAAGCACGAACACGAATTAGAAAATGCCATACTTAATTTGGAATTTTACAAAAGTGTTATCGACCAAACAGTCTTGCTATCAACCATCAATGTAGATGGAAACATCACTTTTGTGAATCAAAATTTTACTGAAATTTCAGGGTACAATAACCTCGAAATGATAGGCAAACCCTTTGATTTTTTAATAACTGACAAAACCAAAGAAAGTTCTTTTGAAGAAATAGTTGAAAATTTAAAACTCAACGACAATTGGAAGTCAGTTATCAAAAACACAAACAAAAATGGAGACGTTTATTGGCTTGACACAACCATCATTCCCTTCATAAAAGACGAAAAAATTGTCAATTTTATTTCTGTTCAGGTTGATGTGACCGAAAAAGTTTTGAAAGAACAAAAAGTGGAAGAACAAAGGGCTTTTTACGAAATGATTTTAAATAATCTGCCGCTAGACATTGCTGTTTTCAATGAAAAACACGAATATATATACGTCAATCCAATCGGAATTAAAGATCCTGAAACAAGGAAATTTGTGATTGGAAAAACGGACTACGATTATTGCAAACATTTTAACAAAGACGTTACTATTGCTGATGTCCGACAAGCTATTTTTGATCAAGTTTTAAAATCTAAAAAACAACTTGAATTTACCGATAAAGTAACTAATAAAGAAGGAAAAGTTGTTTACGTATTGCGTAAATTCTTCCCGTTCTTAAATGCACAAAACGAACTTGAGTATATGCTAGGTATTGGTTTGGATGTGACTGAAAAAACAGAACAATCTATCCAAATCAAAGAATCATTGATTGAAAAAGATGCATTACTAGGAGAAGTTCACCATAGAGTAAAAAATAATTTGTCAATTTTCCTTGGTCTAGTGGAAATGCAGATGAAACGAATGAAAGATAAAACCATTATCAATGAATTTGCGGAAATAAAAAATAGGATAATTTCCATGTCTTTGATTCACGAAAAACTATATAAATCAGCCAACTTTGCTCAAATTAATTTAAGAGAGTATACGGAGGATTTTGTTTCTTATTTGAGTAAATTTTTCGATGCCGAACAAAGAGTAAAAATCAATTTCGAATTAAATGAGGTTTTTGCAAACACCAAAAATACTGTACCGTTAGCCTTGATTATAAATGAAGTAGTTACAAATTCCTACAAACATGCTTTTCAAGGTATAGAAAATCCAGAAATTACAATTCAACTTGCGGAAAAAAATTCAATTATAGAATTATCAATTTTTGATAATGGAATAGGATTAAAACAAGATTTTGAATTAATGAAACTAGACTCTTTGGGTATTAGATTAATAAAGATTTTCACTAAACAATTACGGGCTGATTTTAAGGTGGTTAATGAAAATGGGCTTTGTTATCATATTAATTTTCAAAATTTTGAAAACTTTGAAAACAAAATGAATTAAAGTTGATCTCATTTAAGATGAAAAAATGAGGCGATTTTGTCATTTCCTCTACTTTTGTGTACCTTTAGTCCAAGATGTTACTAAAAAGATTTTTCTCCCTCGTACTGATTTGCATTTCCTTGCAGGCGCATGCTACGCACAATCGCTCGGGAGAAATTACTTACAAACATTTATACGGCAACACTTACGAATTCACCATCACCACGTGCACCAAATTAACCAGCGAAGCCAACCGCGCAGATCTGGAAATCAACTACGGAGATGGCACAATTGACACGATTCCACGGGTGGTTTTTTACGATTTCCCTGCCACTGATACCAAACAAAATTATTACGTCGGAACCCACAATTACACTGGTCCAGGAACATTTTTGATTCAATGCGAAGATCCAAACCGCAACGCAAACGTGTTGAATATCGCCAATTCAGTCGATAAAATATTTTGCATTCAAACATTGCTCATCATTTCGCCTTTTTTGGGAACGCCCAACAACAGTTTGCAATTGGTTGATTGTCCTTGTCCGGAAGAAACGTGCACTGGACAACCGTGGATTTACAATTTCGGCGCTTACGATCCTGATGGCGACAGTTTGTCTTACCAACTGATTCCTTGCAAAGGCGAAGATTGTTTCGACATGTCGATTCCTGATGTCTATCAATATCCGCAAGAAGTGGGTGGCGGTTTGCTGACATTGGACGCCATAACAGGAACACTTTTTTGGAACGCTCCAACAATTTCTGGCGAATACAATTTGGCGGTTGTCGTCACTGAATACCGCCGTGGCATTCGCATCGGATTTGTGATTCGCGACATGCAAGTGACTGTAAAAGGAGTTTGTCTGAACAATGCACCTTCCGTCTCATCAGTCAGCGATACTTGCGTTTTTGCCAATGAAAACATCGATTTTCAAGCATTTGCGCAAGACGACCAAGCAACAGTGCAAGACAACCCTGTGTTGCATTGGGAATATTTCGGCGAAGGTTTTTTCTTGGAAAATAATCCCGCAACATTTGCTGCTTCACCGAATGGAAATCCAATTACTGGCGATTTTCACTGGCAACCAGGTTGCGAAGCAGTTCGAAACAATAGCTACATTTTCACCTTGGAAGCCACAGATGCTGGTCCAAACGTGATTTTGAAAGACTTGGAAACATTCAACATCACCGTCAATGCGCCGCCCGTTCAAAATTTGACTTTGACCGAATCATTGAACGCATTTGAACTCAATTGGGACGCTGCCGATTGTCCGCAAGTTGTTGGCTATAAATTGTATAAAAGCAACGACAGCATCGCTTTAAATCCTGAAAATTGTTGTACGCCGAATTTCCCGCTGAGCATTGGATACACGCTTTTGGCGGAAATTAACGAAAAACAAACGACTACCTTCACAGATTCAAGCAATTTGGTGGTTGGAAATCAATATTGCTATTTGGTCACCGCGGTTTTTCAAAATGGTGCTGAAAGTTGTATTTCCAATCAAGTTTGTGGTGAAATGAATTTTCAGATTCCAGTGCTCACGCATGCAACGATTGGTTTCACAGATCCAACTTTAGGCGTTGACACCGTTCGTTGGACACATCCGAAAGAATTGGATTTGAACATTTACAGCGGTCCTTATCAATACCGTTTGTATCAATCGACTTCCAACGCACTCAGTTTTGAGCCCGTTTTCACCACTGCGCCACAAAATACCTTGACACAATGCGATACATTTTTCATCAACCAAAATTTGCCCACTTCAACCAATGCTTTTCAATACAAAGTAGCTTTGATCAACAACGGACAAGAATTGGGATTCAGTCCAACGGCGACAACAATTTTCTTGAGTTTGGTTCCAAACGACAATCAACTGCAGTTGGTTTGGAATGAGATTGTTCCTTGGACAAATTCACTCTACGAAATTTGGAAAGAATCTCCGACCAATTCAGG
Organism: Flavobacteriia bacterium; assembly: GCA_947462925.1. Taxonomy (GTDB): domain Bacteria; phylum Bacteroidota; class Bacteroidia; order Flavobacteriales_D; family Crocinitomicaceae; genus JAQVCM01. Next base: position 29,455 of record CANHQP010000002.1, on the reverse strand, counting down.
AAATTTTGTGTTGCTCGACATCATTTCAGAAAAAAGCTACATCGATTCAAACCTTTTGAACGAAACTTCTTATTGCTACAAAGTACGCAGCATTGGCGCTTATTCTTTGCCGGGAATTGTTGCGCCATTACTGAATTGGTCGAACATCGCGTGCGCGCAACCGACAGATTTAACGCCACCTTGCGCCCCCACTTTGGGCAACTTGACCCAAAATTGTGAAACCTTTCAAAACAGTCTTTTTTGGGACCAAAACCCAGCTTTTTGCGCTGAAGATGTGGTCGGATATCGCGTTTATTATGCTCCAACGACAGATGGAAATTTTGAAGTCATTGCTGATTTTCCTGCAAGTTCAACAGGTTTCATTTTCAGTGATACGAGCAATTTGGCAGGATGTTTTTACGTGACGGCGTATGATTCATTGCCCAATCAAAATGAAAGTGTCGCTTCCAACTTGATTTGCGTTGAGAATTGCGATCCTTCTTATGAATTGCCAAACGTTTTCACGCCGAATGACGACGACAACAATGACGTTTTTCATCCTTTGCTTCCCTACAAATTCATCGATGCGGTAGATTTAGTGATTCTAAACCGCTGGGGAAATTCCATTTTTGAAACCAAAGACCCAATGATTGGCTGGAATGGCAAAGACCAAAAATCCGGCGAATGGGTCACGGAAGGTGTTTATACGTATTTGTGTAAAGTGAAAATCAACAGGCTAAGTGGTGAGAAATGGGTTACATTGCATGGATTTGTGCATGTGATTTTTGATTGATGAAATATTAAATCTTCACCCCAATCCCCACATAAAAAGTACGCGCATTCGCTGGTAAGATTCCTGGTCCTGGATAACCTCCTGCTCTTCTCGTACTGTATTTTTCGTTCGTCAGGTTGTTTACTCCGCCTTTCAAGTTAAATTTTCCTTGAAACAAATAGGTGAAAGATGCGTCCATCACGGTGTAGCCGTCTAATTTCCCAATTGTTCCAAGTGCATTTGGCAATTCTGTGTTGGCAGCATCTGTGTAGATCGCATCCACTTGATTGACTTGAAAAGTAGCTGAAAATTGTTTGTATTTGTAATTGAATCCATAGCGCAAAATTTGGCGCGGTGCGTTTTCAACACGTTTGTTTTCAATCGATTTACTCGCATCATTGGCAATTGCTGGATTGTTCCATTGCGTATATTTTGCATCCACAAAAGCGTAATTCACAAACAACTTGAAATTCCCAATTTTGGAAGTTGATCTGAAAATGCGAATCGGGTCTAATTCCACAAAACTCTCAATTCCTTTGCTTTCGGAAGTCCCGATGTTTGTTCTGAACGCAGCGCCATTTTGAGAAATTGTACCAATTCTGTTGTCGTAATTCACGAAAAATCCGCCAATGTCAAAAGTCAAAAATGCTTTCACATATCCTCTGTATCCAAAATCCAAGTTGTATCCCTTGGCATCTTTGAGATTTGGGTCGATCACGTCCGTTGTTGCAGAAGGTGTCAATTCTGAAAAAGTCACCGGACGAAAAGATTGACTAAAATTGGCATACACATTCGTGTTCTTGATTTTGTATTCCATTCCCAAACCAAGCAAAATCACATTTCTATCCGCTTGATTTTCGTTGATATTTCCAGTCGCGGAAGTGTTGATATATCCTTTGGCGTTCGACTGAATCATTTCATAACGCACACCTGGAGTAACATTCAAGTTTTTGCCAATTTTGAATAAATTCTCCGCGAAAACTGCCACGTTTTTGGTGGTGAAATCCAACGAACGACCATAATCTTTGCCGCTACTCAACGCTGAAATTGAAAAATCAATGTCGTCACCTGTTGTGCCTATTCCTAACTGGTTGCGGTTTGTTTTTCCTTGATAAACGCGCACACCTGCTGCCAAAGAATGCGTGTTTTTGAAAAGTGAATAAGACTGTAAATAGCGAATTTCCGCTCCCAAATTGTTGTAATTGTCTCTGTCAACCTGACGTGGATTAAAAGAACCAATCGCGGTGTTGAAAGTATCTGCAATGTTGATTGCTTTGGTAAATCCAACGCTGTTTCTTTGAGCAATAGTACTGAAAATTTTGACGTTCAACTTGCTGTTAGCATTGATTGCATAATCCAAATTCAAAGCAGTAGAATTCCACGGTGTGCTGAACCAATTTCTGGCGCGCAAACTTTGTCTTGAATCAGCATTGTACATAGAATCTGTCAATCCACCCGGCTGCTGACTTTGGTAATTCATGCGCGTATATTCGATGCTCAAATTCAACTTTTTGGTCAATTCAAAATTGAAATTGATGTAGCCAGTATTGGTTTTGTATTCGCTATTTTCTCTCCAACCATCTGCTCCTCTGTGGTGGAAATAACCATAATAAGAGAACTTTTTGTATTTCCCACTGATGGCGTTGAACGCATTGTAAAGTCCGTAAGAACCAAGCGTTTGTTGCGTTTCAAAACTGAAATTTTTGTTGGTTTGATTTTTCTTTACGACATAATTCAACAAACCGCCAAATTGCGTTCCGTATTGCAAAGAAGAAGCACCGCGAATCACTTCAATTCTCTCCAAGGCTTCCATCGGTGGTGTGTAATATGCTTCAGGATAACCGTAAGCTTCCGAACTGATGTCGTAGCCGTTTTGGCGCACATTGAATTCCCATGAACGATTCGGACTCAATCCGCGGGTGGCAATTCCAACTTGAATTCCAGAACCATCGCTTTCCCAAACGGTCACTCCAGGTACTTTTCCAAAAACTTGGCGCGCATTATTGGTCGATAAATCCGCATCCAACGCGCCCATATTGATTATTTCATTCTTTTTTCCAGATAAAATTCTTGTGCCATCTATTTCGTTTAAATAAAAAACATCTTTCACAATAATCTGCTTTTCGATTACCATCAACTCACTCAATTTTTGAACCAGTACTGAATCCTTTTTCAATGTATCAATTTGACTGACAGCAGATAATGAAGATAAAAGAACCGAGAAAAGCAACAAAATGTTTCGACTGAAAGCCATGATATAATGAGTTTAATAAATATTTTTTGCAAAGTAACAGACTCAAAGTCCTTTTGACAATACCACAAAAAAGGTATTTTAGAATGGTTCTAGATAAGATTGAGAATAATTCAAGGGCTTACACAATTCAATCTGTTGTTTTCATTTGATTTCCCAACTTTTTACCTTAATTTTGCATTCCTTTCTTAAGGAATCAACAGTTTTAAAAACACACATGAAGCACATACGTAATTTCTGTATTATCGCACACATCGACCATGGTAAGAGTACTTTGGCGGATAGATTATTGCAAACAACAGGCACAATTGCCGATCGAGACATGCAAAATCAAGCTTTGGATAACATGGATTTAGAGCGCGAACGCGGAATTACGATCAAAAGTCACGCGATTCAGATGGATTACAAATACAAAGGCCAAGATTACGTCTTGAATTTGATTGACACTCCTGGACACGTCGATTTTTCTTACGAAGTTTCACGTTCAATTGCTGCTTGCGAAGGGGCTTTGTTGATTGTGGATGCATCTCAAGGAATTGAAGCACAAACCATTTCGAATTTATACTTGGCTTTAGAGCACGATTTGGAAATCATTCCAATTTTAAATAAAATGGATCTTCCAGGTGCAAATCCAGAGGAAGTGACAGACCAAATTGTGGAGTTACTAGGATGTGATCCTTCAGAAGTCATTCAAGCAAGTGGAAAAACTGGTTTGGGGGTTGATGAAATTTTAGCTGCTGTAATTGAGCGTATCAAACCACCATCAGGTGACGAAAACGCACCACTTCAAGCCATGATTTTTGATTCTGTTTTCAATGCTTTCCGTGGAATTATTGCTTATTACCGCGTAAAAGACGGCGTAATTCGCAAAGGAGACAAAGTGAAATTTTTCAATACAGGAAAAACATACAACGCAGACGAAATCGGAATTTTGCGCATGGATTTAAGTCCTAGAACAGAAGTTCGTGCGGGAGATGTTGGCTACATTATTTCGGGAATCAAGCAAGCAAACGAGGTCAAAGTGGGAGACACAATTACCTTGGCTGCCAATCCTTGTGATACGCCAATCAAAGGTTTTGAGGACGTAAAACCAATGGTTTTTGCTGGAATTTATCCTGTAGAAACAGACGATTACGAAGAATTGCGTTACTCGATGGAAAAACTGCAATTGAACGATTCATCTTTGGTTTTCGAACCAGAATCTTCAGCTGCACTTGGTTTCGGATTCCGTTGTGGATTCTTGGGAATGTTGCACATGGAAATCATCCAAGAACGCTTGGAAAGAGAGTTCAACATGACGGTAATTACGACTGTTCCAAACGTTTCGTATTTCACCTACATGCGCCGCGACCCTGAGAAAGCGATCATCGTAAACAATCCTTCTGAATTGCCAGATCCATCAGCCATGGAGCGCATCGAAGAACCATATATCAAAGCGCAAGTCATCACCAAATCTGAATACATTGGACAAGTGATGAGTTTGTGTATCGAAAAACGTGGCGAATTGAAAAACCAAGTTTATTTGACACAAGACCGCGTTGAAATCACATTTGAAATGCCATTGGCAGAAATCGTTTTCGACTTTTACGACCGTTTGAAATCCGTTTCAAGAGGTTACGCATCATTTGATTACCATCCAATTGGTTACAAAACTTCCGATTTGGTGAAAATGGATTTGATGTTGAATGGAGAAGTTTTGGATGCACTTTCAGCCTTGGTTCACAGAAGCAACGCTTTTGAACTTGGGAAGAAAATTTGTGTCAAATTGAAAGAATTGATTCCAAGACAACAATTCGAAATTCCAATTCAAGCAGCGATCGGCGCAAAAATCATCGCCCGTGAAACCATCAAAGCTTTGCGTAAAGACGTAACAGCCAAATGTTACGGAGGAGATATTTCCCGTAAACGTAAATTGCTAGAAAAACAAAAAGAAGGTAAAAAACGCATGCGCCAAGTCGGACGTGTAGAAGTACCTCAAGAAGCATTCATGGCTGTTTTGAAGTTGAACGATTAATTAATTTTCATACAAACAACAAATTTCAACTGGTGCCAGAGGCACCTAACATTCGTAGCCATAGCGCAATGATAATTGCGTTATGGCGAAGGGAAGAAATTTGATTGTTTTTGACATGCGTTTTTGTTTAAACCGCGAAGCAGACACAACGTGAAACCATGACAAAAACCCTCGCGACAATCATTGTTTTTTTGAAATATTAATTATTTCTCAACCGGATTCTAACCAATAATCTTCAACGCCAATCCACGCGCTTCCGCATCAACTGCAACAAAATCCTCATGAACGGGATTCTGCACAAACAAACACGTTTTCATAACCTTTTCATTGATTTCGGCAATTTGCAAAAAACCAATTTTCGTTTCTAAAAACGCCTGAACGGTGATTTCATTGGCTGCATTCAATGCGCAAGCGGCGGTTCCACCCAAATCCATCGCGACGAATGCCAAATCTAAATTCTTGAATGTTTTTCGGTCTGGTTTTTCAAACGTCAATTGCGGATAATCCATGAAATTGAAACGCGGAAAATCTGTTTTAAATCGATCTGGATAAGTCAATGCAAACTGAATCGGCAATTTCATGTCAGGCAAACCCATTTGGGCTTTCATGCTTCCATCTTCAAATTGCACCAAAGAATGCACAATCGATTGCGGATGCACGATCACATCAATTTGTTCTGGTTTTAAATTGAACAACCATTTCGCTTCGATCACTTCCAGTCCTTTGTTCATCAAAGAGGCAGAATCAATGGTGATTTTTGCGCCCATCGTCCAATTTGGATGTTTCAACGCTTGCTGAGGTGTTACATTTTTCAACGCTTCCAAATCCCAACCTCTGAAAGGTCCGCCTGAAGCAGTCAAATATATTTTTTCAATTGGATTGTGAAATTCACCCACCAAACATTGGAAAATTGCAGAATGCTCTGAATCAACAGGATAAATATTGACACCGTTTTCTCTCGCCATTTTTGTCACCAATTCACCTGCAACAACGAGTGTTTCTTTGTTGGCAAGCGCAATGTCTTTTTTGGCTTCAATTGCTGCCAATGTTGGTTTCAAACCAGCATAACCGACCAACGCAGTCAAAACCACATGAACATCAGTGTGAGTCACTACTTGCGACATCGCTTCAGCGCCTGTATAAACGTGAATGTCTTCCTCAATCAAAGCCGCTTTCACTTCTTCATACAAAGATTCTTTCACGATGACAACGCTATTCGGTTTGTATTTTTTGGCTTGTTCAATCAACAATTCCGCATTGTTATTGGCGGTTAAAACCTGCAAATCAAAATAATCTGGATAAGCTTCAATTACCTCTAATGCTTGCGTTCCGATCGAACCAGTTGAACCAAGAATGGCGATTCCCTTTTTTGTTGTCATACCACAAAAATAACAAAAGTTCGTGCGCAAAATCAATTTCGGGCGGGGAACTTAGGTGGTGAAATTATAATTTTGAAAAATTGACTGACATTCCAATTATTTTCCGAAATTATTCTACCTTTAAAAATTATTTATAAATTCTTTCGCCATGAAATTCAAACTTTTGATGCTCCTTTTTCTTTTGCCAATTACGCTTTCAGCACAAGTTGTGAAAGTGAACGCAACTATTGTGGATCCAGGATCTTTGTTTAGTACCTATGATTTCACGGAAGACATTGGAATGCTTAAACCTGCTGCGAAATTGCAAGGAGCTGGAAAGATTTTGACAGATATTACCACGTATTCACAAGAAGACAAATGGCCTGAAGGATTGAATAACTTAGATTCAAGACTAGAAAACAGAGAGGAATTTTTTAAATACACGGTGTACAAAATCGTTTCAACCGCTGATTATTGTGTTTTAGTGGTTCCTGCTGCAGAAAACAAAAACTTGGATGCAAAATTCAAACCTACGAGAGACATTTACTTCATCATGGAAACAATAGGCGTTGATTTTGAAGGAAATACCGCTGAAAGACCAATTGAAATCGAACAAGTTTATGAGGAAGACGCATACGTTGAAGGCGATTATGGCGTTGAAGAAGAGGGTGAAGATGTAGAAGCGCAAGTGTTCATCACTGAGCCAGGAGATTTGTATTCAACTTTCAATTTGCAAGAAAATGAAGATGCACGAGCTGCAATGGTTGAATCGGGAATTTTAACTGAAGAAGAATTTTCGTATTTGGCTGCACTTTGTACTGAAAATAGCTGGCCAAGCGGAATGTCAACTTTAGATAAAAGATTGGCCGCTGCTGACGAAATCAAATTATATGTGACTTACTACGTCACAAATTTCGGTCCTGAAGGCGATGATTACGTGATGGTTTGGGTGCCACTTTACGGAAATGAACACATGCCAGAAGACATGCAACCAACAGGCGAGGAAGGTTTTTACATGATTTTGAAATCGAGTGGTGTTGCTTATGAATAATTATTTTTTCATCGTTTGAAGCAGCATTCTCCATTGAAACATTTGGAAAACGAAAGTTGCAACGACCGCTGAAATAATGAAATAAAGCAAACTCCAATTGGAAATAGTAATTTGTTGAAGGACGAAAATAGTTCCTGTCAGCCAGGCTAAAAATCCCGCATATCTTCCAAATTGAGGCCAATTGAATTTCAGTTGAAAGTATTTCCAAACAAAAAACAATTGCAAAATAGCCAATCCTGATTGGGTGATCAAGGTTGCTAATGCTGCGCCCCAAGCTCCCCAAATCTGAATGAAAAACACATTCAATCCAATGTTTAAAATTAATCCAAAAAGCGACAGGTAATTCAAAGTTTTTAAACTTCCATTGGCTGTCAACAATGTTCCGAATATCATGATGACACATATCGGTAAAAAGCTCAACATGATCCACTGAAAAGTGGGCACGGCTTCTTCGATGTTTTGGGTGTAAATCAAATTAAGTATCATCGCTGGAAAGCAAAAACACAAAATGATTCCTACAAAAGCGAAAGCAAATAACAACCTCGAAGCCGAATCAAGCAAGGGTTTTACACTCGTTTTTTCTTTGATTAGCCTCGAAAAAATCGGATATAAAATGTTGGTAAACAACATGCCAAACATCACAAAAGCATCCAAAATTCGAAAAGCTTGGGCGTAAATTCCCGCTTCTTTCGCACCTGAAGGATGCAGACGCTCAATCATCACTGCATCAACGCGATTGTACAACATCATCAACAAAATCAAAATCGCGTAAGGAAAGCTGTGTTTTAGAATCACTTTATTGAATGCGGGCGACCATTTCATCGTCGGAATTCCGATTTTGACAACTACCAAACTCACCGCCAATAAGACAGTGATAAAATAGCTGATTGTTTGCGCACCGATGAACCAACTCAATTTAAATTTTCCTTCAAACGTCGGACTATAAAGCAAATAACCGACGATGAAAATCAGCAAAACTTTGTCCAACACCGACAACAGCGTATCGACTTTGAAGAGCAATAAACCTGCGAAATAACTCCGCAAATATTGCACAACGCTGATCAAAAATTGATTGAAAATCAAAATTCCAAGGAAAATAAATTGCCTTCCTTCGTAGTTCAAAAAGTAAGCTAAAACCAAGGAAAGAAAGATGTAAACGAAGAAAAGCAATACGCGAAGTGGCAAGATTTTTCCCATGTAACGTTTCACCAAATGCGGATGTTGCGCTACATATTTGGTGTTGTAATTGGTGATTCCTAAGTCGAGAATGATATTGAAAAAATACGTGAAATTGAGCAAGGAAAAATACAAACCATATTCCTCAGCGCCAATGCGATTTTGAACTGTTGCATCAATGCCAAAAATGGCAAGTGGCTTCACCAATAAATTGAGCAAAACCATCAGCATTAAGTTATTCAAAAATTTACGCTGCATGTTCTCAGTTCAAAAATACGATTTCAAACCAGACTATCTGGCTATAAAAATGAAATTCTGTTTGATGTGTTTATCTGATTCAAAATGAACCAATTCCTCGTTTTCAACGACGTGTGTAGTGTAGCCCAAATCAGTCAACAACTCAAAACATTTGGTCCTGTTTTCATTGTCCCAAAGTTCGGCGTAAATGATTGGTTTATTATCAGTTAAAATTCTTGTTCCGCCTTTCAGTGCGTAATATTCAAAATTTTCAATATCTATTTTAATTGCTTGAATCGGTTGTCCGTTCAACAAATTATCCAATTTATTGATTTCCACCTCAAATTCTTCGCCTTCGTTCCATTCTTGGATACTTTCGTGCTTCACGTGGCTTAAACCTTGCATTTTGGTTTTACCTTGATTTGGCAAAATCATTTTTACAATGCCCTCAGAGTCACCTACTGCCAAGGTGTGCAATTTGATTTTTTTCAAGTGGAATTTTTCAATCACTTTTTTCAAAACCGAAATGTTATCTGGAATTGGCTCAAAGGCATGAATGGTTGAATTCGGCAATTTTTGCGCTAAATGAACTGTCATGATTCCAATATTGGCGCCAATGTCTAACACATCACCTTTGCCATCTTTCAATAAATTCAAAAAATGGAAAAAATCTTTTTCGTTAGAATCTGTCTTTAAAGTCCTGATTTTGAAAAGTGAAAACACAAAAAGATACCTCTGAAAACCGAGTAAACTTTGCAATATGTATTTGACTGAATTTTTCACCTTCCTCTAAAACTCATCAAAATTAGAAAAAGTTAGCAGAGTTAGGGGTAAAATGACGGATAAATTCAATCTAATTTTTTTTATGCCACTTTCTTTCTAACTAATGGCTTTTTTTGTTGCTAAGAAAGATTGAAATGCAGACAGTGTTGCAGCAAAATGATTTGTTTATCATTTCTATTTTAGCTCTTTGGTCTTCAAAAATTGTTGCCATTGAAGCGCTTGATGCTTGCTCATTACCCTTGGAAACTTATTCTGTGAACCCAGTTTGCCTAGTTTTTCCATAAATTCGTAGAAATAAACAGTTGGCACACAATACATCATAGGTTTCCCCAAACTGTATTTTCTCGCAGATGCATAATCGTCGTTTCGTTTTGCCAATTCTTTGTCTAACATTTCATTTAACTTTTCACAGTCAAGCTGTTGATTGACTCCCAAAGTCCAATGGTGATTTTGCTTTTCAGAATCTGGAAAAACACAATACTCCTCAAACTCTACATCCAAGGTTTTGCCCACAGAAATGATCGCTTCTTGGATATTATCTAAAGACAAGTGCTCGCCAACTAAACTCAAATATTGTTTGATGCGTCCTGTGATTTTGATCTCACATTGCTCTACATTCGTGAATTGAACCAAATCTCCGATGATGTAGCGCCACAATCCAGCATTTGTCGAAATAATCAATGCATAATCAACATTTGGTTGTACGTTTTCCAAAGTCAAAGCTTTGTGCTTGTTTATTATCGTTCCATCTTCTTTAAAATAGTCGGCATTAAAAGGCACAAATTCATAAAAAATGCCAGAATTTAACAACAATTGCATGCCTTTTTGCAAAGGGTTTTTTTGGTAGGCAAAATAACCTTCACTAGCGAGGTAAGTATCTAAAAGATATACTTCTTGCCCTAATAGTCGTTCTAATTTTTTGACATAAGGATCAATAAAAACGCCTCCGTGAACATACACTTTAAAATTCGGCCAAATATCGTGGATTGAATTCAATTCGTAACGAGCGATAATTCTTTCAATCAGCATAATACACCAGCTCGGTATTCCTGCCATGATTCCAATGTCCCATTTTGGTGCAGCCTCCACCATGATGTCCAATTTTTTATTCCAATCTTTGATACTTGTAGTTTTACTCCCTGGCTTTGTGAATGGCGACGCAACCCAAGAAGTATGCTTTTTCAAAATACCACTCAAATCGCCTTCAATGTGATTTCCTACCGTTACTAATTCAGTTGAACCTCCGACAATTAAAATTGATTTTTGGTAAAATTTAGGTGGCAAATTCAAGTCTGCCAAGGTGGTCATTTGCTTCAAACTTGTTTTTTGAAAAGACCGAATCATTTGCTGCGTAACGGGAATTCTTTTACTGGGTGAACCTGTTGTGCCTGATGATAAAGCAAAATAGGTAGTTTTTCCAGGCCAAGTATTGTCGTAAGCTCCATCAATCGTGCGGTGCAACCATGTGTTGAAAAATTGATCATAATCCATCATTGGAACACTGTTTTGAAAGGCGTTAATTGGATTTTCATCATCCAAAATTCCCTCAAAATCATGACTTGATCCAAAATTCGTCTTTCGCGCCTTGAAAAGTAATTTGTTAAACGATTTCAATTGACTTTCATGAGAAATTCCTTTTTTTAGACTTCTCTTTTGACCAATTTTTGTCGATGTTTTAATGATTCTTCCTACAATTTGCATACTTCAAACTTCTTGTTAATCCCAGCTATAATAAACTTTAGCAGCAGCATTGATTATTCCAAATTTAAACATTTTGAGTAGCTATCAACTATCTGTCCTTTTTCATGTTCACATTTTATGCCTTTTTAACATTAATTTAGAAACCAGTCAAGTGCTTATTTTTGTCATATTTTAAAGGAATATTGCTTAAAATTGAGTATTTGTCGAACTCAGAATTTAATGATTTCATAATTTATTGTGATAATTATCAGTCTTTCTTAATTTTCATTGTTTAACTTTGTATTGGATTTTAAAACCAGAAATTCCAATCCTATGAAAAAGAAAACTTTTATTGTTCCTCACGATTTTACGCCAGTTGCGGATAACGCTTTAGATCATGCGCTTGCAACAGCTGTTATAGTTGATGCAACTATATTTCTATTGCACGTTGTTTCCAAAGACAAGGAAATTCCAGAAGCAGAAAACCATTTGAAAGCTTTAATCGCTGCGCGAAATTCATCCATTGAATTAATTCCAATTGTGCGCGTTGGGAGCATTTTTGAAGATATTGGCGATTTCGCTTCTGAACACCATGCAGACTTGATTTTCATGGGAACACACGGTCAACATGGTTGGCAACACATCACTGGAAGTCACGCGTTGAAAGTGATTACACACTCTACAGTTCCGTTTGTGGTGGTGCAAGAAAAAGGAATCAAACCTTCTGGTTACGACGACATTGTTGTACCATTGGATTTGAACAAAGAAACCAAACAAAAATTGGCTTATGTGGCGAACTTGGCAACTTACTTCAAATCTCGTGTTCACATTGTGACACCTGATGAAACGGATGAAATTTTCCGTCAACAAGTGAAAGTAAATATTCAATTTGCTCAAAAGTTTTTTGCTGAGAGAAACATTGAAATCACGACTACAATTGCTCCTGCAAATGGTTTTGACAAAGAAGTGGTCAAACATGCTGTGCATTTAGATGCTGATTTGATTGCCATCATGAACTTGAATAGAAATAATTTATTGGGCGTTATAACGGCCAGTCATGAACAATATATCTTGACAAATGATGCGCAAATTCCTACATTGATTGTCAATCCTATTGAAAATCCTTACGGGTCAAGCGTTTTATTTGGTTAAAAATATTTCATTATTTTTACGAAAGGAACTTCAATTTGGAGTTCCTTTTTTTTCATCTAATATTTGAATCAAAATGTCGTCGCACCACGTTGTTAGAGATCTTCAAGAACCTGCATTAATCATTGCAAATGGCGAAGCTTGCAGCATAGAATTGTTGGGCGAATTGCTCGAATGGAGTCCTTACGTGGTGGTGTTGGATGGCGCGATTCATCGGGTGCTCGAACTTGAAATCAAGGTAGATGTGCTCTTGGGCGATTTTGACCGAAATGAAATTCCGCTTGAAACAATCAAAGCCAAACAAGACGCGATTGAAATTGTGCATACGCCCGACCAAAACAAAACCGATTTGGAAAAAGCCATTGATTTTCTAATCCAAAAAGGACACCGCGCTGTCAATGTTTTGTGGGCAACTGGCAAACGTGCAGACCATACCTTGGCGAATATCACAGGAATTGTAAGATTTAAAAATCAAATCACAATTACTATGATCGACGATTATTCTGTCATTTATCAATTGCCTGAAAAGTTTCAAAAGTGGTACCCCAAAAACACGCCGATTTCTCTAATTCCAGTTGGAACGGTGGAAGGAATTGTCACTGAAAACTTGAAATACAACCTGCAAAACGAAAGTTTGACTTTGGGCTATCGAATTGGAAGCAGCAATGAAGTTGCGGAAGATGGAATCATCAAAATCAGTCACCAAAAAGGCGATTTATTGATGATGGAATGCAAAGATTAAGGGTTTTATTTTACTTCGGTAAACTCACCACAAGTATTTTGAGGTGCTGACTAAAAATTTACGTTAAACATCAAAATGGTCTTTCCATCTTAGATTTTTACTTTTCTTTCCTTGATGAAAGTAAAGTAACAAAAGAAACCACGAAGTAGCACCGCAGGTAATCAAGTCTTCGTGATTGAACTTGCTTCCGTAAACTACAGCATTTTCAAAACTTCTAAAAAGTGACTTCTATCGATGAGCTATCGCTATCTCTTTCGTTTACACTTTTTAGTGCGCTTCAAAAACCGTCCAATCACTAGGACGGCTAACTTCTTAAATCTCCATTTTATTTTAAAAACCTTAGATTTAAATATGTTACTTCAGGCGATAAATTACAGAACTTTCATTCAGTAAATTTGAATTTCCAATACGAAAAAATAGTCTCAGCACCTCAAAATAAGTTTTACCCAAGATTAAGTTTACTCCGATAAAGTTTTAAGCAAACTCAAAATTGGCTTCATTTTCCTGAATGTAGGTCAATGTGTCCATGATTTCTTGCAAATCAAACGACGTTACCAATTTCATTCTGTAATCTTTGATGTGTGAAATTCCTTTGAAATAATTGGAATAATGGCGCTTCATTTCAGCGATTCCTAACACTTCGCCTTTCCAATTGACAGACATTTGCAAATGATCTTTTGCCGCTTGCACGCGTTCTGCAATGCCAGGCGTTGCCAAATGTGTTCCCGTATTCAAAAAGTGCTTGATTTCATTGAAAACCCATGGATAACCGATTGAAGCGCGGCCAATCATGATGCCGTCAATGCCGTAGCGATTTTTATATTCTAGTGCTTTTTCTGGAGAATCGATGTCGCCGTTTCCAAAAACTGGAATGCGCATGCGCGGATTGTTTTTCACATCGCCGATCAATGTCCAATCTGCTTCGCCTTTGTACATTTGCTTGCGCGTGCGCCCGTGAATCGAAATTGCTTCAATGCCAATGTCTTGCAATTTTTCCGCAGTTTCTACTACATATTTAGTGTCTTCATCCCAGCCTAAACGTGTTTTCACGGTAACTGGCAAATTGGTTGCTTTCACGATTTCTTGTGTCATGCGCACCATTTTGGGAATGTCTTGCAAAATCCCAGCGCCGGCACCTTTGCAAGCTACTTTTTTCACCGGACAACCATAATTGATGTCGATTATATCCGGATTTGTTTTTTCGATAATCTCCGCTGCTTGGCGCATGCTGTCGATGTCGTAGCCAAAAATTTGAATACCGACAGGACGTTCATATTCATAAATATCTAATTTTTGAACACTTTTTGCCGCATCGCGAATCAAACCTTCGGAAGAGATAAATTCAGTATACATCAAATCGGCGCCGTGTTTTTTGCACAAGGCACGAAAAGGCGGATCGCTCACGTCTTCCATCGGCGCAAGCAACAGGGGAAATTCTCCCAATTCAATATCTCTGATTTTTACCACGGCGCAAAGTTAAGGCAAAGGAATGGGAATTGGAAATAAAAAGCGAAACAAGAGAATTTTGGATTGACTTTGGATTTTTGTGGAGAAAGATTTTTTGAAGATGCACAATTATGCATCATTTTTTGGATTCGCGCATTAATTTGTTACTTTTAAATGAAATTTTTAGTGTGTTTGTTAGGAAATTAAAGCTTAAAGCTTGAAATAAAAAGGAACTAGAACTTTTAATTAAACCTCGAAAATCTAATTGTTATGAAACTATCTTTACTTTTTATAATTTCTCTTTTGTTTTGTTCTCGATCGATTTCACAAGTTCAATATTTTGTGGAATATAATTTTTTGGCAAAAAACAAATTTATAGATCTTAACAATCCTGTTCATGCGATCGCAAGCAACAATGTTTCATTTGGCATTGAAAAAAATAAAACGTTGTATTCTTTGGCTTTGGGAAGAGAAGATTGGTTTTTAAACTTCTTTGATAATGGTGTTGTAAATAGACCGCAGCTCAATACTTATTATTGCCGAACACACAAGCTTACCCCCATGATTGAACGTCAATTTGTAATTCCAAAATCAAATTTTTCATTTAGACTGGGAGTTGGATGTAAATTTTTCTTCTTGAATCAGATGAAAGATTCACTTTCATATTCACTTGATCGTGAATTTTTTAGAGTAACAAAGCCCTCAGTTATTTCAGCCTTAGACCCAAATATTTCGGAAACAATAATTGATGGAGTAACCTTTAAAAGCAAGGATGAATATTACTACATCACCAGTGTACCTTATGCACTTACCGCAAATTTTGCGATTCAATATTCCTTCAAAAAATGGGCAATCAAATTACAATACGAACCCACTTTGATGCGGGTAAAAACAAGGAATGCGGCAAATTCCAATCTTAAAAGTTCTGTTTTTTTCTTTTATAACAATATTGGTCTTGGTGTAAATTATCCTTTAAATTTCAAAAAGAAAGAAAAAACGTCACCGCCAAATCAATAAAATCCAACTTTCCAACCTATTTTCCAATCCCAAACAACTTTTTAATTCAACCAACGTCTTTAGACTATAAATCACCATAAAGCAATACTTATGAAAAGATTATTATTACTCATCGGACTTTCAAGCAGCGTTGCTTTTGGTCAAAATACAATCACTGTCACCAAAGCAGAATACCAACAGTTGAAAGCTTCAGGTTTGATAGATCAAAATGCAAGCTATAATTTTTCAGACCTTGCGTTTCCAAGCAATATCAAATACGCGGGAACAATGGAAAAAAACGGGGTTTGCGATTGCATGGTTCCTTTGGATTCCACTTTCTTATTGGCGATGCAGCCAAATGATGATGGTTCGTCGGAATTAATCAATTTGCCGTTTACTTTTGATTTTTACGGAAATCAATACAACTCATTGTATATCAACAATAACGGAAATATTTCTTTCGTTTCTCCATACATTACGTTCACACCAAATCCTTTTCCAGATTCGTCTTACAACATGATCGCACCTTTTTGGGCAGATGTTGATACGCGTGGAACTTATGACAGTTTAGGAGTTTTTGCAGGCGATGGTGGAAGTGTTTGGTACAAAATCACGCCAACTGCACTGATTGTCAATTGGAACCAAGTAGGTTATTTCAGTTATCATACTGATTTAGTTTCCACTTTTCAATTAATCATTTCAAACGGTTCTGATTCTTTGGTTTCAGCAGGTGGAAACGTTTCTTTCTGTTACCAAGACATGCAATGGACAACTGGAGATGCATCTTCAGGAATTGGTGGTTTTGGCGGCGCTCCTGCAACTGTAGGTGTGAATGTTGGAAATGGAACAGATTTCTTCCAAGTGGGTCAATTTGATCAAGGTGGAACTACTTTCGATGGTCCAATCAACATGAATGATGGCGTTGATTTCTTGGACGGTCAAGAAATTTATTTCAACGTGGCTGGAATGTCAACAACCAACACACCACCGCTTTTGATTAGCAGCACAATTTGCGATACAATCGACGTTTACACAGGAGATACTTTACAAAAAAGTGGTAATTCAATGGATTTCGCTTTCGGAATCATGACACCAGAAACGAATCAAACGATTGTTACAACTTACAATACAAATGCTCCAATCGGCGCTTTTTCTTACACGACAAATAACATTGGAAATCAGTTCTACAACGTGAATGCGACTTTCAATGCAGCAGGCGTTTCTCCAGGAATCTACACAGTTGATTTTACAGCAACAGACGATGGTTTCCCAGTTGGAATTACAACACAAAGATTTACATTCAATGTGATGTATTCAGCAACTGCAGGTTTGGATGAAAATAGCATGAATGAATTTTCAATTTTCCCAAATCCAACGAATGATAAGTTCAACATCAGTTTGAAAGCAGGAAACAGCAACGCAAGATTGATTTTGCAAGACGTAACTGGCAAAATCATGCTCGATCAAGCGATTCAAAACAACCAACAAATTGATTTATCAAATTACACTAACGGAATTTATTTTGCAACTATTCAATCTAATAACACGGTAATTGGTGTTCAAAGAGTAGTTAAGAAATAGTAAATCAAAAATGTATATTCAGGAAGCGAGGGGAAACTCTCGCTTTTTTTATGCGCTATTTTATCCTTCTTTCACTTTCGTCTTTGTGCGCAATCCCCAAACTACTTCGCCAGCGTATTTTCTCGTTTTTTCAAGATCAACAATCGGCGCGGGATAATCTTTGCCAATTTCACAATTGAATAATTCTTGTTCCATTGCGCTCAATTTCCAAGGTTCATGAATCAAATTCGCGGGAATATCTGCCAATTCTGGAATCCATTTTTTGATGAAAACGCCTTCAGCATCGTGCTTTTCAGAATTTCGAATCGGATTGTAAATGCGGATTATATTTGTTCCTGTTGCGCCAGCTTGCATTTGCAATTGAGGATAATGAATGCCCGGCTCATAATCCAAAAATTGTCGCGCCAAAAAATGTAAATCACGCCAATCTTGCCACAAATTGAAAACGAAAAACGAAACAACCATGGCGCGCATTCTGAAATTCAAAAAACCCGTTGCTACCAAACTGCGAATCGAAGCATCCACAATGGGAACGCCTGTTTTGCCCGACTGCCAAGCCAAAATATACGCTTCATTTCTGGGTCTTTCCACCGCGTCGTATTTTTTCAAAATAGAATGAAATTCGATATGCACGTTCAATTCTAACTTTTGAATAAAATGGCAATGCCAATGCAATCTAGAAACAAAATTGTCAATGTCGCGCTTGTTTTTGGACGATTTGTAGTGTTGCTGCGTGTATTGATAAACCATGCGCATGCTGATATTTCCGTAGGTCAAATACGGCGACAATCGACTGCAACCTTTGCGACTCAATTCTGGTTTTGAAATGTGTTGGCTGTAATTCTGCACCCGAGATTTCAGAAAACTATTCAAATATTTCCACGCCCAAGTTTCGCCACCTTGTTGAAAATTAGGGTCGTGTTGCGTGATATTTTCTGGCAATTTTTCACCGCAATTGGTTTGGTAAAATGTTTCATCCAAAGACAAAATATTGCCGCCTGATTCAGCAATCATTTGTGGCGGTGCGGTCATTCTTTCTTCCCAAATTTTTCCCCAATCGCGCAAGTATTTGAGTCTTCGCACCACAGCATTGGTCGGAAATTCTTGCCAATTTATGGCGTTTTCTCTGCAAAATCGACCCACGCTTTTGTCTCTGTCGAAAGTGAAATTGGTTCCAGTTTCTTCGTGAGAAAAGATATTTACAACTTCGAATTGCGCCGAAATCGCATTCAAAACCGGAATTATTTCTTGGTGGAAAATGTAGATCTTCGCATTCCTTTCATCCAATTTGGATTGCATGTCTTGCAAAGATTCATATACAAATCGCCAATGACGCACATCGCTGTCTTCGCAAGCCATGACCGAAGGCTCAAAACAATACAGAAGCAAAGTCGGCAAATTGGCTTCCCAAGCAGCACAAAGCGGCGCGTGATCTGTGAACCGCAAATCTCGCTTAAACCAAACTATGTTAATTCGCTGTTTTTCCATGGATGAACTAGGTTAGCGTAACATTCAAATAGGCAAAATGTTTGAAGTTGAAACGTCCTTTTTTTCTTTTTCGGTATAAAAAGACCTTCGTAGATTGCTTTATTCAATGATTCATTTAAATTTGTACAACAATCGAAAAAGAATGAAAAAAATATTGGTAATCGGTGCTTGTGGACAAATTGGTACCGAACTCGTTTTGGCTTTGAGAACCCGTTTTGGTCAAGATAATGTGGTCGCAGCTGACGTAAAACCTGAAGCTACTGACGCTTTGAAATCAGGACCTTACAAGCAACTCGATGCGCTTGACAAAGAAAACGTTCGCGCTTACATCATCGATAACCAAATCAATGAAGTTTATTTGTTGGCCGCTTTGTTGTCTGCAACTGCTGAAAAAAATCCAGATTTTGCTTGGAAATTAAACATGGAAGGTTTGTTCACGATTCTCGATTTAGCGAAAGAAGGACACATTCAAAAAATATTTTGGCCAAGCTCGATTGCCGTTTTCGGACCAACAACTCCAAGAGATTTGACTCCACAATATACGGTCATGGAACCAACTACTGTTTATGGAATTTCCAAACAAGCGGGAGAAAGATGGTGTGAATATTACTACAACAAATTTGGCGTAGATGTGCGAAGCATCCGTTATCCAGGATTGATTTCATACACGAGTTTGCCAGGCGGTGGAACAACAGATTACGCCGTTGACATTTTCTACAACGCCAAAAAATCAGGAAAATACACTTCCTTTTTGAATAGCGAAAGTGCGTTGCCGATGATGTATATGGAAGATGCCATTCGCGCCACCATTGAATTGATGGAAGCAACCAAAGAAGAAGTGAAAATCAGATCAAGTTATAACTTGGCAGGAATCAGTTTTACGCCAGCAACTTTAGCTGAGGCGATTCAAAAACATTTACCAGATTTTACGATTGATTATGCGCCAGATTTCAGACAAGCGATTGCTGACAGTTGGCCAAATTCGATTGATGATTCTGCTGCAGCCAACGATTGGCATTGGAAATTGAAATTCGATTTGGAAGCGATGGTTAAAATTATGTTGGAAAACGTCGATATTTCAAAATTGGAGAATTAAAACAATTTTTTTCGTATCTTCCACTCGTTTATCACTAATCAGACATGTTAAAAGGTTTCATTTTTTTCGTATTTTTCTTCAGTTTTTTTGCTGAAACAGCCCTTTATGCCAGCGCGCAAGTAAATCAAAATGACGAGATTAACAAAAGAAGTGCTGACGGAAAAAAACAAGGAAAATGGATTTATTACGGTCAAGACCGACCAAGTGAAGGTTTTCCAGCAAAAGGTAAAATCGAGGAAGGTGAATACAAAGATGACCGCAGAGTTGGGCTTTGGATCATGTATTACAATGATGGAATTACACCAAAATTGAAAGGTGTTTACAATAACAACCGACCAAGTGGAAAGTACGTTAAATACCATGCAAATGGAAGAATCAAAGAAATTGGTAATTATGACGATGGTGTTTACAGTGATTCTTTAAAAAGATATCATCCAAATGGCAAATTAGAATATGAAGCTTCCTACAACAGCACTGGAAAAGAAAATGGGAAAGTAAAATTTTTCTATCCAAATGGACAGGTTGAATATGAATATACTTCATTAAATGGCGTGGCAAGTGGAAAAGCAACACGCTATTACGAAAATGGCGATGTCAAAGAAATGATAGAGTACAATGGTGACGGTTCATTGAAAAACAGTGTTGAAAAAGAAATGGAAAGGCCAAAAGTACAAGTTACCAACCCAACAGTTGCTGCAGAAACTGCTCCAAAAATCACCAAACCAATTGTAAAAAACGGCAAATTCCAACCCAATGGATACAATAAAGTGTACAATGTTGAGGGAGAAATTTGGCAAGATGGTGATTTCAAAGAAGGAAAACTATTCAATGGCAAAGTCTATGTTTACGACCGAGATGGGATTTTATTGAAAGTAAAAGTTTTCAAAAACGGGGTCTATCATTCAGATGGACAATTGTAAATACACTAGTTATTTTCTGATTTTAGTAGCAATTCAGCCAATTGTAAATCAACAGGAGTTGTAATTTTGATATTGCCATCATTGCCTTCCACTAGGTTAATTTGAATACCTAAAGATTCCACCAAAGAAGCATCGTCTGTAATGGCCGAATGAAATGACTGTTTATAGGCTTTCTTCAAAACATCTGATTTAAAGACTTGTGGAGTTTGCACCAAGCGATATTCACTTCGTACAAGCGCAGTTGAGTGATTATTTTCAAGTTTTCTCAAAGACTCTTTTACTTCTAAAACGGGAATGGCATTTCCTTTGGCTTTGGCAGTGTGAAAACATTTTTCAATCGTTGAAATACTGACCAATGGACGAACTCCATCGTGCACACCAATTAATTCTCCGTGTGCAATTTGCAAAGCGTTTTGTATGGAATGAAAACGTTCTTTTCCGCCGTCAATAATTTCGTGCGAAATACTAAAATCTAGATTATCGCACAATTCTTCCCAATAATCTTTCCATTCGTTTGGAAGTGTGAGAATGATTTGTGCTTGATTGTCAAATTGATAAAAACGTTCAATAGTATGCATCAAAACAGGTTTTCCTGCGAGCAAAAGAAATTGCTTTGGAATTTCTCCACCCATTCTTTTGCCAATTCCTCCGGCTGTAATGATGATTGTGTGCTTCATATATTTACCAATTAATACAAACAAAAAAAGGTTGCCTGGAAGACAACCTTGAATATTTTGACCTGAAAATTACTTGATTTGATCAGGATTGTTTGCTGCTTCATTATTGAACTTACGTTGCAAATTCAACCAATAAAATAGACCAACAAATCCAAGAACGATACAAGAATAATTGAAAATGTTACCAATATTGTCGTAAAACATGCCTAAAAATGATTGTAAACCATCTCCAATTGACCACCACATTTCTCTTGAATTCATAATTTCTAGTTTTAAACTTAGGACAAAGTAAAACATTTTTTAAGTAATTATCAACATTCTTTCTTAAAAAAGTGCATAACAATTTTAGAATGGAATTTTTCTAAATAGCAAGCAGTCAAAAACGTTGAAAATTGCCACAAATTATTGACTTTTTGTTGTAAATGGATAGACCAAATAAATCGAATTTCTATAGCTTGACAGATTTCATTAACTTTGGCGTCCATGATTAGAATATTTTTAGGAAATCAATTGTTGGTATTGTTCTTATTGCCTTTGGTGATAGGAGGATACATCATGCTCAACAGTGGAATGTTGAGTTCGGAAACGATTTTCTTTGAAATTTCTCAAGAAGTTGATTTGGGTCTTTGGGGAAGCTTTATGTTGTCCAATCCAATTGATGTAGGCTTTGATTGGTTACAATATATCCCTGGTATTTTGGTACTTGTGAATGCTCTACTGCTCAATTTTTTATTTAATATCAATACTTTTTATGACAAAAACACCTATGTAGTATCCTTACTATATACGGTCTTAATGAGTTTCTACCACTCTTTTTATCAAATCGATGGTGTATTAATAGCACATACATTTTTAATCCTTTCCCTATTTCAATTATTTGAACTAGAAAATAATTTAGATGGTAGAAAAATTGCTTTCAATGCGGGGTTCTTGTATGGCTGTGCAGCCAGTTTTCATCCTCCCCTGATATTCGGATTTCCCATGTTATGGTTTATGCTTACGAGAATCAGACCATTCGTTTTTCGGGAAACATTTCTTTCAACCATTGGCTTTATTACACCCTTGATTTATGGGTTTTTAATGGTATTGTGGAGTAAAAATCAAATCAATTGGAATTTTATCGAAACCTCTGTAAATTATACGCAAAAACAATTGCTATTCTTAATTTCAATGGGACTTTTTGCATTTTCAGCATTACTTAGCCTGTGGGGAATTAGAATTAAAAACACCAAAAGTTCGATCAGATTTAGAAAATTAACGGCCATCATTTTCCTTTTTATGTTCATCGGAATCGGTTTAGGCACAGTAGAAATATTGTTTTTAAAACAATACGAATGGTTCAGTTTTGGAATGATTGCCTTGGTACTTTTTCTACCATTTTCTTTTTTCCACAAGAGAACACAGATGTTTGCTACCATTCTTTTTTACGCTACGTTCTTATTTTCTATTGGCAAGTTTTTTATTAAATAATAGAGCTAAATCCGTAAAACTTGTGCTTTATTTTCTAAATTTCAATGGACAATTTTGATTCAAAAAAAAGTCAATTTTTTCATTCTAAATGGCTTTGAAATGACTACTTTTGTGTCAATTTTCAAGAAGTAATTCTTGCAGTTCAAAATATAAAATTGATACACATGAAATTTGGTGTTGTTACATTCCCTGGTTCAAATTGCGATGAAGACATGGTTTACGTGTTGGAAACATTGATGGGGCAAAAAGTAGAAAAACTTTGGCACAAAGAAGCCGATTTGAAAGGCGTTGATTTTGTGGTGCTTCCAGGTGGATTTTCCTACGGAGACTACTTGCGTTCAGGTGCAATTGCCAAACTTTCTCCAATCATGGGAGAAGTTATCAATCACGCAAACAAAGGCGGATATGTTTTGGGAGTTTGCAACGGCTTTCAAATTTTGACAGAATCAGGCTTGCTAGACGGTGCATTGTTGCACAACGACAACCAAAAATTCATTTGTAAAAATGTGTATCTAAAACCAGCTTCTAACGACTCTGCAATCACCAAAGATTTAGACCTGAATCGTGCATACCAAATTCCAATCGCACATGGCGAAGGAAGATTCTATGCAGGTGAAGATGCATTGAAAAAAATATACGACAATAACCAAGTTATTTTTCAATATTGCTCAGAGAATGGTGAAATTGCACCAGAGTTTAATCCAAACGGTGCAGTGAACAACATTGCTGGAATTCGAAATGTCGGAAAAAATGTATTCGGTATGATGCCGCATCCAGAGAGGGCAGCTGATCAAGCGTTGAACAATGAAGACGGAAAATTATTGTTCGAATCCTTATTGAAAAATTGCTAATCCATAATAGATTCACCTAAATCAATTTCCAAACAAATATGAGAGTTTTATTACTAGGATCAGGAGGAAGAGAACATGCATTGGCATGGAAAATGGCGAAAAGTTCGCAATTGGATCAACTATTTATCGCTCCAGGGAATGCAGGAACACGCAATCATGGAACGAATGTAGCTTTGAAACCTACTGATTTTGAAGGAATAAAAACGTTTGTTTTAGAAAACAATGTCAACATGGTTGTTGTTGGTCCTGAAGACCCTTTGGTTGCTGGAATTTATGACTTCTTTGTGGCAGATGCTGAATTGATGAAGGTTCCAGTAATTGGTCCATCCAAAGCGGCTGCACAATTAGAAGGAAGCAAAGATTTTGCGAAAGAATTCATGATGCGTCACAACATTCCAACTGCAAAATATGCCACTTTCACCAAAGATACCTTAGAAAAAGGGTATAAGTTTTTGGAATCAATGAAAGCACCTTATGTATTGAAAGCAGATGGTTTAGCTGCTGGAAAAGGAGTTTTAATTTTAGAAACCTTGGACGAAGCCAAAAAAGAATTAAAATCCATGTTGGCTGATGCAAAATTTGGTGATGCAAGTTCTCGTGTAGTAATCGAACAATTTTTAAAAGGAATCGAGATGTCTGCATTTGTTATTACAGATGGAGATTCATACAAAACATTGCCTGAAGCAAAGGATTATAAACGCATTGGCGAAAACGATAAAGGTTTGAATACCGGCGGAATGGGCGCTGTTTCTCCAGTTCCTTTTGCAGATGCAACTTTCAAAGATAAAATCGAAAATCAAATCATCATTCCAACCGTCAAAGGTTTGAAAGCAGAAGGTTTGGTTTACAAAGGTTTCATCTTTTTTGGAATCATTAACGTGAAAGGTGAACCTTATGTGATTGAATACAATTGCCGCATGGGTGATCCTGAAACTGAAGTGGTAATTCCACGCCTAAAATCTGATTTATTGGACTTATTTGAAGGCGTTGCTTCTAACACGCTTTCAGAAAGAGACATTCAATTCGACGAAAGATCTGCTACCACTGTAATGATGGTTTCTGGTGGTTATCCTGAAGAATATGAAACGGGTAAAGTGATTTACGGCTTGAATAGCGTAAAAGATAGTTTGGTTTTCCATGCTGGTACAAGTGCCGATGGACCTGCAATCATGTCAGCAGGTGGACGTGTTTTAGCGGTAACTTCCTACGGGAAAAATATCGAAAATGCACTTCTTAGATCTTATGGAACAATTGAAAACATTGAATTCGAAAAGGCTTACTTTAGAAAAGACATCGGTTTTGATGTAGTTTGATAAAAAAATTGGAGTATTTACTTTCTATTTCTTAAAAAGTAAATACTCCATTAATTATTGCTTTTTACCCCCTATTTTTCAACATTTATCTCCGCATAAAAAACACTCAATTCATCAACAATGGTTTGCTGTTGCTTCAGTTTCTTGCGCGCCTGATCTGCGTACAATGGATCTTTATTGGTTTCATAAGCTTTGATTTCCGCTTTCGTTTTTTCCATTTCATCTGATACCATCTTGATCATGTAATCAACATTTTGTGGTAAAAACATCATCACATAAATTCCTCCATTTGCCAATTCTTTTTTGTACAATCCCAAAGCTTTGGATTGAAGTTCAACAGATTGACGTGTCATATAAATAGTCATAGAGTTCATCGCAAAAAGTGCATCTAAACCATTCAATTTATTATCATTGATCACTTTTTCAAAAAATGCCATTTCTTTTTCAGTTCCTTGAGTGGCATACAATTGAGCAATTCCTGAAAGCATTTTGGAAGAATTTTCAGTTTCCAATTTCTTCGCTTCTGTCATTGCTAAGTCAGGATTTGAACTACTCAAGGCGCCCAAAGCTGCACTTAAAACAGAATAAGATTGATCGTTTCCAATCATTGAAAGTGCTAATTTTTCCAATTCCTCTGCGGTGATTTTATCTTGTAAAAATGTGATCGCTGTTGCTCTAACTGCCGATTTCGGGTCAGTCAACGCGATGTTTTTGATAATTTCACTTGCTTGTGTTATTGATTCAGGAGACAACAAATTAGCCCTGTCAATCGCTAAATTTCGAATCGCCCAAAAAGGATCTTTCAATGCATCTAGGACCATTTTTTCAGCCAATGGCGGCAATGGTTCTTCTTCAGCAATACCAAACAATAAAGCATCTCTTCTATCAGCGTATCTCTTTCCTACATAGAATTGGTTTACATATTGTTGGACTGGTTTATCATCGGTCACATTCGCCAAAAGCATGTGTTGATTGTCAAAAATGATGGTTTTAACCGCGCCAGTGACGGGGAAAATAAAACTTTTACTTTGCTGTTCAAATACAATTGAGTGAATCGTAATTCCTGCTTCATCATGAATCGCGATTTCAAGAGGCATTTTGAAAATGGTTCCGTTCTGCGTTTCTTGGTGAATAAATATTTCAACTTGGCTGGTTTCTTCATTCAATGATTGACTCACGCTGATCACAGGATGTCCTTCATCCAAATACCATTGATTGAAAAACCAGTTTAAGTCTTGACCTGAAACTTCTTCAAAAGCCAAACGCAATTGTGTAAATTCAGCAGCCTTGAATTTATTGGCGTTTAGGTAGTTTTTCAAACCTAAGAAAAATGCTTCATCACCCAAATGATTGCGCAACATGTGCAAAATTCTTCCACCTTTGTTGTATGAATGTGCATCGAACATTTGTTCTTGATTTTCATATTCAAACCAAACCAAGTCATGCGTTGTTCCATTGTCCGCACTTTGAAAATATCCGTCCGCTTCTTTTTCTGCGTTATAATCAGCTTCATCAATTCCATATCTGAATTCGTCCCACAAATACTGAGAATAGTTGGCGAAAGATTCGTTCAGTGTCAAATTTGACCAAGATTCAGCAGTAACTAAATCTCCAAACCAATGGTGAAAAAGTTCGTGTGCAATCGTTGAATTGTCGTCGTCGTCCAATAATTCTCTTGCATTTTTGTAGGCATAATCTCCAAAAATAACTGCTCCAGTATTTTCCATCGCACCTGAAACATATTCTCTTACAACGATTTGACTGTATTTATCCCAAGGGTATTCTACGCCAGTTAATTTGGAGAAAAATTCAATCATTTTCGGTGTCTCTCCAAAAATCGCTTTTGCCGATTGCTCCCAAGCTGGCTCAACGTAGTAATTCACTTCCATTTTCGTTCCGTTCGGACGCGTATAGAAATCTTTCACCATTTTAAATTCACCAATTCCCATCATGAAAAGATATGGTGCGTGTGGCAAATCTTGTTTCCAATAATCTGTTCGTGTTCCATCCGCATTTTTGATAGAACTCATTAATTTTCCGTTGGATAAAGTGGCAAATTTATTGTCAACAGTGATGTAAATTTCTTCGGTTGTTTTCACATTTGGAGCATCAATCGTTGGAAACCAAACTGAACTCGCTTCCGTTTCACCTTGTGTCCAAATTTGAGGCATTTTATTCGGATCTTCTCCTTTAGGATTGATGAAATACAAACCTTTGTCGCTTGTGATTGCTTCGCTTCCAGATGTTTTCCTTTCGTCAGGTTTGGCGACGTACTCGATGACAATGTTGTATTTGTCATTTCTAGAATAAACTTTATCTAATTTGATACGCAATTTATCGTCTGAATATTTGAAATTTAACGCTTGAGCGCCAATGTTTATTTTTTTGATTTCCATTCCTTTGGCATCCAAAAACAAACTGTCGGAAGCATAAAAATGAGGTTTCGCAGTTATTGTAGCTTTCCCAAACATCCAAGATTTTGACCAATCAAAACTTACTTCTAATTTGGTATGAATCAAATCTGTAAAAACCGTTTCTGTTGCTTGATAAACAGGACGTTCAGTTTCAACTAATTCTTCATAAGACTCATCGTCAAAATCATATTCCTCTGCGCCAGAGGTTTCGTTAACCATTTCAACTTCACTCCAATCAATTTCAGAATCTTTTTTCTTGTTTGTTCCACAAGCTGATAAAATAACCAACCCGATAACAATGTAAATGCGGTACATAAATTTCATTTTATAGGTCAAAGCTGAGAATTTTATTCTTTTTAAGCAAGGAAATAATTCACAATGGCTGAAATGTTCGTAATATTGCAGTATAAACAAGGACAAATGGCAAATCAGAATTGGAAATTAGATGGTGAAAAAGTTGTTGTAAATCACCAAAGCAATGTTGTTTGGGAAGATGATCGCTTTTTCAGTGTTGAACACAAAGGACAAATTTTTCATGGAGAATTGATGGAAGAATCTTTGGAAGATCGAAAATTGAAAATCAAGATTAACCACCGTGAATTTGTTGTTTCTAAAGATGGTCCCTTGGATCAATTGATTTCTGAATTAGGCCTAGACAAAATCAAAGTGCGCAAATTGCAACAATTGAAATCTCCAATGCCAGGAAGAATTGTTGGAATAGACGTGAAAGTAGGCGATGAAGTCGAAGTTGGAAATCCATTATTGACTTTAGAAGCCATGAAAATGGAAAATGTCTTGAAATCTGAAGGTGTTGGAATTGTAAAATCCATCGAAATTCAAGCAGGTGACGTGGTTGATAAGGGTGCGGTTTTGATTTCTTTTGAATGAGATATTAAGATTTTAAGAAATTAGGATTTTAAGACTTTGTTCCCCCTTTGGAGGGGGATTAAGGGGGAGGAAAAGACCAATAAATCAACCAACAAATTGAGCGCGAAGCTCCGACGTATTTAATCAATAACTCAAAATCGGATTATTCATTTTCTCAATTCCAATGGTCGTTACTGCGCCGTGACCGGAATAGACTAACGTTTCTTCGGGCAATTTGAACATTTTTTCTGTGATTGTTTTTTTCAAAATTTCCAAGCTTCCACCAGGTAAATCGTAGCGACCAAAACTTCCTTGAAACAAAATATCTCCGCTCAAAACAAATTGATTTTCGGGATTGTAAAATGCAACATGTCCAGGCGCGTGTCCAGGACCAAAAATGACTTCCAATTCAATGCCACCGAAGGTCAATTTATCACCTTCTTCCACAAATTTCGTCGGCTCTGGAGAAGCTTCGTAAGCATCCATTCCGTATAAATTTGCTGAATATTGTACCATTCCCAAAGTGGGTAAATCCAATTTATGTGCATATAAATCAACTTCAAAATTGCGCATAATGAAAGCGTTTCCCATCACGTGATCGATGTGACAATGGGTGTTCAACAATGCCAAAGGTTCTAATTCATTTTGTTTTATGTAATTCAAAAAGAATTGTTGTTCCTCCCGCGTATAACAGCCCGGATCGACAATCACTGCTTCTTTTTGTTCGTTGAAAACAATGTAAGAATTTTCCTGAAAAGGATTGAACGTAAAACCTTGAACTGTTAATTTCATGTTGAATTTTTTGCTGTCACAAAAGTACGAATTAATGGCCATTTTTGGGTTTTATGGAAACACATTTCGAAATCTTTAAGACAACTTTTATTATCCTAAATGAGTGTTTCGTGGAAAATTAATTTTTTTGGTAAACTCAATAATAAATACAGTTTTGGCCTTGGAAGAAAGGTTTTTAAAGGCACACTGAAAATGTAGACTTTTGGAGGACTTCCGAAGGATGCTGCGAAGCGAACCTACGCAGCGCTAGTGGAGTAGATCACCGACACTTCCGAAGGATGCAGCGAAGCTAATATCACGTTTTCAGACCGCGATAGCAGCACCGCAGGTAACCTTTTAAAATAAAGCGCAT
>CANHQP010000001.1 GCA_947462925.1 Flavobacteriia bacterium | reverse complement strand
TTAGATTACATCTCAAAAAACTACAGTGGAGCAAAGATTCAGGAAACAGCAAAAATTACAGATGATAAAGGTATTTCAAAATACGAAGTAGAAATCAAAGGGAAAGATTTGATTTTTGATTTGAATGGAAATTTGATTAAATAATTTCTAAAGAATAGAATAAAATGGGTGATAATTTCACCCGTTTTTTTTCAATCAACTATTGTTTTTATTAATTCCAACTGCGGAAAGCAATCTGATTTGTCTTTTCGATAGCTGCCATGTGTCCATATTCCAGGATTGCCGTTCATTGCCATCCTAGAATAATCCCACATATCGGAATTATAACTTTTCGGAATGCCATAAGTTTCACAAAGGTAATTAACCAAAATCTGGAGAGAATTCAGCTGCGATGAGGTGTATTTCTGAAAGTACAAATAACCTCTAAAAGGTTTATCCAGCTTTACAACTTCTTCTTTCTGCACTTCGGTACCGGTTGACGAAAAGAATTTTGGATTACCTTTCAACATAGGATTTTCTTTTATGGTTAAACCACCCCAGGAACACAATTCAATGCCGATTGATTGTTGGTTTAGCTGCTTATTATTTTTAGCCTTTGTGCCTAAATGATGCGCCCAGTGTTTGGAGCTGAAGCATTGGTGAATTATTCCATCGCGATCAATGATAAATGCTACTCCGATTTTTGCAGGAGTCGAAGCCCACCAATTCATTACGCTTTTTGCATTTCCATTGGAAACTGTGTGGTGCAGCACAATTTGCTTTTTAGGAAATTCTTCTTGGTAAAATTGGGTTTCTTTTAATCGAACTTGAACGATTTTTGAGGTGTCTAATTTATGATTCATGATTATTGGATTATTAGATTTTTGGATAATTGGACTTAAATTTATTTCGGCGCGATCGCTTGTTGTTAGCTTCACTGCTGCTTCTGGCGGTCGAAAGTTTCACTTTCGCTTATCTTTAGAGTTGCTAGGAAAAGAGATTACCTTTAACCACCGAAGAAAAATCGGGATTCATTTGATTAGCTCATTTCTCCCTGCACTAACGTTTGGTCTTCGAAAGTTTCACTTTCTCTTGTCCTGAGTGGACTCCGGAAACGAGATCAAATTGAACATTTCTCTTAAGCGCGAACGGACTCGGATGCCATAGATTTTTTCTAGTTCGTTGGCGTTTAGGTTTGTGGTGGAGTGGGTGACGCTATTGTGAACTTTCATGTATTCGTAGCGGCTCAGTAATATTTCACCGATTACATTACATTCGTTTCCAAAGTGTTTGATGCTTTGTTCTACACCCAAATCGTCAAAACAAAATCCTTTGTAAGATTTGCCATAACGGGATAATACTTGAAATCCATCCTGGATAAATTCAGCGGTAATTTCTCGAGTTGGTTTGATCACGTATTTCTTATGGTCATGGGCGAGATAGGAAAACACTTTCATCAAAGTAGTTTTACCACAACCAACAGGACCAATTAATAAAATTCCTTTGCGTGGGTCAACACCAAAAAGTTTGCAGTGTTCAAAATCATCAATATTGTAAACAAATAGGCGTTTTAATATTTCCTCATCTGATTCGTGAAATTTGAAATCAGGATCTATTTTTGTTCTCGCCATTTTTTCCAAATATTTCTTTGTCAATTCATAGTCATATTGGATTTGGTTGCCAATACGTTCAAAATGTCTTGCTGTTTCTTCCATAACTAAAGAGGGATTGAATAATCTTTATCTTGTTTTACATGTAAGTAATTGGTCTTTTCTTGTTGGTTGGACCTAGCATTGAATTTTTGAGCATTCAATATCCAATTATTGGCAGCTGCTCTCCAATTCTTCATTTTATTTTTTCCAACCAGCCAACCGTTCGCTTCGTAGTAGTTGAAAAACTTATTCGCTTCGGATATTGGTTTTTCTTTCTCCGAAAAATATGATTCCACTTCTTCCAAATTTTTTGGAATGCCCAAACTATTTTTTTCTTTTTGAATTTCTTGGTTCTCTGCCTTTTTAAACTCAATATTTTCCTTTTTCTGTGTTTCATCTATTTCCTCAGAATTAGAGTTTATTCTAGTTTTATATTCTTTCTTACTGTTTAATAAAGGTCTCACTGGTAGTTCACTTGTTGTATCAGTAGTTGTATCACTTTTAATACTATCGAAATTGATACTTGTATCACTGGTTGTATCAAATATGTACAAGTACACTTCACTTCCTTTTTGTGGATTTCTGGATGGCACGTACTTAATGTAACTCCAAGAATCCAGTTCCTTCAAACATTTCAAATAGGTATTGACCGAGCCAATTTTGGAATGTTTCATTTGTTCTTGCCGAGAAATTGAAAGTGGATTTGAAAAAGCAAAATGATTCCAGGACATAAAAAGGGAATGATACAAACTGATGTGATACGGCGTAATTCTTTTATCAAGCCAAAAAAGCTCATTCACTTTCACAAGATGCTTGATGAAATTGACCTTTTTATTTTCACGTATGATCATCAATTTACTGCATTGCGTTTGTTGTCTTTAATCAATCTTTGAATATCATCCATCTCGTAAAAAATGGTTCCACCTATTTTTGAGAATGGGAGTGTTTTGTTGATTCTCAGGTTTTGCAATGTTCCTGCAGAAATGCCAAGCATTCGTTCTACTTGATATGATTTTAAAAAGCGCTTTCCTTCCATTTCTAGAAACATATTTTTTTCCTTGAGATCTAGGACTGCTTTTAATTCCTCCAAAAGATTGCTTTTGAATTCATTGTTTAATTGTTGGAAAAATTCAACCTTGAATATTTCCAGGTCTTCTTGTGTAATAATATTTGTTGCCATATTGTAAAGATTTAGGTTACAAAATTGAAGTTCAGATTTTAAAAAAGCACCCCAATGGGGTCTGTATTCGGTCTGTTTTAGGCTGTTTTATTGAAAATTGTGTGAATTTGTATATCAAATTGCCCTAAAATTTGATGATGTTTCATGAATATTGAAAAAACATGATCCAGCAGCTGATTTACAACACACATTTCTGGTTAAAAATAGGAACCTGTAAAAAAATAGTCTAAAAGACCCCGATGGGGTGCGGATTCGGTGTTTTTGATTTAAAATGGTTTAATTATCAGTTATTTATATTTATTGTCAATTTTAATTAATAGGGCAGATTGGAGTTTATTCAACAAAATTGTCTTATTTTGGTCACGGTTGCCAATGTCGCGAAATGCATCATAAATATTAAATGCTTCCACTCCAAAAACGGCCCCCAGTTTGGATGCTAAATGTTTTACGGAAATTGCTCTTTTGCCTTTCAATTCTTGAATAGCATAACTTAATTCGGCAATTTCGGTTTTTGTAAACGGTACTTCCAAAGGAATAATAGGCTGGGTGAATTGCTTGGTTTTATTGAATTTTAGTTCCAGTAAGTAAATTTCGATTTTCTCATAGGCTTTGTAAAATGCAATAAATAGATCAAAAGTTAAGGTTCTAGAAAGTTCTTTGAAAACTTGATCGTCGTAAATCCCTGATGAATAATTCTCCATTTGGGCAAATTGACCGGTTTTGTTTTGGTAGGCCTTCGATAATTCAAAATTTTTCTCTTTGAAATGTAGAATTTTGCTTTGTTCAAATGCAATAATTTTGTCAAAATCGGATGCTGAAGCCAGGGCAGCTTCAATTTCTAAAATTTTGCGAGCATAAATGAAATGCGCTATAAAACTTGGTTTGATTTCGGTAAAATAACGTTCTTCGTCTCGCTTAGATTTGAACACAATTTTCTGTTCAAAAGCAAGGTAATCATTTACAAACTCAAAATACAAATTTTGGATTTTGATAGCACTTTCAATATGACAATACTTGTCCTTTTCAATTTTTGTTAGTCTATCAAAGAAAATTTGATTCAAAGAAATCATTTTTTTCATGTGA
This sequence comes from Flavobacteriia bacterium, assembly GCA_947462925.1. Classification (GTDB taxonomy): domain Bacteria; phylum Bacteroidota; class Bacteroidia; order Flavobacteriales_D; family Crocinitomicaceae; genus JAQVCM01. The sequence continues at coordinate 127,222 of CANHQP010000001.1, read as the reverse complement.
AAAGATTTTAAAATTTTCACACGCTTACGCAAAAAAATTAAAAAATGTAACAAAAAAGCAACAAAAATGCCCTGGTAATAAACCAAGGCATTTTATTAACCAATTTTCTTGTCGTCTTTCTTTATGGAACCAAAGAGTTTCGATCGTAGCAGCTTCATATCCTCACTTACTTTTTGCTCAACTACTTTCGCATAAATTTGCGTTGTTTTAATATTTGTATGGCCAAGCATTGAACTTACTGTTTCAATCGGTACGCCATTGGATAAAGTCACTGTAGTAGCAAAGGTATGTCGTGCAATGTGTGAAGTTAAATGCTTATTGATACCGCAGATATCCGCCAGCTCTTTGAGGTAAACGTTGTATTTCTGATTTGAGTTTACAGGAAGCAATTTGTTAAATGTCAAGCAATATTCATCTTCTCGATATCGCTCGATGATCTCCAACGCGATGGGCAAGAGTGGAACACTTTCTTTGATTCCGGTCTTTTGTCTGTTTTTTGAAATCCAATATTCACCATCCAATCCTTTGATGACAGCATCGTGGTCGAATTGAAATACATCTGCATAGGCAAAACCGGTATAACAGCAAAACAAAAAGACATCGCGTACTTTGGAGATACGTTCATTTTCTATTTCTTTCCAGATTAATTTATCCAATTCATCTTGATTGAGCACTTGACGTTCCGGCGAAACATAAATGCACTTGAATTGCGTAAAAGGGTTCTTCATCATCCAATCTAAACCAACCGCCATGTTGACTACTTTTTTCAAATGCTTGATGTATTTATGCGCAGTATTGGTATTGATTATTTGTGTGGTTAACAAAAAATGCTCAAACTCGGTAACGAATCGAAGACGTAAATCTTTCAAGTCCATATCATTTTGTTGATAGTTCAATTTAATGAACTCTAAGACCTTCTTTTTGGTGATCTTAAACTTTATCAAAGTCTTGGGCGATATCTTTCCAATATTCACCATATCCATCATTTTCAGGTTGTGATAGTCAAATGCTTCACCAATGGTTTTCTCTTTCGGCTTTGATTTGTCTTCTACTCCAAGAAACAGGTTCTTGATGATTTTCGAAGTAATTTCAGCTTTTGAAGCAGACAACATCAGGAAAAGCTGATTTAATTGACTTCTGACATCATTGATGTAGGTATTAATCAGAAATGCATTTGGAAAACTATCGTTCACCGTACAAGTTTTTTTGTTCCAACGCTTTGGATCCACGTAGTGACTTGTTGCAATATACACCCTTTGGCCATCCACTGTAATCTTGATGTAAATTGGGAGTAAACCGTTTTTTTCTCTTACTGTGTAGGGGTAAAATAATACACTAAATTTTTTCATGTTTTGCATACTTTCATTTTTTAATAAATTTTGTGTCAAAAGCGACTTTAAAACGTATCAAAATCCAATAAAACGCAACAAAAAAGCACAAATTTAATTTAAAGTAAATTATTGCTTTACAATTGTTTACGCGTTATTAGCTAGCAAAATTGAAAAAAAAACTACTAGCTGATTTGCTAGCAATGATTTTAGTATTTATTTGATTTTATTTCTATTTGTAGGTAGTTTTCTGAAAGGAGTAAAATTCGTAAACCCCTTAAATTTAGGGCTATTTACCCAAAAAGCCACTCGTGTTGATACGAATGGCTTTAAAAATTGTGGAGTCGGAGGGGATCGAACCCTCGTCCAAACAAAGAATCAGCAAGCTTTCTACATGTTTATTTCCTGGTTGTTTTTCGATTGTGGGACGGACAGGAACACCCAAATCCACAACTTATGCTCTGAGATTTCGCAGGAGCTTAGAACCGTCACTCCAACTAGCCCAAAAGGATGAACTCTCGTAAATCAGAACTAATGGGCAGAGTTCTGAAGAAAGTACTTGTCAGGGCTACTAAACTTCACCGAGATTAAGCCAATTAACATTCAGTTAATTAAGCAGCAAGTGCGTATGACGTGTTGTCAATTATAGTTTGAGACAGGATATTAAAGAGCTCCACCTCAACGCTCTACATGCTTACACTTGACAATCGCATCTGCTGTCAAATCCAATACGACCCCAAAGAACTAGCGCAAAGATAGACTTTTTAAATCGGTTAATTTGATTTTTCGCTATTTTTACAACTAAATTTTAAACCAAAATAATGTCATTCGAAGTCAAAGAACTAAAAACGAAGGAAGAAATGATACCACAATTGAATGTGCTTCAGTTTTTGTATCCTGAATTGACATTTGATAGGTATGCTGAAATGTTGACCGATATGCTCAATGCAAATTACGGTCAAGTGGCTGTTTTTGATGGAGACAAATGCGTTGCCATCAGTGGTTTTTGGTTTGGAACGAAATTGTGGTGCGGAAAATACATTGAATTAGACAATGTAGTTGTCGATCCGACTTATCGTTCGAAAGGAGTAGGGAAGTTGATGTCTGATTTCTTGGAAAATAAAGCGTTGGAGTTAAATTGCACGATCTTGGTTCTGGATGCTTACACAACGAATTTTAGCGCACATCGATTCTATTATAACCAAGGTTTTGGCCCGAAAGGATTTCATTTTGTAAAAGTACTGAACGAAGATGGTTTGACGTAATTAGCGAACTGCATTCACGTCTTTCAAATCTCCACGCGCTGCTGCATTGCATCCGTTTGGAATAGGCATAGAAGAATTCAAAAAGAAAAACTTCAATTTCATGCCTTCTTTCTTAAACTTTTCGTCTAAATTGTTTGGGTATAAAATCACCTCTCTATCACCCACTTGTGCGGTAATCAAAGCGCCGCAACTTTCATTTAAATGCACAATTCCAATCACGCGTTCTTCAGCTAAAATATCTCTTTCCATCGTCTGATTTTCTTGTGTGATTGTTTTTGGTGTTGTGCAGGAAAAAAATCCCAAAACACTAATTGCAACTATAATGAATTTCATATTTTTCCTTTTGATTTCAAAGTTACCAAAATCAATGCCAGTCGAAGCGCTAAGTTTTAGCGTATATTAACGATTTAGCAAACTTTACGCACGTTTTTTTGCATGTTTTCGAATTCAAAACTGATATTTAACTATTCTTTTAAAACCATGTCAATACATAAAACTGCTCCTAAAATCAATATTCTTTTAGAGTCATTTTCTGGTACATTTTCAAAAATATTCAAGATGTAATTATCAGCAGTAGTAAAAAGTTCTTTTCCAAGTCCAGCCCATTTTTTGGTTACATGCGCATATTCTTGATTAGAATCAGCAAATTTAAAATCCCAACTAGTCCATTTCCCTTTCAATGTGCATAAAAAAATTCCGTTTGCATCCTCAACATCAAATTTTCCGCCAATGGAGAAGAATTTTTGTTTAAAAAGACCAACTAATTGATTATTTTCGTCTAAAACGTCAACTTTTGAGAGAAACAAAGAAAATCCTCTTTTGACAGTCAAAATAAGTTGACCACTGGCGTCTTTTATTTCAACATGGAAAGGAGTCATTCTTTTGTAAGATGAAAAACGAAAGAGTTTGGTGAAAAATCCCAAATTTTCTTCTCTACAAGTCATCAATATTTCACTGTTTTCAGGGTCCAAAATATCAAAATTATTCGCCGCCTTAAAAATCCCAACATGCTCCTTGATAAAAAATGTATTCCTGTTTAAAATTTTGTTCATGTTATTTGTTTTTTTGAATTTATTCACTCAATTAACTATTGATTTCATCCAAAAGACCATTTTAGATTATTAGATTCGCTGCGCGTCTGCCTGCGGCGGTGTTGGATTTTTAGAATTGTATATGATCTTAATATCCTAATATCCTAATATCTTAAAATCTACTTCTTCACTTTCTCCCAAGTTTCATACATTTTCGCTTGCGAAGGTCGGTTTGCCTCAATTTCTGTCAAAGGTTCAACTTCAATCAAAGTTTCTTGACATTCTCTGGGTAATTCCTGATACAAAGCTGTGCCTTTAGTTTTCCATGCAATCATTTCATCGGAAACCTGTTTGATTATTTTTGCAGGATTTCCTACAACCAAACTTCTGGTTGGTATTTTCATTTTGGCTGGTACAAAACAAAGTGCTCCAATAATCGATTCTTTTTCAATGACCACATCATCCATAATAACACTGTTCATTCCAATCAAACAATTCTCACCAATAATTCCACCATGAATAATTGCACCGTGTCCTATGTGTGCACATTTTTTCAAAATGGTTGTTGTACCAGGAAACATATGTATCGTGCAATTTTCTTGTACATTGCATCCGTCTTCAATGATAATTTGTCCCCAATCTCCACGAATGGCTGCTCCAGGACCGATGTAAACATTTTCTCCAATAATGACATTTCCAGTTACAGAGGCCTTTGGATGAACAAAACTACTTGGTTTTACCACTGGAATAAAACCATTAAAAGCGTAAATTGACATTTTTTAAGAATTGATGATGGTAAAAATAGCTTAAATTTGTAAGCTATTCAAAATCAAAAAATGAGTTATTGTAAATTCTGCGAAACCAAGGATCCACAGGAGGTCAATCGATTGTATCACGACACACAGTATGGATTTCCCATTGATTCTGATGATGAACTTTTTGGCAGATTGATATTGGAAATCAATCAAGCTGGACTCTCATGGCAAACTATTTTGATGAAGCAAGAAAATTTCAGGTTGGCATTCGACCATTTCTCGGTAGAAAAAATCGCCAATTATGATCAGGAAAAGATTGAGCAATTACTTCAAAATCCTGGAATAATCAGAAATAAATTAAAAATAAACGCCGCCATACACAATGCAAAGGAAGTTCTTTCGTTGCAGAAAGAATATGGTTCATTTAAAAATTGGATAGATTTAAATGATCCCAAGTCTAAGGAAGAGTGGGTAAAACTATTCAAAAAGAACTTTAAATTTGTCGGAGGCGAAATTATCAACGAATTTTTAATGAGCGCAGGATATTTAAAAGGGGCTCACGAAAAAACTTGCTCGATTTTTGATGTAGTTTTGCAGTCCAAACCAAATTGGTTGAAACATGAAAACAAATAATTTTTTTTCGTGTTATTAATGAAGATTTTAAAAAGTATAAAATGAAAATAATAGCTTTAATTTTTACCATTTTTTTATTCTCAAATGTTAGTTTAAGTCAGTTTGCAGTTGGCGGAGGTCCTGCACTTTTAAAAGCGTTTGGAGTTCAGCAACCTTATGTGGGTTTTCAAATTATGGGAGAATACCCAATTGATGAGCAAAGTTCTTATTATGGCAAAATTTCATTTTATGGAAAACACAATGGCGTCTCCGCACCAATAGCTGTGAATGCAATTGATTTTAATACACAGCCACCATTTTTAGAGATTAATTCACGAAATTCTTTCAATTACACGAGTATTGAAGGCGGGCGTAGATATTATTTTGGTAATGGATATGATTATGGATTCGCACCCTACGGAGGAACGCACTTAATGGCAGTGTTTAACACAGCGAAATTGGAAACAGATGATTTCGATCAATCGAAATATCAGCTAGGCACAATTGAAACAAAAGGAAATATTTTTAGTTTGGCATTTGGACTTTCTGGCGGTATCAAAAATGATTTCGCTTGGGGAACACTGTATTTCGATGCTTCTTTCGATTATTTTATTTTGCTACAATCGACCAACAATTTGGCAACAAGTGCTTTCAATGAGCATGGAAGTCAATTGCTTTTTACCTTTGGCCTAGGATACAAGAAAACTATTTTTTAGTAAATAAATTCAAAAATTTCCTTTCTTGAACTTTAGTGATCTCATCCAAAACACTTTGCAAATTTTGAAATCTATCATTTATTGCATTTGCGAGATATTCGTCTAAAATACTCTCTTCCAATAGATTTGGTGGAATCTTAAACGAGTGTTTATGACACATTTTATTTAAAATCTTTTGTAAAGATCTACCTATTTGACCATGTGTGGGTAGTGGATGAGTGATTTGTAAATTCGTCATCACACTTGGATTAGGATGGACCAAGGGAAGTTTTCCAGTATAAAGTTGCCAAATCGAAATTCCAAAAGCAAAAATATCGCTAGATTGATTGGCAAGATGCAAGCGATTTAAGATAATTTCAGGTGCGGAGTACCCCAAGGCGAAAAGTGTTTTTCTTTTTTCTAAATTATTTTGATCTAATGCCATACCGAAATCAATCAAACTAAATTCTAACTTTTCCGAAGAATCATCAACCAAAATATTACTCGGCTTGATGTCGCAATGAACAATGTTTTTTTTTGCTAATTCATCAAATATTGGAATCAATGCGGTAATCATTTGCTTCAGAAATTCCAATTGATTTTTAGATTTCAACTGTTTCCAATATTCGTTCAAAGGAATGCCTTTTTGGAAACTTCGAATCAATATGATTTCTTGTTCGTTTTCGCAAAACAGTATTGTTTTTGGCAAACCTTTTTTTGAAAAATCAAAAGTAGATTCTGCCATCAAAACTCCCCATAAATGTTTGTTTTGATCGGTTTTTACCATTTTTTTAAGCACCATAAATTCGTTAGAAGTTGTATTTTTAATCAAATATACTTCATTGAATTTACGCTTATTAGGTGCTCCTAACTTATTCACTACTTCAAAATGATTCAGCAATTCCATTTCCTGAAAAGAACTATTAGAAACAATCGAAATAAGTGCTTGATTCATGATATTAAATTAATCATTTCCCTCCAAATCAGAACGAAACTTCTTTTCCAGCAGATCGCCTCCATTCAAGATTTTGGAACACCAATTGATTTTTAATAGTGTTTGTTCTTCGTCAGACAATTTCCAGTTCAGATCACTTTGCTCTAAGCGCTGACGCAATGTATTCAAAACAATGGCAACTGAAACCGAAATATTAAAACTCTCTGTAAAACCATACATTGGGATTTTTACAAATTCATCAGCCATTTCGACAACTTCCTCACTGATACCTCGGCGCTCAGTTCCAAAAACCAAAGCGATTGGTTGTGTTAAATCTAAATCGTAAATTGTTTGAGAATCAGTATGTGGCGTTGTTGCAACAATTTTGTAACCTTTCGATTTCAAATCATTTAAACAATCTTTAGTCACATTTTCGCTATCGTCATAATTATACATGTCCACCCAGCGACCAGCGCCCAAAGCAATGTCGCGTTGAATTTTGTATGTATTGTCTTTTTCAATGACATGTAAATCTTGTAAACCGAAACAATCACAAGACCTTAAAACCGCGCTGGCATTGTGTTCTTGATAGATGTTTTCCATTACAACAGTCAAATGTTTGGTGCGATCAGCAGCGATTCTGTCAAACATTTCCTTTTTATTGGGTGTGATAATCTCATAAAAGGCAGCCAAAACTTTTGAATTCATAAACAAATATTAGACGTTAGTTACTTGATCTACAAAGTCCAACACAATGTCACAAACTTTAGTCAATGCTTCTGGCATTTGCTTTGAATTCCAAGGGTGTGAGGCGCCAAAAACATGGTCTGTGTTTTCAATGACATTTAATTTCATCTTGGTCCAATCAGCAATTTCTTTTCCTTCTTCGATAGACACAGATGTATCGTCGTAACCATGGATAATGCAAACTGGTTTTTTTAAAGCTTTTCCAGCTGCTTGAATATCTAATTCTTGTTGATGTTCGATAAAATCTTCATATTGACTGAAATGGTGCGGCATTTCTTGTTTTGTCCTTTGATTGGTAATCAATCGAATGGTGCTTTTTTTCCAAGCATCAATCATTTTTGAATCTGCAAATCTTTTTTGCACGGAACTAATCGAAGCAAGTGTAACTACTGCATGGATTCTACTATCAGAACCATTTAAAAGCACAATTCCACCGCCACGACTGTGACCCATCAAATAGATTTCAGGTAGATTTTCAAATTGATTTTCTATCCAATCTAAGGCATATTGAACGTCATTTTTCTCCTTTGTATAGCTATTGGTTGAAAAAGCATTTAAATCTATAAAATCAAAAGGATTATCAACGGTCGTTCCGTTGTGGGTTAAATTAAATTTACAAAAACCAAAACCTTCTTCAACAAAGAAATCACCCATTAAATTCCAAGCACCCCAATCTTTAAAGCCCATGTAGCCGTGAACAAAGACAATGATTTTCTGGTTAAAATTGGCAGGAATTTCAAGGTCGATTAATCCTTTACGATTCTCGCTTCCAATATAATAAGCATTGGTGATTTTTTTCATGATTTAGATTTGGAACTTCAAATTTAGAAAATTCATTGGATTATCTGGCAATCGAATAAATCCGTATTGTCAATCTAGAACAGATCTATAAATAGAGGTTTTTTCGACCAAATTAAGCGAAGAAATCTTCAATTTGACCAAAAGAACGATTAAATAATCTTATCTTTGAACCCAAAATTTATGAACTTCAAGAAATGTAGTTGATGATAAAAAGTTCGTATTGAAGGCGATTAGCTTTGAATACCAATCTTCACCGAAATATTTTCTTTTAGTAAATTCATTTTCAGTTAAATAGTTAGAGATGAAAATATCCGCTTCCATATATAGTGACAAAAAAAGACCATTGAAAGAAGTAATTCAAGATTTGGTTGATCACAATGTTGATTTGTTGCATGTGGATTGCAACGATGATTTATCAGTCTTTGAAGATATTCGTCAAATTCGTTCTTGGTGTAATATTCCGATTGATTTGCATATAATTACCGAAAATCCATCTAAATACATGGATTTGTTGATTGAAAATCCCGTTGAATATGTGACTTTCCAGTACGAAGATTTAAAAGAACCATTGGTTTTCCCTAATGAAGTCACAGGAAAAAAAGGTTTGGCAATCATTACACCAACGTCAATTGATGCCTTTGACGCTTACGCCGAATATGATTTTATTCTAATCATGGCAACCATTCCAGGACAAAGTGGGGGTGTTTTTGATACTTGGAATTATTCAAAAATCAGGTCTTTCAAGAAAAAATATCCTTCAAAATCAATTCATGTGGATGGAGGTGTAAATGCTGAAGTGTCATTTATTTTGAGGAATATGGGCGTAAGTAGTTCTGTTTCTGGCTCGTATTTGTTCAACGCACCAAGTATTGGACATGCATTGATGAATTTGACACAAAGAGATGTTACATCGCATTTCAAAGTGAAAGATTTCATGACTCCAATCAACGAAACGCCTTGTATTCAATACAATGATCTGAATTTGAAAAACGTCTTGGAATGCATCGAAGCAGGACAATTGGGATTTTGCATCGTTGTGGGAGATGATCATCAATTTAGAGGTTTGATTTCCAATGCTGATGTTAGAAAAGGTTTGATCAAACAATTAGACAATCTATCAAATGTAGATGCATTGTCAATGGTAAATGAAAATCCAGTTACAGTAAATGAAGAAAATACAGTCAACGAAATGTTGAATTTGATAAAAAAATGTCCTTTTCCAGTAATGTATCTTCCTGTAACCAATGAAGATAGAAAAGCAACAGGAATTGTTACGTTTGTAAATTTGATTAAAAGTGAATTATGATATTATATTTAAAAGAAAATATTAGTGCAGAAGAAGCACAAAAGTTAGCTGAGCAAATCAAAGCTTTTTATGTTAAATCTGACGGGAAATCTGTTTTGATTACTGGTTCGGGAGTAAAAGAAATCCCTGCTGAATTAGACGGAAAAGTCGAGGATTCATGGGTTTTCGCCAATGATATTCAATTGGCTTCAAAGAATTACCGCAGTGAAACTAGAGAAGTTAAAATCGGTGGAATTACGATAGGAGGAAATACCAAAAATACCGTTTTAATTGGTGGACCTTGTTCAGTAGAATCAGAAGATCAAATCCGTGAATCTGCGGAGTTATTAGTTAAACTGGGTTTAAGTACTTTGCGTGGAGGTTGTTACAAACCAAGAACGAGTCCTTACAGTTTCCAAGGAATGGGATTAGACGGACTGAAATTATTGGCTAAAATGCGTGAAGATTACGGATTGAATGTCATCACAGAAGCACGTGACGCAACGCATATCGACGAAATCATCGAATATTCTGACGTAATTCAAGTCGGTGCAAAAGCAATGTACGATCAAGGGATTTTAAGAGCTTGTGCTAAAACACAAAAGCCAGTTTTAATCAAAAGAGGGTTTGGTACAACCTTACAAGAATTTGTGCAAGCAGCAGAATTTGTGCTTTCTGGAGGAAATGAAAACGTGATTTTGTGCGAAAGAGGAATTAGAACTTTTGAAACAGGAACACGATTTACATTGGATTTATGTGGCGTTGCTTGGTTGAAACATTACACCAATTTGCCAATTATTTTAGATCCAAGTCACGCAATGGGTTACGCATACGGAATTGCTGATTTAGCGCGCGCTTGTGTTGCAATGGGCGTTGATGGATTATTAATCGAGGCACACAGAAATCCGAAAGTGGCGAAATCTGATGCTTCTCAACAATTGACACATCCAGAATTTGAAGCGTTGTTGAATTCACTACAACCTGTAGCAAACAGCGTTGGTTATAAAATGATTTAATGATTTTTCTAGAACAAAATACCAAAGGAATTTGCAGAAAATTCGGTTTAGATTTCAATGAATTACTAGCTGATTTTCAGGTAGATTCAATTTTTGAATTGGGAATTGCTGATCTAGAAGCTTTTGGCGATGAATATGAAATTGATTTGCATTCTTTGCTTTTCAAACTATTGTTCAAAACAGACGAATTGACCATGAAATTGGCAAATATCAAAATGCTAATTTTAGATGTTGATGGCGTAATGACAGACGGAGGAATGTATTTTGCTGAAAGTGGAGATCAATTCAAGAAATTCAACACCAAAGACGGAATGGGAATTATACATTTGGTCAAAAAAGGTTTTCATGTGGGAATTATTTCCGCTGGATTTAGAGATGTTGGTGTAAGCGCTCGAGCCGAAATGCTTGGAATTCAGCATTGTTATGTTGGACGTGAACCAAAGATTAACATCCTGAGAAAGTGGTGCGAAGAGTTAAATATCAGTTTAGATGAAGTAGCCATGATTGGCGATGATATCAATGATTTAGAGATCATGCAACTTATAGGTTTCAAAACTTGTCCTAAAGATGCAGTTGAAGTTGTAAAAAAAGAAGTAGATTTGATCCTGTCAAAACGCGGTGGCGAGGGATGTGTGAGAGAATTTATTGACAATTATTTAGAAATAAATCCGTTAGGAAGTTAATTACCCCAATTTCTAAAGAATAAATAAAAGTATGGAAAAAATAAAATTAGGAATTGCAAGAGAAGGTAAGGTTCCACCTGACTTTCGGGTTCCTTTGACACCTAAACAATGTAAACTTGTTGAACTTAAATTTCCAAACGTGGAAGTAATAGTTCAAAATAGTCCAATCAGAACTTTTAAAGATGAATTATACATCGAACAAGGTATAAAAGTACAAGAAGATTTGTCTGAATGTGACATCATCATGGGCGTTAAAGAATTTAAAAAAGACGATTTAATTCCTAATAAAAGATATATTTTCTTTTCTCATACGATTAAAAAACAACCATATAACCAAAAATTATTACAGACGATTCTTCAGAAGAAAATTCAACTGATTGATTACGAAGTAATGAAAAATAAACTCGGAAAGCGTTTGATAGGATTTGGTCGCTACGCCGGAATTGTTGGTTGCTACAATGGTTTCAGGGCTTTTGGAATGAAAAATCAAACTTTTCAATTGAAAAAAGCTTGCGAATGTGAAAACCGCATTGAACTTGAAAATGAATTAAAAAAAGTAGTTTTACCTTCAAACACCAAAATTGTTTTAACTGGTTTTGGTAGAGTTGGTTATGGTGCAAGAGAAATCATGGATTTGTTGCCGATTATGGAAGTAAGTCCAGCAGAATTTTTGAATGATTCTTTTGATAAACCGGTTTTTACTCATTTAGAAGTGGAGGATTATTTTGCTCCTATTTCAGGACAAGAATTTGACAAAAAACATTTCTATTCTCACGGAAATGAATATAAATCTGTCTTCGGAAAATATGCCAATGAAGCAGACATGTACATTGCTTGTCACTTTTGGTCTAGCAGTTCTCCATACATTTTAACAGCGGACGATTTGAGAAATGAAAAATCTCGTTTGAAAGTGGTTGCTGATGTTTCTTGCGATGTTGCTGGTCCGATTGCATCGACAATTAAAGCAAGTACAATTGCAGATCCTATTTTTGGTTATGATCCCAAATCTGAATCAGAAATTGATTTCATGAATGAAAATGCAATTGCTGTAATGTCAGTTGATAATTTACCTTGTGAATTGCCAATGGATGCCTCTGAAGATTTTGGAAATGAATTAATTAAACATATTTTTCCAGCTTTATTCAACGAAGATCCTGACAATATAATTGGTCGTGCTTCAGAAACAAATTTGAATGGCGAATTGACTGAATATTTCAGTTATTTGAATGATTATGTAAATTCTGTTGCGGTAAATTAAGCTTCAATTTGTATCTTGGAACCCAAATTTGAACTATGGAGAAGGGTAACAAAAAGATAATCAGAGGTTGGGTGTTTTATGATTGGGCAAATTCTGTTTACAATTTAGTCATTTCATCTGCTGTATTTCCACTGTTTTATGATTTTAAAACCAAAGCGGCTTATATCAAGGCAGAAAAGCATTTAAGCGACAATGTTTCAAGCGAAACAATTCAGACTTTGGTCAAAGAAATCCCTGAAGGAACTTATATTCCAGTAAACTTTTTTGGTTGGGAATTTTCTTCATCAGTATTATATTCTTTCGTTTTATCACTTTCATTTTTAGTTGTTTCCTTTCTATCTCCGCTTCTTTCTGGAGTAGCTGACTATAGCGGAAGCAAAAAGAAATTCTTGAGATTTTTCTGCTATTTAGGTGCATTTTCTTGCATGTCCTTGTATTTCTTCGACACTGATCACATTGAACTTGGATTCCTTTCTGTCTTTTTGGCAAGTATTGGCTTTTGGAATAGTTTGGTGTTTTACAACGCTTTTCTTCCTGAAATTGCGGAAGTCAAAGACCATGATAAGATTTCTTCCAGAGGATTCACCATGGGTTATTTCGGTTCTATGTTGTTATTGATTTTGTGCTTAATTTGGATGAAAGTTTTCAATTACCCAACAGCTTGGTGTTTTGTTTTTGTTGGTGTGTGGTGGATTGGTTTTTCACAAATTACTTACCGAGTATTGCCAAATAACGTATACAATAAAAAGCCAGAAAAAGGAATTTTATGGCGTGGTTTCAAAGAATTGAAATTGGTTTTCAAAGATTTCCGCAAAACAAAACGATTGAAAAAGTACTTATATGCTTTTTTCTTTTTCAATACTGGAGTTCAAACAGTGATGCTCATGGCAACAATTTTTGCCAACAAAGAAATCGCTTGGCCAGACGATTCTGGAACAACAGGATTAATTATTGCCATACTTTTGATCCAAATATTAGGAGCAGCGGGTGCTTTTATTATGTCGAAAGTTTCTGCAAAAATTGGAAACATCAAAACATTAATCATTTCTGTCTCAATTTGGATTTTAATTTGTTTGGCAGCATTTATCGTTGAAACGCCTGTTGAGTTTTACATCCTTGCGTCTTGTGTAGGTTTGGTAATGGGTGGAGTTCAGGCAATTGCACGTTCAACCTACTCTAAATTTTTACCTGAAACAACAGATCACGCAAGTTATTTTTCATTTTATGATGCAACCGAAAAAATTGGAATCGTACTGGGAACTTTATTCTTCGGAATGGTCGAAATGTTGACTGGCTCAATTAGATATTCAGTTATTTCAGTTGCTTTTTTCTTTATCCTAGGACTGATTATGTTATTTCTAGTTCCTAAAAATGAAGTTGAGATTCAGTTGAAAGAAAACTAATCGAATGCAAATTTTATGAGTCAAACTTTCACTTTCAATCAAAAAATAAAACTGCTTTTTAGTCTACCAGTAATTATTGCTGCATTAGGCTATTTTGTAGATATTTACGACTTATTACTTTATAGTATTGTTCGCATACCAAGTGTAACAGAATTGGGATATAATCCTGATACCTTAGGACCAATAATCAACAGTTGGCAAATGGGTGGTTTGCTACTTGGAGGAATTCTATGGGGAGTTTTGGGCGACAAAAGAGGAAGATTGTCAGTACTTTTTGGCTCAATTATCACTTATTCATTGGCAAATATTGCTTGTGGATTTCTACCAAATATCAATTTCATGGACAAAGGAAATGCATACCTAATTTTGCGTTTCATTGCTGGAATTGGTTTGGCTGGAGAGTTAGGCGCTGGAATTACGCTTGTTTCAGAATCTTTACCAAAAGAATTGCGAGCCATTGGAACTTCCTTGGTTGCTGGATTTGGACTTTTTGGTGCTGTTGTTGCCAAATTTACAGTCGAACTTTCAGGACATTGGTCAATCGCTTATTTTGTCGGTGGCGGAATGGGACTTTGCTTGCTGCTATTGAGAGTGGGCGTCATTGAATCAGGAATGTACAAACATGTGAAAGCTGATTCTCATATTCAAAAAGGCAATTTTTGGATGTTTTTCACCAATTGGAATCGCTTTGTAAAATACATGAAATGTATCGGAATCGGACTACCAACTTGGTTTTGTATTGGCATCTTGGCCACTTTGGGAAATCAGTTTGGCGAAGCGATGGGAATCAAAGAAAAAATTGATCCAGGATTGGCAATCATGTGGGCATATATTGGTATTTCCGCAGGAGATTTTATGAGTGGATTCATCAGTCAATGGCTCAAATCTCGTAAAAAAGCCATTTTAGGAATGATGATTTTCACAGCTGTTGGAGTCATTTTAATGCTTTTCAGTGGTGTAAAATCTGCTTCCATGTACTATTTCTATTGCACATGGTTAGGTTTGGGAACTGGTTATTGGGCAATGTTTGTTACAGTTGGCGCTGAACAATTCGGTACAAATATTAGATCTACAGCAGCAACGACAATTCCAAATATGGTGCGCGGAACCGTTGTTTTAATGACTTGGTTTTTCTTGAGTTTTAAAATTTCTTTAGGAGTCATTGTCGCAGGTTCAATTTTGGGTTTAATCAGTTTTTTTATTGGGATTTATTCAACTGCAACCATTCCTGAAACACACGACAAAGATTTAGATTTCGTTGAATAATCAATCCAATTTCCGAATCACTTTGCAAGGATTTCCTGCTGCCACTACATTTGCTGGAATTGATTTTGTAACGACACTTCCAGCACCAATTACCGTATTTTCTCCAATTGTCACTCCAGCATTTATAACTGTGTTACCGCCAATCCAGACATTATTTTCAATAGTAATTGGTTTGGCAAATTGAAATAATTTCTTCCTTTTTTCAACATCAATAGGGTGTCCAGAGGTGAACAAACTTACATTTGGTCCGAAAAGTACATGATTTCCGATTTTAATTGGAGCACTGTCAAGAAACGTACAATTGAAATTCGCGAAAAAATTTTTTCCAATGCTGATGTTGTAACCATAATCACATCTAAATGGCAATTCAATGAAAATATTTTTACCTAAATCTTTGAAAATTAAATTTAAAATTTCAGATTTTTCTTTGAAATTATCTGGTTCTAATTGATTGAGTCGATAAAGTAATTTCTGTACCTCTTGTCGCTCAGTAGAAAGAATTTGATCAAACGACTGATACAACTCACCAGCCAACATTTTTTCTTTGTTTGTCTGCATTACAAATGTTTCTTTGATTGTTAGAAAATCGCGATTCAAAAGCTTAAAATTAAGCTTTAATTCTCTTACCTTTGCTTCAAATTCAATTTCATGGAAATCAATTTTCATAAATATCAAGGAACCGGGAATGACTTCGTGATGCTCGACAACCGCGATGGAAAATACAATCAACTGTCAATCGCTCAAATTCAATTGATTTGCGATCGCCGTTTTGGTATTGGCGCCGATGGCTTGATTTGTATCAACAAACATGAGAATTATGCTTTTGAAGTTGATTACAGCAATTCTGACGGTTCCAAAAGTTTTTGTGGAAACGGAGCACGATGTTCAGTAGCATTTGCTGCATTTTTGGGGATTAATTGTGAAAGTGTTACTTTTTTAGCCATCGATGGAGAGCATCAGGCTAAAATGAACGAGAAAACCATTTCTATCGAAATGCAAAATGTGATTGAAATAAAAGACATTGACGGAGATTTTGAATTAAATACAGGTTCGCCGCATTATATCAGATTTATCGAAAATGATGAAATTCAGAATGTTGTTGAGTTTGGAAAATTAATACGTTATTCATCACATTATCAAGAACATGGAATCAACGTCAATTTAGTTCGTCAAAACGAGAAACATCTAAATGTTGAAACATACGAACGCGGTGTAGAAGACGAAACGTTGTCTTGTGGAACTGGAGTTACAGCCGCAGCTATCGCAAGCGCATTTAAAGTGAAGCAAATTGGTTTTCAAGAATATGATATTGTTGTCAAAGGTGGAAAATTAAAAGTTTCTTTTGTTGCAGAAGATAATTCTTCATTCACAAATATTTGGTTATCAGGACCAGCAGAGTTTGTTTTTAAAGGAACGATTCATGTATAACGGAATGATCGATTCTTGGAAAAATATTGACAATGAAGATTTCAAACTGGGGATTTTTCTTTGGGTTTTTCATGCAGATAAAATTCCGCCACACATTGGAATTTCAAAGGATGGATTGTATTTCAGCTTAAAAGTTTCAGGGAAAGACGAAAACATTTCAGTGCAAAAAATCACCAAGTTGTTGAGTACGAAAAAAATACCAACACTTGTTATCAAAACTTCAGAAAATAGCATTAAAAACAGACACTTAGAAACAGTTTTTGAAAAGTATCAAAAAGCAAATTCCGATGGTTTGACTTGTTTGACGCCTATTACGGAAATTTATTTTTCTGAAACACAAGATTTAATTCTCTTAGAATTATTAAACTTGCTGAATGAAGCAGGTGTAGTTGAAACCATTTTTGGGATCAATTTACCAGCAGATTATAGTGGAATTCCAGCGTATTCAAGATCAGATATTCAAAATAGATTATACCAATTGACTCATGCTAAGAGGTAGTAAAATTCATTTAAGAGCGATAGAACCAGAAGATGCGGCGAAGGTTTTAATTTGGGAAAATAATCCTGACAATTGGCGCGTGAGTGGGACAGAAGCACCTTATTCGATGCATGGGATTTTGGATTACATCAACAGCATTCATAACTTCCGACAAAGTGGCGAAATGCGACTGATGATTTGTTTAAATGATACCAATGAAGCAGTAGGAACATTGGATTTATTTGAAGCAAATTTCAAGCATGGAAGAGCAGGAATTGGGATTTTGATAGCAGAAGAAAAAGAAAGAAACAAAGGGTTTGCCAGAGAAAGTTTAGAAATTTTGATTGAATATTGTCAAATCATGTTTGATTTCCATAATTTGACAGCCAATGTTTTAGAAGATAATACTTCAAGTATTCATTTATTTGAAAGTGTAGGGTTCGAATTGGTAGGAACTCGAAAAGAATGGTTTTTTGACCAAGGAAAAAGGATAAACGAAAGAATATATCAACTATGTTTAAAAAAGTAGGAATTGGTTTGCTCATCGTTGGAGCAATTGGTATCGTGGCTTTTTGGCCAAAAATTTCAGTATACATGGCTGGAATGAAAACAACAGAAAATTCAAAAACAGTTGCATTTTATTTTGATGCTTCAAAAGGATTGAAAGGGTTGGCTGATCAATTGGAAAGTGAAAAAATTATCGCCAACAAAGACGCGTTTTTGAAAGTGGGTGAATATAAAAAATTGGACGCTGAAAGATTGGCATCTGGAAAATACGACATTGAATCAGGCACGAGTTACAGAACCTTATTAAATGGATTCACGAAAAATTCAGCAGGAAATGGAAATGCGGAAGTCGAAGTAGAAGTGACGTTCAACAACTGTCGCGATGTGTATCAAATGTCAGGAAAAGTCGCTAAATGTTTGATGATTGACAGCGCTGATTTGGCAGATATGTTGACTAATGATTCAACTTTGGAAAAATACGATTTTACTTCAGAGCAATTGCCAGCTTTGTTTTTGCCAAATACTTACAAAATGTTTTGGGACACAGACGCCGAGCAGTTTTTGGTTCGCATGGCTGATGAATTCAAAGATTTCTGGACACCTGAAAGAAAGTCAAAATTGGCAAAAATCGGTTTAGATTCACCGTCTGAAGCAGTTACATTAGCAAGTATTGTTTACTCGGAACAAGCGAAAAATCCAGAAGAATGGCCAATCATTGCAGGTTTGTATTTAAATAGAATCAAACAAGGAATTCGTTTGCAATCAGATCCAACATTTAAGTTTTGCTGGGGAGATCAACTGGATGGCGTTCAACGTTTAACTTATGAACACCGAGAAATTAAATGTCCCTACAATACTTATTACAACGACGGTTTGCCTCCAGGTCCAATTTGTATTCCACCGACACAAGTAGTTGATGCGGTACTAAATAGAGACAACAACAACTATATTTTCATGTGCGCCAAAGCTGATTATTCCGGAAAACATGATTTCACAGTTGGCTACGCCGAACATGCCGCAAACGCCAAGAAATTCCAAGAGTGGTTGTCACAGCAATAGAAATTATCCATTAAAATTAAAAAGCTGAAAATCTCATTTTCGGCTTTTTTTATGAGCAATTCATGCTAAAAACAACAAAAATAAATACACAGAATTTTAAATATTAGATGGTGCCGTAGGTACCAAATATGGGTAGCCACGGATTGCATCCGTGGCGCAAAGAAATGTCTGCAATTGTTTTTGGCGTGCATTTTTGTTTTAAAAAAAGTCAAAAGCGCAGCAATAATAATCGATTTTGAAAATCATGCCAAAAACCAACAACGATTTTTTTTATCACACGAATCCTCAGTTTTTACAACACTTTCCAAACATTTATTTTCAATTTTTTATAATAACTAGAATTTTTGGTTCGTTTTATGATAAAATAGTGTAACGAATATTAAAGTTTGCATTATTTGATTGTAAAGTCTGCAAGCTTTACATGCATAAAACCAAAAATAAAACCAGAAATCATGACAGTTAACCCATTGTATCACCACACACACGAGCGTCTTGAGGAGGAGCAAGTGTGGATACAGCAAGCTAAAAGCAACCCCGAGTTGTTTGGCCCGCTGTACAAGAAATACCATGAGCCCATTTTCCGGTACATTCACCAACGGATGGATGATACCGAAATGGCATTTGATGTTACGTCACAGGTATTTATGAAAGCATTGAAAAATATTCATAAATATGAGAATAGAGGAGTACCATTTGGTTCTTGGTTGTATCGCATAGCGAAAAGTGAATTGTATCAATCTTTCCGCGACAAGCAAGCATTAAGAACAGTAAATGTTGAAAGTGTTACTTTGTTTGAAATGATGGATGAAATGGACGAAGATCAATCTGAAATCAATAAAAAGATTCTTTTTCGCGCATTGGGTAAATTGAAAGAAGAGCCACTTCAGTTGATAGAAATGCGTTTTTTCGAAAGACGATCTTTCAAAGAAATTGGCGAAATTTTAGATATTACTGAAAACAATGCGAAAGTAAAGTGTTTTAGAGCGTTAGAAAAATTAAAAAAATATTTTCATGAGAAATAACAAGCATCATTTCAAGATTCCTTTCTTCCATCTGGAGGAAAGGATTTTGGCTATAATCAATAAAAAGCAAGACATTTCGAACCAATATTTAGAACAGTTTTGTAATTTTCAACCTTTATTTAATTCGTGCAGATGACCAATAGAAAAATGAATCTGGATCGCCCCAACCTAAATTCAGAGCAAATCAGCGCAAGACAAAATTTTGATCAAGTACTATCAAAACATTTGTTATCAAAACCTCCTGTTTGGAAAAGTCCATGGTTTTGGGGACCAACAGGATTAGCCTCCATCGGAATCGCACTTTTTTTTAGTGTGAATTATTTAAACAGTCAAAATGAAACGCATGATAAGACAAATACTTTAGCAATCAAAGATTTACCAAAAGACACTGAATGTATTCACCCTCCAATTGAAGGTGAAGATGTTCCATTTCAAACTTTTGAAGTAAATCCAAATAAGAATGAAGAAATTATACTTCCAAGTGGGACCAAAATTGAGATTCCAAAAGAAAGTTTGCTGCCTGAAAACAGGAATGAAAGTGTAGAAATTGAAGTGCGAGAATTCCCTGATAAAGTCTCTGCATTTCTAGCTGGAATTCCCATGGATTATCAAAAAGAGGATGCTTTTATTTCTGCAGGAATGATTGAAATCAGAGGAAAACAAAACGATCAAGTGGTTGAAATTAATTCGGAAGAACCAATTAAAATCGATATGAGGTTGACCAAGAATCCTGCTGGATTTGATTTTTGGAGCTTAAATGAAACAACCAAAGATTGGACCAAACATCCAGTGAAATATGAATTGAATCATCAAAAAGAAGAATCAAAATTGAGCTTGAATAAGCCGACTGAGATTAAAAAACAGATTGCTAACATTGATAAACAAATAATCGCTTTAGACCAATCAAAATCGGAAGTTCAAAAGCCAAGTGCTGAAAGTTTTAAAATCCCAAATGAATCTCATCAAAAATTCGATTTGGATTTTAACAAAAAAACCTATCCTGAATTAGCGAAATTTGAAAATTTAGTTTTTGAAATACTTCCTACTTCCGGTTATGATAAAAATTTCACCAAAAAAACATGGTCAGATGTTAAATTGGAGAAAAATAAAGATGCTTATGAAATGATTTTCACAGCAACTTCTGAAAAATTGCGATTGCCCGTTAGACCAGTTTTGCAGGGAAAGGAATTGACAGAAGCCCAAAAGGAATTTGATTTGGCGATTGCTAGTTTTAATGAAACTATAGCTGAAATTGAGAGAAATAAATCAGTCCTACAAAAACAAAAAGAAGCATATCAGAAAGCTTTAATGGGAGACTTGGCTGCATTAAATGAAAAATTGGTAAGTAGTCCGAGTGATAATGGAACGGCAAGTTTTCAAGTGAACCAATGGGGCGTTTACAATTGCGATAAGCCAAGTAAATATCCAGCTGCGATGAAAAATGAACCATTTTTTGTTTGGGAAAATTCATCTACATCAGCCGATTTTAGTCAGATATTTGTTTTCAACCTTGACAAAGATTTGAGATTCAATTATGGGGAAAGAGCAATTCATCCAATTTCGAATTTTGGATTTCATGCAAATGATGATTTGGTTATCTTTGGTGTTGAAAGAGGAGGCGATTTCGGAATTTGTGAATTAAAAAGTGGAAAGTCCAAAAGTATTATTTCCAAAATAATATTCAAAAAAGGCGAAAGCGGTGAATCGGTAAGGGATTTACTCAATAAGTTAATGAATGAAACTGTTTCTGTTTAGTTTTTTATTGTTAAATAATTTAGTAGTACTTGCTCAGCCTGAAGAGATTGAACATGTAAAAATTGGTTTGGATTCTTCTGACGTAGAAAATTTGTTTCCCCATATCGATCACATTTACGATGGTGAAATTCTAATTTCTCAGTTGGGTGATTTAGAAGGTATTCAAACAGCTAAAAATTATAAAATACTTTCATTTGTTATTAGTTATCCGCATGGAGAAAAGAATTTATCTGTTGATATTAAAGGGAATGTAATTCCTAAGGAAATAATTGAAGATATTTACAAATATGCAATAGGTGAGATGATTTTTATAACGAACATTGTAACTGAAGATATAAATAAACATATTTTTGAACTAGTTCCAATGAACTTAATACCGATTGAATGAGATTTTTAATTATCCAGATAGTCATTTTTATTTCAACATACAATTTGTATGCTCAAGAAAAGATTGAAACGGTAAAAATTGCCAAAAATGAAACTTTTCTATTTCGTGGACAAAGTCAAGAAATAAGCAATGGATATTTGTATGTTGATGAAGAAGGTTTTTTTTATTTTGTTGTCCTAACTATCAATCAAACAGAAGTGTTGAATTGGTTTAAGCAAAGAAAAGACAGTCAAAATGTGTACAAGGGGATTTTGCAAAATGGGCAGTATAAAACTTTGGCTTTGGCCCGTGAAAATGAACCTGGTGAACCCATTGTTTTCTATTTTGAAAAAAAGGATAAAGAATCTATTCAATTAATTTCTTTGGACGATGGAAAAATTTACGATTTCAAGATGATTCAAGCGAATTAGGTGTTACAATTCTCATCCACAAGTGCGTTTTGATAACTTATTCTAACATTTTTAGATTTTTAAGCTTTTTTTGTTTAAATTCGTGACGTTAAATAGACTTATTTTGTCTTTTTTATTTTAATTATGAGATATTTTTTAATTTTTTGTTTGGCGTTGAGCACTTTAGTATCTTGGAGTCAGTCATCAAATTTCAATTCAGCAAAGAATTGGAAAATGAACAGAAAAGAGTTTATACTTCAAGCTGGGGCCACTCAATTTTTGGGTGATTTGGGGGGAAGAGATCAAATTGGAACTGATTACAGTTTGGTAGACATTGATTTTCCTTCAACAAGTCTAAACGTTGGAGTTGGTTACAGAATGCGTTTCGCACCACACTTTGCAACTACAACTTTACTAAATGTTGGTCTACTAAGAGGTAGTGATGCCGAAACGGGAGATCCAGACAGAAATGCACGTAACTTGGCTTTTCGTGCGCCAGTTGTCAATTTGAATCAAAGACTTGAATGGTTAATCTTTGTTAACGAAAAATACGGTAAAAGATATAACATGAAAGGAATGAAAGGTTTCGGTGAGCACCATGACCAAGTATATCTTTTTGCAGGAATAGGATTAGCATATTTCAATCCACAAGCACCTTACAAAGGTGGATGGGAAAATTTGAGACCTTTAAAAACTGAAGGTCAAGGTTTAGAAGGTGGTGCAAAAGTTTATTTACCTTTTACCGCTACCATTCCAATTGGTATTGGATACAGAAGGGCACTTTCAGGTATGTGGAGAATTGGAATTGAAGCAACTTATGTTAAAACATTTTCAGATTACATTGATGACGTTCATGGTTTTTATTATGATCCTGCAATTCTTGAAGCAGAAGTATCTGCTACTTCAGCAGCATTAAGTAATCCTTCTGTAACTCATCCTGAATGGTTTAATCCTGGGTCTAAGCGAGGAGAGCCTGAAAAAGATGCTTATTTTTACTTAAACATTACTTTCTACAAAAATCTTACGTACAAACCAATGAGAAAAATGTATGTTCCAAGATACAAAGGTGGAAGAGCAAAATTCTAATTGTTAGAAACATATTGATAAAATTAAAGCGAGGGGCATTTGTTCCTCGCTTTCTGTTTTTACCTTTGTCTAAAGTTCAATATTATGTATTCTATCATTAGATTTTTCTTGTTTTTATTCGACCCTGAAAAAGTGCATCACTTTACCGCTAAAGCAATTCATATTGTGTTGTCAGTACCCGGAATGAAATGGCTTTGGAAAAAAATGTATGTTATAGAAGACAAACGTTTAGAGAAAGAAGTCTTTGGATTGACATTTAAAAATCCAGTCGGTCTAGGTGCAGGTTTTGACAAGGATGCAAAAATGTTTAACGATTTAGCATATTGTGGATTTGGATTCATCGAAATTGGCACCATTACACCAGTTGGTCAACCTGGAAACGAGAAGCCTAGACTCTTTAGAGTAAAGGAGGATGAAGGCATAATCAATAGAATGGGTTTCAATAATGAAGGAGTAGAGATTGCAGCAGAAAGATTAAAACACAAAACCTCAAATATTATAATAGGCGGAAATATTGGTAAAAATAAAGTTACGGCCAACGAAGATGCTTTGAATGATTATCGCAAATCATTTCAAATTCTTTTCCCATTTGTAGATTATTTTGTGGTGAATGTTTCCTCACCAAATACCCCCAATTTGAGAGATTTACAAGAGAAAGAGCCCTTGATGGTTTTGTTGTCAGAATTGGTTATTGAGAACAATCAAAATAAATCACCCAAACCAATTTTATTGAAGATTGCACCGGATTTAACTGATGGTCAATTGGATGACATCATTGAGATTGTTGAAAAATTAAAAATTCAAGGTGTCATAGCTACCAATACTACAATTTCAAGAGATAATCTTAAAACGGATTCTAAAACTATTGAATCAATTGGTGCTGGTGGATTATCTGGCAAACCAGTCAAGAATCGTTCTACCGAAGTGATTCGTTATTTATCAGAAAAGTCAAATAAAGCATTTCCTATCATTGGAATCGGTGGAATTCATAGTGAGCAAGATGCTTTGGAAAAACTGGATGCCGGAGCTGATTTGATTCAACTTTATACAGGTTTTATTTATGAAGGACCAGGCCTCATCAAACGAATCAATAAGGCAATTTTAGCTAGGATGAATTAATAATCGTTGGACTATTTTTTTAAAATTTTTTATTGATTTTAGCTTTAATTCTCTTAATTTTACAAGCATGGATAAGTTAAAAATAATCGAATGTCCTCGTGATGCAATGCAAGGATTACATGATTTTATACCAACTGAGAAGAAGGCAAGTTATATCAATCAATTGCTTAAATGTGGATTTGACACAATTGATTTTGGAAGCTTCGTTTCACCTAAAGCCATTCCGCAATTAAGAGATACTGTTGAAGTTTTAGAAAAACTTGATTTGAGCAATACTGATACAAATCTTTTGACAATCATTGCTAACGAACGGGGAGCAGAAGAAGCTGTCCAATTTGAAGAAATTGACTTTTTAGGATATCCATTTTCGATTTCGGAAACTTTCCAAAAGCGAAATACCAATGCTTCAATTGAAGAATCATGGTCACGCTTGGAGACTATCCAAAATTTAGCATTTAAAAACAATAAAGATTTAGTTGTTTACTTATCTATGGGATTTGGAAATCCTTATGGAGATCTTTGGAATTCCGACATTGTAATTAAATGGTCAGAAAGATTATATAATGAGCTCGGAATAAAGATTTTAGCACTTTCAGACACGATTGGATGCGCGAATCCTACTTTGGTTTCATCCTTATTTAGAGAATTAATTCCAGCTTTGAAGAATGTAGAATTTGGTGCGCACCTTCATACAATTCCAAACGACGCTAAAAATTTGATCGAAGCAGCCTACAATAGTGGTTGCAGAAGATTTGATGGAGCAATCAAAGGATTTGGTGGCTGTCCAATGGCTGCAGATGATCTTACAGGGAATATGCCTACTGAATTAATGATTCAATGGTTTCAAGAGAATGCAATTGAAACAGGAATTGATAACCAAGAATTTAAGCGTTCATTTGAAATGAGTAGCTCGGTTTTTCCAATTCATGTATAGTAACCTATTTGTCTTTTTACGTTTTCAATAAAATTTTTAGAAATGAATAAAATTTTGCCTTTTTTCTTTGTGTTGCTTATCTTTTCTTCTTGTAAGAATGAGCCAAAGGATATTCCAGTAGAAATTGTTGATAATCAAGAAATCAAAGAAGAGAAAAACATTGAAATTTTGTTTGATGAAGTAAAATTTTCAGATCCAAAAATGTTGGATTTACTTTATGAGTTAAAGATTTGCGATCCCAATCAAAAGGACTTGAATAATGCAGTTCAACCAGCATGTAATCCCAAGTATTTTCATGTTTTACCATTCATTGAAAATGAAAAAATTGAAAATGCATTTATTCTCGTTATCCGATCGGGTGTTCATGATTGGCCATTGCGAAGAGCTTTGGTGTACCAGCGTGAACAAGGGAAGTTGGTTTTGGTAAATACATTTGTAGCTCATTTAATAGGAATGCGAAAATCTCCTTCGGGACATGATGATTTGGTTTTACAATTCTTTGATGAATATGAAAATCGCTTGCAGTGTTTGTATAAATGGAAAGAAAATCGCTATCAATACGTTTGCGTTGAAAAAATTGAGGGAAGCAATATCAAAAAAGAACTGCAAGATTCAATGAACGTGGAAATAGCCAAAGTAATTCGTGATAACAAAATGGCATTGTAAAATTGCATGAATAAGCTTGGAAAATTATTCGTCTTGATCTTGCTGCTGAATGCCTGCGTTTCAGATAATCAGATGATAACTATAGATCAGTCTTTTGTTTTTCACAGCAATACTTCAAAGGTTTGGATGGTAGTACATAAGTACAAGGACGGAAAAGATTTCTCGCCAATTAGCTACAAATACAAAGAAATTTTGATTTTCCACAAGTCTGGAAATTTTTACATGCAGAAAATGAATACGTTGGGTGACGAAATTGGTCAAAAAGGAACCTTTTCTGTTTCTGAAAATTTTGACAAAGTCCATTTTGACTTTGATAATAAACGCTGGATTTTTGAATTAAAAATGCTTTCGGAAGAGAAAATTATTTTGAAACCAATTTCTAATTACGAATACTCACTAGAATTAATACCAATCCCTGAGCCTTAGAACGAATTACTTTTTAGTTATTCTAATTGTTTTGATACTACCAGCGATTTCTATTCTCAATAAATAAATACCTGAATTTAAATTGGATAAATCTATTTGATCTCCATTATTATAATTGAATTCATTCATTAGTTTTCCTTCTAAAGAAAAGATAGAAACTTGATTGATTTCTTTGTCACAGTTTATTTTGATATTTCCAGTTGTCGGATTTGGATAAACTTGAATTTGCACGTCAGTCAATTCTTGAATTCCAACTGGATCATTTTTTCTCACATTAATATCATCCAAATACAATTTATAACCGTCGTTAGTATTATTAACGAATGCCAAATAAACTGTTTGGCCATTAAATCCTAGATCGCTTAATTCTATCTCACGTGTTGTCCATTCTGGATTTTCAAGCACAATTAATCTTACTGTATCTGTAAAATCGGCTACTTGATTTGAGGTCGAAATTAAAACTTTATAATTTTCAGGATAAGATGGATCATGAGATTTTGCTTGCCAAGATAAGTAATTTCCATAATCCCCTAAGGTGATTGCAGGCGTGATTAACCATTTATTTGCTTGACCTACAGGTTCGTAAAAGGAGGTAGAACTTACAACGGAATCAGCTGTGTTTTCTGGATCTGCCTTGATAATCCAAGGATTTACATACTCTGCAACAGCACTATTTGGAACTTGTTGATCAACGTCTACCATCGACCAAGTTGAAGGAAAGCCAGATTGAAAATCTTCGTTTAAAATTACCACCTGACTTATTGAAACGAAAGACAATCCAAGTGAAACTAAAGTTAAAATATATTTTGACATAGTTACAAAGTTAAAAGAATATTGGCAGATTTTAGAAAACGAGCGGTAAAATAATGTTAAATGGAAAATTACTTATTTGACTAACAAGATGATGATGTCCTTGAAATCTTGGTAGAATTGATCGAAGGCGACTAATTTCTCCTCTAAGAATTCGAATATTGCCATTTGATCTGATTCCTTGAAATAGTTTACATTTTCTAATTCCCATTTTATTCTACCAAATGAAGCTATTTCTGCAGTGCTGTAATTAGAAATCCAAATTCCATCAACTCCCATGTTACTTTCCATCACTTTTTTGAGCTCTTCCATTTGTTCCCAAACAATTTCTCGAATTGATTGATCTTTAGCTTGGATGTCAAAACAAACTCTTGC
This sequence comes from Flavobacteriia bacterium, assembly GCA_947462925.1. Classification (GTDB taxonomy): domain Bacteria; phylum Bacteroidota; class Bacteroidia; order Flavobacteriales_D; family Crocinitomicaceae; genus JAQVCM01. Next base: position 99,701 of record CANHQP010000001.1, on the reverse strand, counting down.
ACCAAATTTATCAACTTCTAATCTAAGAAAGATAAATTTCACATCAGTAGGGTAGTTTATCCAATTGATTTTTCTGCCATTAGACGATCGATGTTTCGACATGTAAGATTTAAAATCTGTCCAAAATTGGATGTTTTTATCCTTTAGTTCTTGTTTAGATAGCATTATTTTGTGGAGGAATAGAATATAAATCTTTTTCGGTCAATGACTAGTTCAGTAGGTAAATTATCGTCATCGTAATATATTACAATATTCTTAATCAGTGTACCGTGAAGACGTTCAGAGAATCCAATAAGTTGTTGATTTTCATTGTACTCCCAAGATTTTGATTTTTCCTGTTTATTCCAATTCATTCCTAATCGATAGCTTTCAATAGGTAAATCATTTTCTAAATAAGTGACTGATTTTTCGGAAAGCGCAAAAATTTTCAAGGTTGAATCCAAGGTTTTTGCGAGTGCTTGAATTTCTTCAAGACTGGTGCCTTTTTCGAGCAAAAATTCGGCCGAATTAACTTTATGATTTACAATTTCAACGATTAGTTTTGGATTTTCTATCGTCGGATAAAATATCAATGAATCAAAATTATTGTTGTTTTTAGATGTAATTACCACTGTTTTGGCAGAATCCTTTCGAATAAAAATAGGAGGTACATTTCCAAATTCCATGTATTTAAAAACATCAATTTTTTCTAAGAATCCTTTTGAATCATAAGTAAATCCTGAATTTGAGAAAGGAGATGTTGAATTATTATAAAGAAAATGATTGAAATCTATTGCTTTACCAGCTGCATTGAAAGAGTAAGTCAGTTTTTCAGACATGTTGTTCTTGTATCTGCCACCTTTTACATAAAGACTCACTTTTTTTAATTTCAGCGCAAGTATAACATCAGTATTCCAAATTGGGCCAAAATTATTGGGTGAATCAAAAAGCGCAGTGACATACAAAGGATTAAATATGTTCTCTTTTAAAGTATTTGTGTTTTTCTTTTCAGGCTCAACTTTGGTTTTATTCTGAGAGCAAGCAGCGAGAAATACTAAACCTAATAAAATCAGATATTTGAACATAAATAATTAATTTGAAAATAGATTAATTTTGAAAAAAATTCTTTTCGATTCTTAAAGATAGCAAAAAGGTTTACCGTTTCCAGTAAACCTTTTTAAAAAATATGGGGAAAATTATTTTTTCTTTTTCGCCTCAAGTTGTGCTTTTTGCATTTGTTCTAATCTTTCTTGAAACTTAGATTTCTTTTTCACACCAGAATTTCCGCTTGTTGCAGCCGCTTTTCTTGCTGCCATTTTCTCTTTCAATTTATCTTCATCCACAAAGAATTGTTTAATTGCCAACATTATTAATATTGAAATTAAAGTTGAAATGAAGTAATAATAACTCAATCCAGAAGAATAATTGTTAAAGAAGAAAATCATCATGAATGGGAAAATATACATAATCACTTTCATATTTGGCATTCCTGGTTGAGTTGGTTGTTGCATATTTCCGCTATTTACATAGGTATAAACTAATGTTGTAACAGCCATCAACAGAGTGAAAAGAGAAATATGATCACCATAAAGTGGTAAATAGGTTCCAAAATCATAAACTGAATCGTATGATGATAAATCCTCTGCCCATAAAAATGGTTTTTGTCTCAATTCAAAAGCTGCTGGGAAGAAACGGAAAACCGCTAATAAAATTGGCATTTGAATTAACATTGGAACGCAGCCAGCTAGGGGAGAAGCGCCACTTGTACGATACAAGGACATCATTTCCATTTGCTTTTTCATTGCATCTTCTTTATTTGGAAATTTGGCATTTAATTCATCAACCTCAGGTTTTAAAATTCTCATTTTAGCTGAAGAGACATACATTTTCCATTGGATTGGCATCAAGAACAACTTGATAATTAATGTTACCAACAAAATAACAATACCAAATCCTAAACCTGAACCAGCCAATAAGTTGAATAAAGGTTGAATTGCATAAATATTAATCCATCTAAACAATCCCCAACCATAATTGATGATGTCCTCATAATTTGAGTTGTAAGATTTTAGCACTTCGTAATCATTTGGTCCGAAAAACCAGTTTATTTTTGCACTCGCATCTCCAGTATTTGTAAAAGCTAAATTCATAGAAGCCTCGTATCTTTTGATATGTGAATGATTTCTGTCTTCTGTTTCACTGAATTTTTTGATCTTCAAACTTGAACCAGCTTTATCAAAACCAGCAACTGGTTTCATAATTGAACTGAAATAACTTTGTTTGAAAGCAATCCACTCAACCGTTTGTTCCATTTTTTCTTCGTCATCTGTTGCTTCGCTCAACCAATCATGGTCTTCGTTTTTATATTTGAAGCAAACTGTTGAAACCAATCTTTGCGCGTTCAAAAGTCTTTCTGATTTTTTCAAATCAGCATTCCAATTCAACATGACATTTTTTGGATTTACTTTTCCTGCGAAACCTTTCAATTTCACTTCAAAATCCATGTCATATGCATTTGGTTTCAAAGAATAAACAAATTGAATAGATTGGTCGTTGGTTGTTTTTAGTTCAAATGTAATTCCATTTTTAGATGAATCAACGACACTAAAAAGTTGATTTCCAGTTGAAAATTGTTTTCCTTCTAATGGGAAACTCAATTCATTCACAGCATCATTTTCACCGAATAATTTCAATGGAACCCACTTTTTACTTTTGGAAGCAAAGTCTGTATAGGATTGAAATTCCTTCAAATAAACCGCAGCCAAAATACCACCTTTTGTAGAGAATTCAAAAGCTAATTTATTGGTTTCAAGTCGAATGATTTCTCCTTTAACTACTTCATTTGTAGCAGGAACTTCTTGAACATTTTCAGCTATAGATGTATCTTTTTTTGTGATAGTATTTGTAAAAACCAGAGCACCTTTAGCATCTTTAATTTGCACTTTATTTTTATCCAATTTTGGAACTAAAATCTTGGCAGTTTTTTCGTCAATTTTAGCAACAACTTTGGAAGTGTCTTTATCTTTAGCGTCTTTGATTGCCGCTTTGATTTCCTTTTTTTGCTTCGCAAGTTCCTCTTTGGTAGGTTCTGTAGGCTTATTGATTAAGGTGAAAGTCACCAAAATAGCACCAATAAGTCCAAGACCTAAAATCGTATTTCTATCCATTTCTAATTTTGTTTATTTTCTTTTGCCGCATTGATAAAAGCTACAAATAGCGGATGCGGATTCGCTACTGTACTTTTGTATTCAGGATGGAATTGAGCCCCAACAAACCAAGGATGATTTGGGATTTCGACAACTTCTACTAGTCCCGTTTCCGGATTTTTACCTGTAGCTATCATTCCATTTTTTTCAAATTGTTCTAAATATTCATTGTTAAATTCAAACCTGTGTCTGTGACGTTCCGAAATCAATTCGGTATTGTAAGCATTTGCAGTTTTGGAATTTGGTTTTAATTCACATTTATAAGCACCTAAACGCATCGTTCCTCCTAAATTAGCGATGTTCTTTTGTTCTTCCATCATACTAATTACAGGATGTTTTGAATCTTCTGCAATCTCAGTTGTATGCGCATCTTCCAAACCTAATACGTTTCGAGCAAATTCAATTACAGCACATTGCATCCCTAAACAAATTCCAAAAAATGGGATGTTATTTTCGCGTGCATATCTAACTGCGTCAATTTTTCCAGAAATTCCTCTTGAACCAAATCCAGGAGCAACCAAAATTCCATCTAAATCTCCCAATTCAGCTTCGATATTCGATTTGGTCAACTTTTCAGAGTGAATCCATTTTACATTTACTCTACATTCGTTAGAAACTCCTGCGTGAATAAATGATTCACTGATTGATTTGTAAGAATCTTTCAGTTCAACATATTTACCTACCAAACCAATATTTACTTCAGAAACAGGATTTTTTAAAGTGGTTAAAAACGACTTCCAAGAATCTAAATTCGGAACTGTTTTCGTTGGTAGATTTAATTTTTCAAGTACCACTTTGTCTAGTTCTTCTGCTTGCATCAGCATAGGAACATCGTAAATTGTATCAGCATCACGAGATTCAATTACCGCGTTGATACTTACGTTACAGAATTTGGCGATTTTTTTACGTAAATTTAAATCCAATTCATGTTCTGTTCTACAACAAAGAATGTCTGGTTGAACACCTAATTCAAGCAATTGCTTAACAGAATGTTGTGTTGGCTTTGTTTTCAATTCACCCGCTGCAGCCAAATAAGGAATCAACGTTAAGTGAATTACTAAACAATCGTTTTCAAATTCCCAAAGCATTTGACGCACAGCTTCCACATACGGAAGAGATTCAATATCTCCAACAGTTCCTCCGATTTCAGTTATCACGATATCGTAGGTTCCTTTTTTACCTAAAATCTGAATGCGATCTTTGATTTCATCTGTGATGTGAGGAATTACTTGAACCGTTTTTCCTAAAAATTCACCTCTGCGTTCTTTTTCTATAACTGATTGGTAAATTCTTCCTGTGGTAACATTGTTTGCTTGAGAAGTAGGAACGTTCAAAAAACGCTCATAGTGACCTAAATCTAAGTCAGTTTCTGCTCCATCATCCGTTACAAAACATTCTCCGTGTTCGTAGGGATTCAACGTTCCTGGATCAATATTGATGTAAGGATCAAGCTTTTGGATTGTAGCTGAATAGCCACGAGCTTGTAATAATTTTGCTAAAGATGCTGAAATGATACCTTTCCCCAGCGAAGAAGTTACTCCCCCGGTTACAAATATGTATTTCGTAGAATTGGACATGTATAAAATTTTGTAACTACGGGGCGCAAAGTTACAATAAACATGACAAGCAAACTATGTTTTTTGCATTATTTTTTCAACCAAAAGGATAGTTATGAACTTTCAATTCAATTTTGTGCCAGCGAATAGATTTCCTCAATCGATTTCAGCACTTGACTTGAAGAATATTCCAAAGAAGCGTTTTTTAATTCTCGTGAATTAAATGTCACTTTTTTATCTAAGAACTGTGTCATTGCACTCGCTAGTGAAGCAGTATCGTTTTTAGAAACTTGAATTCCTAAATTATCTGTCATATGATTTGCAATACCTACATTCGTTGAAATTACTGGCGTTCCTGTTGCCCAGGATTCTGCAATGACGCACGAAAAAGTTTCATAGTTTGAAAAAAGTATCAAAGCATCCGAAAGTTGCATTTTCTCCGCTATTTCAGTAGGTTGCAATGGTCCTGAAAATGCAATAATATTCTCTAGTGACAGCTTGGATGCTTTTTTTTGTAGTGCTTCAAAATTTTCATCTGAAATAATTTCCAATTCGAAATTGCTTTTTCCTTGCTTCTTTAAAATGGAACAAGCTTCAATAATTCCAGAAACATTTTTATAACGTTCATCCAAAGTTGAAACGTGGATAAATTTAATTGTTGAATTTTGCGATTTTTCCTTTAAAGTGAAAATGGAATCGTCTATTACATTTGGTAAAATCTCAATTTTCAAATCTGTAAAAGATTGCTGGATTTCAGTTTTTAGAAATGTAGAAACAGCAGTAAAAACAGTTGTATTTTTTATGACAGACTTTAAGATTAATTTTTCCCGCCAATTCCATGATTGAGATTTTTGTTTACTGAAATAGGAAGCATGTTCAGTGACCACTAAAGGTTTTTGAAAATATTTTTTCGCCCAAACAAATTGCAAGCCCTTCGATAAGATTACATTTCCATGGATAATATCCACATTTTGAATTGATTCAACACCAGTTTTAAAAGCTTTTTTCGCATTGAACCATTGTTTAACTGGATTTAAACCTTTGGGGTATTTAACAATTATTTCAGTCAGATTTTCAATCGATGTCTGCGTTATTTGAATACTAGAAACTAAAGTGTCTGATTGCAAATCCAATACAGTAACGAAATGATTTTTGGAAACAAGTTCGATATGTCTTTTCACAAAATTCCCTAAGAATGGCTTGCTTTCAGTAGGATACCAAGAGCTTAGAAAAAGAATGTGAAGTTTTTTATCCAAAATTAAACAAGCGTTTTACTGAAAACGGTAACTAACTGTTCAACAGCATAATCGATTTCTGCTTTGGTAGTGTATCTTGAAAAAGAAAATCTCAAGTTTGGCCTTGTTCCATCAGCCTTGATTCCTTCTAATACATGAGAACCTTTGACAGCACCTGAAGAACAAGCGCTTCCGCCGCTACAAGCGATGCCTTTTAAATCCAAAGTAAAAAGTAGCATTCCTGCCTTGTCAGTTTTAGGAAAACTACAATTCAAGACTGTGTAAAGACTTTTTTCAGGATTTGTTTCACCGTGAAAATAGATATCATCAAAATGTTGATGCAACGATTCAATCATGTGACTTTTCAATGCTTGAACATGATTTTGATGACCAATAACGTCTTCATACGCTAAATCCATTGCTTTGGCTAATCCTGCAATACCGTATAAATTTTCTGTTCCACCTCTTAAACCTCTTTCTTGGGCACCACCATGAATCAAAGCTTCCACTTTTAGCATTTTATTCACGAATAGAAAACCAATTCCCTTTGGTCCATGAAATTTGTGAGCAGCACATGTAAGGAAATCAATCGGAGTCTTTTGCAAGTCAAATTGATAGTGTCCCATTGTTTGTACTGTATCGGAGTGAAAATATGCATTGTATTTTTTGCAAAGTGCAGAGACTTTATCCAAAGGCAACAAAGTAGAAATTTCATTGTTAGCATGCATTAGCGAAACCAATGTTTTAATATCCTTTTGCAATAAATTTTCTAGGTCATTTAAGTCAACGTTTCCTTTTGAATCAATTTTCACATGAACAAGCTCTACATTTTCATGTTTTGCTAAATACTCAGCGGTATGTCCAATTGCGTGGTGTTCAATTGCTGAAGTGATGATTCTTTTGACTCCAAGGGCTTCAATTGAAGTGTGCAAAGCCATATTGTCCGCTTCGGTTCCACCAGAAGTAAAGATTATTTCAGCGGGATTACAGTTTAAATGTTTAGCAATTGATCTACGTGAATTCTCAATTACAGCTTTAGCTTGACGACCATAAAAATGTGTAGATGAAGGGTTTCCAAATTCATTTTGTAGATATGGAATCATACATTCAAATACTTCAGGAGCTATTGGAGTTGTTGCAGCATTGTCGAGATATACACGCATTTTCTAAATATTTTGAATTGCAAAGTTAAAATTTTAGGGAAAATATCGTGTAATAAACAACGAATCAATTTAAAATTAATTAAACCGAGTCTTGGTTTAGGATTCCAATTGACAATCTCAAAGGACTTTCATTTTTCCATTAATGAATATTAAATTGAATCAAAAAACTCAGTCAATTTAAAAATATTTGAAAAAGTGAAAATTACAAACAAGCTTTGAAAAATTAAAATCAATTTTTTGAAATATATTCTTCGATTAAATGAGCTTTTGAAGGATGAACAAAAAAGCAATTAATTACACCATTGTCTTTTGATCTAACAATAGTTGATACTTTTTCTAATCCATTTTCGGTGTGATTGTAAAATTCATAATCATATTTTGTCATCAAAGCATCTAATTTGTCTTCAATCATACCAAACAGTGTTTCACAAATAATGATAGGTCGATGATTGGTTAATATTTCATGTGCATTCTCCAAAATAATATCTTCCGTGCCTTCAGTATCAATTTTGATTAAGTCTATTTTATTGTTTGAATTAGAATTCAAGTAATAATCATCTAGTCGAATTGTATCGACTTCAATTGGCATATAGTTTCTTCCTGATGTCTTACTCCCAGTATTACTTTCCCCAGCTAAATTGTGCTTTAGGTAAGTATATTTAACGTTTTGAATTTCGTAAAAAGTAATTTTCCCAATTCTATCAGAAAGTGCTAAAGATGAAATTTTTACATTCTTAAGATTGTTCAATTCACAATTTTTTCTAAGGAAATACAAAGGTCCTTTTGATGGTTCAAATGCATGAATTTCGATGTTACTATTTGCTTTTCCAGCCAAAATTGAAAAGTATCCGATATTTGCACCGATGTCATAAAATGAATTTACTTTTTTAGATAAACTGATGAAAATTTTGGTGTATTCAAAATTCTCAAAGCCTTCCCAGAAAACTTCTTTTGTTAAGAAATTGGATTGATTTGTTGCAATTTTTACCGAAACCTCTTTTGAACTCAATCTAATAATTCCTGACGGTGGCAATTTAAAAATAGTAGGGAAAAGTGTATGAAGTCCTTTATTTAAATTTCTCGCAATTAAATTGATAAAAGGAGAATATAAAATTCTATATAATATTTGCATCATTTCTTTTAATTGACTTATTAATAACGTTTAATTCTTGATTTATTATCGATTCAAATCCTACCTTTTTTCTAATAAATTCTGATCCTTGTTTTGAAAGCTTAAGAAAGAGCGCTTTATTTTCAACAATTTCTAGAATTTTATTTGCAATATCGGAAGGGGTATTGTTTGACAATAATCCACCTTGATAATCAGGAATAAATTCGGGTATGGCAGTATTATTTGAACTGATAATAGCTAATCCACTGCTCATAGCTTCGCACATCGAAACACCTTGTGCATCTTGTCTTGAAATAGCTAAAAAAACACCATTTTGATCATGTAATACTTTAATTGATTTTTGATCTAAAAAAGTTCCTTTTATCATAACATTTTTGGCATCTTTGAAATGGCTAAATAGTTTACTTTTCTCTGCGTCTTTGCCAACTATAGTGAAGTTTAAATTTTCAAAAATTGGATTTTTCTTCAGTATAATGAGTGCTTCTGTGACAAGATCTGTACCGTATTTCTTTGAATTAAATGGGCGTATCATGAGTATGTTAAATCTCATGCTTTCATTTTTTTCTTGGTAGTAAAAAAGTGAATCATCAATTGGGTTTCCGATTATTTCAGAATTTTTTATTCTTATTAAACAATCCTTAGCTGCAATTCCCTTCATCCATTCAGAAACGAAAACAAAATCAATATTTTTGTTTTGGTTCGCAAATTTTATTAATTGACGAAAAAAATAAAGTTGAATTGTATTTCTGAAAATCAGACTTAAAAGTTTGTAGTACGTTTTAAGTACAAATGGATCAAAATTAAAAAGTCTTCTATACCAACCCAAGGCCTCATAACCATGAACCCAAATAATGGTAGGTGTTTTTGAATCTTTCGTAAGAATATGCTTAATTATCCTGCCAAGGGCAAAATGGACTAATATGGCATCTGGTTTGAAATCGGTGATTTTCTTTTTAATATCAGTTATTTTGGCTGAACCAAAAACTTTAACATCTTCATAAACATAATCTTCAACTGATTTGTAGTTGGATGTAATTACCACTTCAACAATGTATCCAAGCTTGATGTATTCCTTTACTCTTGCATGCGCGAAAACATTTGAATAAAGGTTTTTATCACTGGGATAATCATCAATTAACACAAGCAATTTCATTCTTTCACAAAATAATTACTGATGATTTCAACTATTCTTTGAGATGCAAATCCGTCACCATATGGATTAACAGAATTGGTCATTGACTCATAAGCTTCCTTATCATTTAATAAGAGAGAAACATTTTGTACAATCAATTCAAAATTAGTTCCCACTAATTTAACCACTCCACAATTAACACCTTCCATTCGTTCTGAATTTTCTCTCATAACAAGAACGGGTTTATTAAAACTTGGAGCTTCTTCTTGAACACCTCCAGAATCGGTTAGAACAAGGTAACATTTGGACAATGCAAATATAAAATTGATGTAATCGAGTGGGGGAATAAGAAAAACATTTTCAATGCCACCAAGTTTTGCTTCAACTATATCTTTTACATTTGGATTAAGATGAACAGGATATATAAAATTTATATTCTTAAATCTTTCAGCTAAAATTTTGATTGATTTACAGATGTTTTCAAATCCTTCTCCAAAATTCTCTCTTCTATGGCCTGTTACTAAAATGAATTGTTTTTGTTCGCAGAGTTTGACCAAATCTGAGTTAATTTCAAGTTCATTGTTTTCAATCTTATTTTTCACAATAAACAGAGAATCAATCACTGTATTTCCAGTTACAGTTACCTTATCTTGAGAGATATTTTCAAGAATTAGCGATTCTTTCGAATCGACTGTTGGAGCAAAATGAAAATCTGCCAACTTCGAAATTAGTTGTCGATTTATTTCTTCAGGAAAAGGTGAAAATTTGTTGTTTGTACGCAAACCAGCTTCTACATGACCAATTGGAATTTTATTGTAGAATGAAACAAGTGCTGAAACAAATGCAGTAGTTGTATCTCCTTGACAAATCAAAAAATCTGGCTTTGAATCAATTAAATAATTATTTAATCTTTTTGTTAATTCAGAAGTTAAATCTGCTAAAGTTTGATTTTGAGTCATGATTTTCAGCTCAACATCAGGAGTAATTTGAAACAAATTAAATACTTGATCTAACATTTCTTTGTGTTGACCTGTGGAACAGACTTCAACAGTCAAATTAGATTTTTTTTTAATTTCTAAAATTAAAGGAATTAGCTTTATAGCTTCAGGCCTCGTACCAATAACTATTGCGATTTTTTTCATTCAGACTAGATAAAAATGTAGTTGCCCCAACTAGTAAGTTTTAAATCATTTTCCTTCACTAAATTCCCTCGAAAAAGTGAATAAGCTTGATAATTTAGTTTTTCGAAAAATTCTAATAATTCTTCAAATTCATAGTTCGTATTCTTAATTGTTTCTGAACTAATTTCAATTAAAATCTGTGGTTTAAATTTTGTAATTGTTTTTAACATCCCTTTCAATGCTGGTAATTCAGCACCTTCAATGTCAATTTTGATAAAATCTAATCTTTCAAGTTTTTCAAAGAATAAGCTATCAAAAACTTTTAATTGAATTATTTCTTCCTGCACTGAACGATAGTCATCCGGATATAATGTTGAAAGTCCTTCGTGTCTTCCGCTATTTAATATTTCATCATTTGAAGTATATACTGGTAAATCAGTTTCTTCATCTAACAGGCCAAACTCAAAAAGTTCAATTTGGCTGTAATTGTTCAGTGCAATATTCTTTTTGAGCATTTTAACATTGCTTGAAACTGGTTCAAAAGACAATACTTTTCCACCTTTAATTTTCGATGCTGCAAACAATGAAAATTCCCCTTGATTTGCTCCAACATCTACCAATACCATGTTGTTTGTCAAAAAAGAATTTAAATATAAACATTCATTAAGATGATGAAAACCAGACCAAAAAAGACTACCTCCCATGTAGCTATTTGCATCTAACTCCATTTTGATATTTCCCATGCAATTGTTTACTTGCACCAGATTGATTGTATTACTTGGGTTAAAATATTTTTTTCTCAATTTTCGAGAAAATCTCAATAAAACCATTCCAAGTAAATAAGTATATTTTTTCGTTACAAAAAAAAATATCAAAAAGCGTAATATATTAGATGTGAATGACTTCATAGAAAACTGTTCCATTGACTTTCCAAATTTAGTAATTTTAATTGAGTTAGCATTTAAGGTGAAGTTTTGGAATCTATTTTCAAGACTTGGGAGAAAAACTATTAAAAAAAAAACAACTCCAATCTTGAGCATTAAAAATTAGCGGTATCTCTAGCTGTTTTTAACTTTTTCGTTTTGAGGGTCAATTTTATTAACTATTTTATTAAATTTGTTCTTAATCTAAACAACAAGCTTAATTTTTGCCATTTTATGATAAGATTCTACTCTTTTATACTTTTCCTTTTTTTTATAAATATTTCCTTTGCTCAATCTTCAACCTTGATTGGTAGTTCTAGTTCAAATGAATATGCCTATGCTATTTGTGCAGACAATAATGGGAATACGTACTTTGGAGCAACTAGTAACAACGAGGCATGGATTTTTAAACGAGATATAAATAGTCAAGTTCTGTGGAGTAAACAACTAAATACCATTAATGTAGGATACTCTTCAGATGTTTCTTATATAGATATTATTGGCGATACAATTTTCGGTTGTGGATGGTTAAAAACTGGTACAACTATCGAAGGAAGTTTAATTTTTAAACTTAATGCAACCACTGGCTTGCCTTATTGGATTAAATCTGAAGCATTGAGCAATACATACTTTTCAAGTATGAAGTACGCAAATGGTCGATATTTTGTCACTGGATCTCAAGTAAATAACGCTGCAGGTTACAATGGAAAAGTAGTTGCCTTGTCTAGCACATCTGGTACAATTTTATGGCAAACAGCAGCTTTGGGGATAAACTTTCCTGGATTTGGAATTGATTATATCGATGATTTTTATTCGACTTCTGAGATGATTAATGGTAAAATGTTTATCACTGGACGGTCTTATGTAAATGGCTCAAACATAGATATGAGAACTTTGTTGATTGGAATTGACGATCAAGGAATAATTTTTCTTAGTAAGTACCTTCAATTTAATACGGCTACTACAGCAACTTCTAGGTTTTATGGAATCAGTATTGAGTATGATGGAAGTGATTCATTGGTAATTGTCCAATATGGTGATGACAATTGTTCAACCTGTACTGATAATATCGCAGGACTTATTAAAACTGACTTGAACGGCAATGTTGCTTGGTGCAAACAATATAATTTGGGAGGGATTTCGCTCGAAGTTGGAAGAGGCTTGAACATAACGCCGACAAGCTATGTATTCTATGGGTATGCTAATTTAAATCAGCCAAATTCTAAAATGTTTGCAATCAAAACAGATAAAAATGGAATCTTTGAAACAGCCAAACTGATAAGTTTAGGATCAGGAAATCTTGGACATATTAGTGGCCCCTTAAATTGCGGTGGAGCAAGTAATTTTAAAAATGGTCTACACTATATTCCTGGAGCCTATTTCACAACAAATACTAACAGTAGAGATATAGCTCAAATAATACTTGATCAAAATCTGGACGATCCTCAAGGTTGTTTAACAATTTCACCCGTAACTGTAAATACCATTGACTTTCCTCCCTTTTCAAATAATATAAATTTGATCAGTATTCCAAACACAATTGCATATAACTTAAATCCAATCCTCGTTGATTTAGAATACTTGACACCGTGTAATGAGATTGTTAATTTTAATGAAGTTTCTAGTTGTGATTCGTCGATCATTACAGCATCGATTCAAAATATCATTAATCCAACTTTTAATTGGTCAAATGGACAAACTGGAAGCTCAATCACCGTTTATGATAGTGATACTTTAATTTTAACAGTGGTAAATCCACTTAATTGTTGCATGATAGTTGATACTATTGTACCTTTTATTGTAAACTCAAACATAGAGGTTCAATTGCCCAGTGATACAACTTTTTGTTTTGATCAGTCTTCTCCTTTCATAATACAAGCAAATGTTAGCAATGCTTCTGGAAATTTGTCTTTTGAATGGAACAATCAAGAAGAAAATGATTCGATTATAGTAAATCAATCAGGAATGTATTGGGTTAATGTTACTAATGAATGTGAAATGGTTAGTGATACGATAAATGTGATTATTAATCAAACTCCTCTTTTAACTAGTGAATTATTTGATACTATTTGCAACCAAAATACAACTTCCATAAATTTGACAAGTGATTTAAATGCAAATTATTCGTGGCTCGCCAGCAACAATCAATTTGTTTCAGGAGAGACAACTCTTGCCTCGGGTTCAAATAATATTTCAGATTTACTTACAAATAATTCGAGCACAATTCAAAATGTTATTTATTCTGTAACTGTGAGCAATGGAAGTTGTTCATCTGTGCAAGATGTAATAATCTCAGTTATTCCAGCATTAGATGCACCCATAATAACATCAAATGGTCCAACGAGTTTTTGCGATGGTGGATTTGTTCAATTGACTTCTAATTTTCAATTTGATAATATTTGGAGTACAGGAGAAACAGCACAAACAATTAGTGTTTCATCATCAGATACGATTTCGTTATACAATCAGGTTAATCAATGTTATTCAGCAATTACTAGTATTATTATAACTGAAAGTTCTGCATCGCTTCCAACTGCTTCACTATCCGGAGGAGGAATTTTTTGCGCTGGAGAAATAATAAATCCAGTGATTGTAAGTTTTACAGGGAATGGCCCTTGGACAATTGATTATGAAATAAATGGGGTTTCGCAAATACCTATTGTTTCAAGTAATTCAACACTTATTTTGGGACAGTTACCTGCAAATTATCAAATTACTAATTTATATGATTTAAATTGTAGTAATGTATTGAACGACAGTGCTTCGATTACGATTAATCCAACTCCGATTCTAAATGTCACTTCAATTGCGATCTGTGAAGGATCTACTGGCTCTCTCACTGCGACTCCAAATTTATTAGGAGGCAGTTTCCTGTGGTCGCCGAATGGAGAAGTGACTTCAACCATTAATGTCTCTCCACAATTCACTTCCAATTATTCGGTAGTTTATACTTTAAATAACTGTCCAAGTTCAACCGCTGTGGGCAATGTAGTTGTAAATTCACTTCCGAATGTCAGTTTTAACGCTGATACCCTTTCAGGCTGTATTCCATTAACAGTTAATTTCAGCAGTACTTCTCCAAGTGATCCAAACTCATGTGAGTGGACTTTTAGTAATGGAATAACATTAATTGGCTGTAATCCTAGTTATACATTTGACCAACCTGGATGCTTTGATGTAACCCTCACAAATTCCTTAAATGGTTGTTCTTCCTCAAATACATCAAACAATTATATCTGTGTAAATGGATATCCGGAAGCCATATTTACAGGAAATCCTCTTGTTATTAATCTTGATAATTCAACTGTTACTTTTGATAATCTATCAGTTGGTGCAAATTCATATGAATGGGATTTTGGTGATGGAACTAATTCTGATTCAATCAATCCAAGTCATAATTTTGCAATTAATGAGCAGGGATATGTAATTTCTTTAACAGCCTATTCTGAATATGGCTGTTCTTCAACTGATTCATTGGTTATTATTTATGAAGAAGATTTAATATTTTATGTTCCAAATGCATTTACACCTGACGGAGATAATTTTAATCAAGTTTTTAAACCTATTTTCACCTCAGGATTTGATCCAACAACTTATAATCTTGCAATATTTGACAGATGGGGGGAAATTTTATTTGAATCAAATGATGTTAATATTGGTTGGGATGGTTCATATATTCAAACGCCGAATCTTGTACAAGATGGAATTTATGTTTGGAGAATATCATTTAAGCTAAAGAAAAATGATGAACGAAAAGTTTTCACTGGACATGTTAATGTTTTGAAGTAATCTTTAATCCTTTATCAATTTATGAACTTTACTTTTTTGACCATTGATTTCAATTGCAACCAAATAAACACCTTTTGTGAGTTCGGCTTGCAGTTCAATAGCTATTTTTCCATCTATAATTGAACTTTCATTAACGTAAATTTCCTCTCCAATTAGGTTAAATATGCTAATCTTAGCTAATCCTTTTAAATTTTCATTAAATTGAACAGTAAACTGATTTTGAAATGGATTTGGATAAATGTCAAAGTTAATTTGCGAATTTAATTCATTGACATTTGTAAAGCCGCAGCCAATTAAATTTCCAGGAATATTGGCATCTAACCATTCAAATCTTTGTTTAATCCACCATTTTAAAGTATCAACTTCTGCTTGGTAAGAATTACCGATAAAATAGTTTGGCCAAACATAAGTCCCTATTATAGGCCACTGGTTGTAGTTTCTAATTTGACTTTCATTCAATCGTGTAGCCATTGAATCAAGATATTGATTGATAATTGTAGTGTCAAAAACAATAGGTTTCAAGTTTTCCCAACGACAACGCAGATTATTTTGAAATAAAGTGTCCTCCATCATTCTATTCCACCAAAAAGGGATTTGCCAAGTATCATCTCCACAAACCGTATTGAAATCAAAAGAGAAGCCAGTATGATCCCAAGCTTCGCAATAATTGGCATTTCCGTATGCTAAATCATAATCCCAAACTGGTCCCATCTTTAGTTTTCCTCCTTTGGAAGTCTTGTCTTTTGAAAAGAAAGTACTTATTCTATAACCATCTACGTTTTTATTCATTTCAGAAATAAGTAAATAATCAATAAATGAAGCTTCGTCAGCAAAATGTCTATAACCATTTACTGTATCTAAAAAATCAATTGTTGCAAGGGCAGTTTCAAAACTATCGACGTAATTTTTAATGTAGTTAAATTGTTGCGGAACAATTGCATCTGTGCTTGGATAGTCAATCATAATTGTTGGAGCAATTCCATCAGGATTATTGGCAGGAGGGAAGTTACTTTGCCATTCACTTGCCGCAGAACCCGTTCCTTTATCAATTTTTAAAATATATCCACCAGTTACATCATCCCCAGTAATTTCTATCGGATCTAATTTTGCAATATCTAAGCGGTCATTTCCTCTTTTTATTTTCTCACACAAATAATAAACTCCCCAATATTCTCCATTTAAAATTAATTCCACATTCTCTCCGCGCGGTGCATAGTAACCCATCTTTTCCCATGTTCTAAATGTTAAACTATTTCGCATCAAAGATTTATCACTATAAGCTACACCTAAAATCCAATCATTGTCTTTCGGCATATTAAGTATCGAGGAATCAATCGAATTGTTGTTTAAGTCCCACAATTCGATTCCAAATGGTTTTTTAGGAAACATTTGTGAGGAAGAACCTCTGTATTCTATACCGATTTTTCCATTGTAGTTATTTTTTGGATCAGTTGTATAATTTCTGATTCCTTCACCATTAAAAATGATTCCCATATCCGCAGAAATTTTCGGGTCATCTTGAATATTTTGTCCATTGGTATTGATTACAACAATGGGCAAATTAGAACTTGTGAAAACAAAATAACTTGCTGGATTATTACCAAAAGTCAAACTCCAACTTACTAAATCGCCAAAATCTTGACCTGCTGTATCGTTAATTTTTAAAGTCCAAACGCCGTTTCCCGTTTGTTGATTATTGAACAAGCCCATTTGTCCACTCGGACGAAAAGTACCCGTGAAAGGCGCGAAACCTTCAGTGATTGCTTGACTTGCATCAACATTTAGACAAGTGTTTTCAAGATTATCATCACCTCCACCAATACCTGCAAAAAGTAAAATAGAAACTCCAGAAGGAGAGACTAATCTAACTTCTAAATCTGCAAGATAAGTGTGCGTTAAATTCAGGCAAATAGTTTCTAAACCAAAGTTATTGGTATCTAAAAGATTGGTTAATCCATTTACATTTAGCGTATAACTTGATTCTGAATTATCTGCAATTGGTCCTGCATTTCCTGAAAATGTTTGTGAAAAAGATATATTTACTGCAAGTAAAAATCCTATTAGTATATTGAATTTCATAGTCTTAATTTATAGTTTGTTTCTAAAATTTGGTCTCTTCAACCAACCTACTTTTCTGAAATAGATTAACAGTGTACTTGCAATAAGCAACATAATCCCCCATGTAATGTAGTAACCGTACTTCATTTCAAGTTCGGGCATAAATTTAAAATTCATTCCGTAAACACCAACTAAAAATGTTAGAGGAATAAAAATAGAACTAACAATTGTGAGCAAACGCATAATTTCATTCATTCTTTGTCCTTGAACAGCATAATATAAATTGGCCATGCCATCAAGAATTTGTTTGTTTGCATCAATTTCATCCAAAATAGTTAAGCAATTGTCTTTTAATTCTACAAAGAAATAGTGATTCTCCTTTTTCAGAAACGGGCTATGCATTTTCTCTAGTTGAGAGGTAATTTCACGCATAGGAAAGACTATTTTTCGTAATTCAACCAACTTCCTTTTTTGCACTTCGATTTTCTTTAAAGTATCACTGTGCGGATGACGAATTACTTTTGATTCAAGTTTTTCAATAGAATCTACAATATCATCCAATGCTTCGAAATAATTATCAATAATTGCTTCAAGCAGTCTGAAAAGGAGAAAATCCGTTCCCTTTAATCTAATCTTACCTCTTTTCTTTTCAATTCTATCTCTAACATCTGTAAAGTGGTCAGAACTCTTTTCTTGAAATGAAATCAAATATTTTGCACCAACAATGAAAGAAATACTTTCTTGCTGAAAAAGGGCAGAATTAACTTGGGGGAGTGCAGATTTTATCTTGAAAAAAAGATAATTATTATATTCTTCTAGTTTTGGGCGTTTGAATTCTTTGTAAATATCCTCGAAGGTTAGAGATTCAATATTTAATTTTTTACATAATTTTTCAATTTGATCTTTTTCTTTAACCGAGTGAAAATTGAGCCAATGCGTTTTATCATTGTTGTTTTGTTGCTCAGCAAAATATTCTGCATAAAAATCAACCGTATTTTTGGTTAGAATGTATGAGTCTGAATCATAGTCATATAATTGGCAATTCAATTTAACATTTTCTTGCATCCAATGAAGTTTAGCATAAATTTAAAAAATAACTTTAAAATATGCTTATCGATACTCTAAGAAAATCAATAAAACTTAGATTCTTCTTTTATTTTGGAAATTTTATATGCCCAAAAAATAAATACAAATTGCAGTGGAATTCGAAATATGGCAAACCAAAATAAAGAATCATTGTTTTGGTAAAACTCGAAGGCCATTGGAAAGTGAATTACAAATAAGAAAACCAATAACATGATAATAATCAATTTAGATGTTATTTTTCTTGTTTCCTTAAAAAGTAAAAAAATGGATGCGATAACTTCAAGGAGTCCGCTAAGTGCAACTGCAAATTCTTTTTCTGCGATAAAATCAGGAATAATGCCCAGATAAAATTCCGGTTTTATAAAATGAAAGATGCCCGCTGTAAAATAAAAAACGCTCATCAATACTGTTTGTACCTTTTTTGACATTAGAAAAAATAAAAATACGAATGTCAAATGTAAACTAATTATTTAATTACTAGTTGATTTAGAAATTATTAAATAATTAAAATTGGGTTACTTTAAATTTAAAACCTAAAAAGTCCCTTTTTCTTTTGCTTTAATTCAGGGGTATTTGGAGTAGACAACAATTGATAAATTTTACCCCAGCCAAGGAATCCTCCAATGTTTCTGTCATCGATAAAAATATCAGCATTTAATTTGCGTCTTGTATTAGGTGTAAAATCTTCTTCTGGAAAACTTTTATTTACAGCATAAAAAACAATCCCTTTTTTTTCGCAAAATTCAACAGCTTCGTCTAGCTCTTGTCCATGTCTGTAAGTCCATAAAATCAAGCGATGTCCGTCTTTCTGGAGTAATTCAAGTGTTTCGAAGGCAAACATGAGTGGTTTTCCAATTCCAGGGTATCTGTCTTCTACAATAGTGCCATCAAAGTCAACAGCAATTGTTTTGGTATTTTGAGGGATCATTTATTTTCGATTTTCCTCGCAAAATTAATAAAAACTTAAATTACAATTAAAATTTTGTTTCAAATAAAAAAAGTTGCTTGTATTACGAAGTCAAAAGGCAAAGGAAATGACAAGATTTCACTCGAAAAATCGATCTCAAATGTTTAAACAAGAATATTTTAATCAATATTTAGTTTGAAATAAATAATTCACTACCTTTGCACCCTAAATTAAGAGAACTGTCAATTCCAGTTTGGACAGTTTTATTTTTAACTTCTTTCGAAAGTACTGGAATTCTTCGAAATACAATTTAAAAACGCCAAATGGCTGAAACAAAAATTACAGGGCAGGGAACTGCCGATTTTGATTGGGATGCACTCGCAATGGACGGGTACAACAAAATTCAAAGAGCAGAACTTGCTGACAAGTACGAAGCAACTTTGTCTTCTATTAACGAAAAAGAAGTTATTGAAGGAACTGTTGTTGTATTGACAAAAAGAGAAGCGGTTATTAACGTTGGATACAAATCTGAAGGAGTTGTTCCAGTTAGTGAATTCCGTTACAATCCAGATTTGAAAGTTGGAGACAAAGTTGACGTTTACGTTGAGTGTCAAGAAGACAAAACTGGACAATTGGTTATTTCTCACCGTACTGCACGTATGCACAAAGCATGGATTCGTGTAAACGATGTATTGCGTACAGGTGAAGTAATCACTGGTTATGTGAAATGCAGAACTAAAGGAGGTTTAATTGTGGATGTTTTCGGAATTGAAGCTTTCTTACCAGGTTCTCAAATCGATGTTAAACCAATTCGTGATTACGATATTTACGTTGGTAAAAACATGGAGTTCAAAGTGGTTAAAATCAACCAAGAATTCCGTAACGTGGTTGTTTCTCACAAAGCGCTTATTGAAGCTGAGTTGGAAGAACAGAAAAAACAAATTATTTCAGGTCTTGAAAAAGGTCAAGTATTGGAAGGAACTGTTAAAAACATCACATCTTATGGTGTATTCATCGATTTAGGTGGTGTTGACGGTTTGATTCACATTACAGATCTTTCTTGGGGTCGTGTAAATCATCCAGAAGAAATCGTTGAGTTGGATCAAAAATTGAATGTAGTAATTCTTGATTTTGATGACGACAAAAAACGTATCGCTCTTGGTTTAAAACAATTGCAAGCTCATCCATGGGATGCT
Source organism: Flavobacteriia bacterium (assembly GCA_947462925.1). Lineage (GTDB taxonomy): Bacteria > Bacteroidota > Bacteroidia > Flavobacteriales_D > Crocinitomicaceae > JAQVCM01. The sequence continues at coordinate 79,218 of CANHQP010000001.1, read as the reverse complement.
TTGAACACAGACTTAAATGTTGGTGACAAAGTTTCTGGAAAAGTTGTTGTAATGGCTGATTACGGTGCTTTCGTTGAAATCGCTGCTGGTGTAGAAGGATTGATTCACGTTTCAGAAATGAGCTGGTCACAACATTTGCGTTCTGCTCAAGATTTCATGAACGTTGGTGATACTGTTGAAGCGGTTATCTTAACTTTGGATAGAGAAGAAAGAAAAATGTCTCTTGGTATCAAACAATTAATGCCAGATCCATGGGAAGCTATCGAAGCTAAATATGCTGTTGCAACTCGTCACAATGCGAAAGTTCGTAACTTCACTAACTTCGGAGTTTTCGTTGAATTGGAAGAAGGTGTTGACGGATTGATTCATATTTCTGACCTCTCTTGGCAGAAAAAAATCAAACATCCATCAGAATTCTGCAAAGTAGGAGACGAAATGGAAGTTGTTGTATTGGAAATCGATCGTGAAAATCGTCGTATTTCTTTAGGACACAAACAATTGGAAGAGAATCCATGGGAAGTGTTTGAAACTATCTTCGGAGAAGGTTCTGTACACCAAGGTACTATCATCGAAACGAAAGACAAAGCGGGAATCGTTTCTCTTCCTTACGGTGTTGAGGGTATTTGTCCTTCTAAACATTTGAAGAAAGAAGACGGATCAAACGCGAAAGTTGAAGAAACTTTAGATTTCAAAGTAATTGAATTCAATAAAGATTCTAAGAAAATTGTTGTTTCTCATACACGTACTTTTGAAGAAGGTGAAGATCGTCCAACTGCAGCATCTACTGCAGCAGGAAAAGCTGGTGCTAAGAAAGGTGGTAACGCTGGAGCTGGTAGCGCAACTTCTCAAGCTGTGAAAGCAATCAACTCAAACTCTGAGAAATCTACTTTGGGTGATTTAGATGCTTTATCTGCATTGAAAAAAACAATGGAAGAAGGAGAAGGAAAATAATTTCAATCCTTTCAAAAATACAATTCCCGGTAGCAAAAGTTATCGGGAATTTTTTTTGCTATATTTTCTTAATGTTATTTTGTTGCATTTAATAAAATTGATTACATTTACAACATGCAAAAATCAAAATGGTGGATATTTCTTCTATTAACTAGTTTTACATTATTACTAGTACCAAGAAATATATGGCATGATTGTGAGCAAATTCATTCAAAGAAAAATTCAAGTAAGACCGAATATAATATTGAAAAAGAACACTGTAACATTTGTGACTTTCAATTTTACCCTTCAATACTAAATGAGCATAAAGTAATTTGGTATTCCAAAATCAAGTATTTAAAAGTATCGATTTCCAAATATGAACTTGCATCTACTTTAAAAAAGCTTTCAGCAACTCGTGGTCCTCCAACTGATTTATTCTAAGGTTATCTTCATAATTTTTAATAAATCATTCATTAATGAAAAAGTATCTTTTGATTGCTTTTCTGTTGATTTCGTTTATCCCCTTTACTCAAGAAAGAGGGTGTAATTTGATTTTTGCAGGACAAGTAATTGATCAGCATGACAGTACTGCAGTTCCATTTGCTAAAATTCAAATCAAAGAAGCAAATCTTAGCATTACGACCGATTCCATTGGACAATTTAAATTTTCTGGCCTTTGTGCTGGAGAATATACAATTGTTTGTTTGCACCACATTGGTTGCGAACCTGTTAAATTTAAAAGAACCTTTAATTCAAACGTATTTGAAAAGGTTTATATTGAATTTCACTTTGATGAACTAGAAGAAGTTCAAGTTGAATTTACTGTTTTTAAAATGTCCACATTAACAGTTGAAAAACCATCGGAATTAGAAAAATCATTTGCTACAGGTAAAACATTAGGGGATTTGGTGAAGCAATTGCCTGGTGTAAGTACCTTAAATACAGGTTCAAATATTTCTAAGCCGATAATTCATGGAATGCATAGTAATCGGGTTTTGATTTTGAATAATGGAATCAGACAGGAAGGACAACAATGGGGAAGCGAACATGCACCAGAAATTGATCCTTTTTTGTATTCTGAGGTTTCCCTGATTAAGGGCGCAAATGCGGTTCGTTATGGCTCCGATGCAATCGCTGGAGTAATTATGCTTGAACCTGCAAAATTGATTTACAAGCCAGGTTTAAGAGGGCAATTTCAATCCACTTTGTTCAGCAATGGTCGTCAAGGAAGTTTTTCAACTATTCTAGAGGGCGGATTTAAGAAGATATCCAATTTTTCTTGGCGTGCCCAAGGTACCTTTAAGCAAGGAGGAACTTTACAAACACCGACTTACTATTTAAAAAACACGAGTATTAGAGAGGTAAATTACTCTTTAAACGCAAAATACGATGCAAAAAAATGGGGAACTGAGTTTTTTTACTCAAAGTTTAATACTGATTTAGGGATTTTTTCAGGATCACATATTGGCAATTTAACGGACCTAAATAATGCTTTTAATGCAAGTCAACCATTAGAGTTAGGTTCTTTCACTTATGCTATAGATAAACCACGTCAAGAAATTAATCATGAACTTGTTAAGCTAGTATCAAATTTCAATGTCAATGTCAAAAACAGGTTGTATTTTCAATATGGTAGACAACAGAATGTAAGGAAAGAATTTGACAGACATACTCCTTACAACGATTCTATTGCTGCTTTGGGATTACCAGCTTTTCAATTGTCATTGGTTACTCACTCTGCTGATTTAAAATGGGAACATCAACTTTTCAAGAACATGAAAGGAGAAGCTGGAATTTCTTACCAAAATCAAGGAAATAGTTATCAAGGGAGGTTTTTTGTTCCAAATTTCAAAAAGAATACAGCAGGAATTTATTTGCTTGAAGTTTTAAAATTAAAGAATTACGAGATAGAAGCGGGTATTAGGTTCGATAGAACTGATTTATCGGTTTTTATCTATGAATCAAAAATTTTAAAGAATTATAAACATCAATTCCAGCAATTTAGCGGATCAACAGGCGTTTCAAGAAATATTGGTCATCATTGGATCTTGAAGTTGAATTTTGGAACTGCCTGGCGACCACCTTCAATCAATGAATTATATAGCAATGGGTTACATCATGGAGCTGCTGCAATTGAAATCGGCGATAAAAATATCAAACAAGAAGTTGCTTACAATTCTCAAGCTGGAATCAATTTCAAAACAAAAAAATGGACAATTCAAGCAGATGCTTACCATAATCAAATCAATGGTTTTGTGTATTTGCGTCCAACATTGCCACCCGTTTTGACAATCAAGGGAGCTTTTCCAGTTTTCAAATATGAACAAATTGATGCAAGATTTTCAGGAGTTGATTTGTCTGTTTACTACAAACTGCTCAAGAAGTTTACAGTACATGCAAAAGGCTCAATAGTAAGAGCTTATAATCAAACACAAGGAAGCTTTTTAGTTGGTATTCCTGCTGATAAGTTAGAACCAGGTATTACATTTAGTCACCAATTTACAAAAAACAGAATTTTGAATATTCAATTCTCAACGCCCATGGTTAGGATGCAAGATAGGGTGGAAGTAAATAGTGACTATGTGTCTCCACCGGCTGGCTATTTATTGGTAAACGGCCAAGTAACTTATTCTTTTTTGATAAAAAATCAGAAAGTTGATTTTAGTTTAGAAGTGAGTAATTTAACCAACCAAGTTTATCGAGACTACCTAAATCGATTCAGATACTTTTCCGATGAAGTAGGAAGAAACATCGGGTTTAAATTAAAAATACCATTTAACATTTAATTAAAAAATCATGAAAAAATTCAAATTTTTAGTAGTATTTGCCATGGGCGCATCAGTTTTTTTATCAGCATGTAAAAAAGACGATCCTGAAACACCACCAACACCAACGAATGAAGAAGAATTAATCACCACATTTAAAATCACTTTTACTGATCCTAATGGCGTTAATCCAACTTATGAAGCTGTTTTCAGAGACATAGATGGCACCGGAGGAAATCAACCAACCGTATTTGACACGATTCGTTTGAAACCAAATTCAACCTATAATGCATCTATTCAATTTTTGAATGAATCTGTTAATCCAACAGATACAATCACCAATGAAATCCTAGAAGAAGCAGGAGATCACTTGGTGTGTTTCAATATTAGTGGCGCCAACGTTTCTGTGCAAAGAACAGATTCAGATGGAGTTTTTGAAATCGGATTATTATCCAATTGGATTACAGGAAATGCTTCAAATGGAAATGTGACCATTTCATTAAAACATCAACCTGGAATTAAAAATGGAAACTGTGATTTAGGTGACACTGACATCGAACTAAACTTTGTGACAAAGATTGAGTAGATCCTTATAAAATGTCAAACATTAATTAAATTATCGAAGATTCAAGACAATTAGCATGTGAAGGAGAAAACCGAAAGACATGCTAATTGTTTCTTGTAAATAAATAGCCACTGATTCATGTTTGAATAATTTATTCTAATTTCAAGAAGTTCCTGCGATTTCTTTGAATTAAAAAGGAACAGATTATATAAATTTGATAGCAGCAGAGGACCTGCAAGTTCGAAAAAAAGAAATTTAAATTAATAGTCCTAAACCAAAGGAAATCAGTAACAATAATTTTACAGAAGTTTATTTTTAATTAATATTCTAATAATTTTAAAAAAAAGTAAGCAAAAGCGCTTGCAGATTCAAAATAAGTACATATCTTTGCACCCGTCTAACGATAAAACGATATCGAGAAAAAGACATCAAGATTCGGTAGCTCAGCTGGTAGAGCAATACACTTTTAATGTATGGGTCCTGGGTTCGAATCCCAGCCGGATCACCAAAAGCCTCGATTTTTTCGAGGCTTTTTTTGTTTGTCGAAATTTGAAAATTGATATTACATAAATGGCAATTCCTTCTCAGTCATTTCTGGCAACCAAAGTGCCATTCTTTGGATAATAGCTTTATCTTCTTCTGAATTGGTCCAACCACTATTTTCAGACATAATTTCAATGATTTTTTTCTTGAACACTTTTTGAAGTCTCCAATTGGTAATAAGTCGAATTGGCATTCGCGTAAAAATGTAGCGTTTCTTATTTCTCGATAAACCAATTACTCGTTATTATTTTTCAAAGCAGAGTGAAATTACCTTGAAATTATAGCTATTCAAATAGAAATACACGGTCAGATATAAAATTGGAGAAGTTGAAAATCTTGTCCCTTATAAATTGGAATATGTGCGTATCCATCACTCTTTTGTTTTACGACAAGATAAAATATCCGAAAAAAGCCTTAATGAATTAAATGTTCAAGGCCATATTGTACCAATTGGTAAAACATTCAAAATCGATTTAAAAAGCATTAAAATTTAAGGCGCAAATCACTTTTCTTTTCAAAACAAACCCAACTGCGGCGCAACCAAGCTGGTCCAAATGGTCTTTGTATTGATAAGCAATTTTCCTTCGTTTAACCACGCTTCCTCATTTTCAAGAATCGCTACAAAACCATCTGAAGTGACTGCTGTAAAGGTGTTCATTGGTAAGCCTGTCAATGGATTTGGACAAATGTTCCAAAGTCCCGCCAGCGAAAAAATAGGTTTATTCTCGACTTTGATCAAATTTTTTTCCCTGATTTTTCCTTTGTGTTCCCATTCATAAAGTCCAGTTACAGGAATGATACACCGTTGTTCGAAATAATTTTTGAAGGAAGGCTTTTCATGAATGGTCTCTATTTTTGCGTTGAGCGTATTGTTCTGGATTTTTAAATCTTTGGACCAATTTGGCAATAATCCCCAATTGTATAACTGAATCTCCGCAGGATTTTGACGCGTAATAATTGGACAGAGCGGATGCTCAAAACCATTCACAAATTCTTTGGTCGTAAATTTATCTTCTTCAGGAAACGTTGCTTTGTATTGCTTTTTGAGTTCCTTCGCAGTGGCTTTATGTTCCGTGTGGTAACACATTATTTCTTGTCTAATTTTTCTCGAATTTCACCAATTTCAGAACGTAAGGTAAGAAACATTTCTTGAATATTCTCTTGTTTTAACTCATTAGGTTGGTATTCGACTGTTGTGAGCGAACATACAAATTCCCAAACTTCCAATATTTCTGATGCTCTCAATTCAAAAGGTTTGTAAAACTGATTGTCTGAATGAAGTAGGAAGGAAGTTGATTTTTTGTTTTTTCGATAAATCCTCTTGTAAACAATTCCCTCCGAAAGACTTAAAACAATGTACGTCTTTCCATCTTTGATTAAATCCAAGCTTTCAATGTATTTTCCAACCACAAATGAACCATTTTTGAGTGGCAACATGGAATCGCCTTCAATCGGAAAAGCCCGGCATTTGCCTTTTGAAATGAACGGTAAAGTCATCGATTCTAAATTCTCAATAAACTCAGGGTCTCCATAACCTTGTAAATAACCCGCTTTTGCTTTGAGCGGAATAATTTCAATGTTGTCATTTCCATTTTTATCAATCGTGATGGGCAAAACAATCCGATTGTCGGGCAAAGTCAAAAGATTTTCATAAGCGATTTTGCGCACATCTGTACTAATCAATAAATCAATGCTAATGTGGTAATAACCTGAGATTTTTCTCAATAAATCCAAAGGTGGCTCCGATAATCCATCTTCGTATTTGGAAAGTCTCGAACGCGTGATTTCAAGTTGATCCGCTAATTTTTGTTGCGACAATTGCTTTTGCGCTCTTAAATACCTGATGTTTTCTGAGAATATTGACATTGTTCTAATTTAGGACAACAAAAATAATATAAATTGTCCCAAAATGGAATACTATTGCATAAATATTTCAATTTTAAATTTCTCGTAATGAATAGAACAATTGTGCACATGGATTTGGATACTTTTTTTGTGAGTTGTGAGCGTTTAATCAATTCAGAATTAAATGGTTTGCCTTTGATTATTGGCGGGAGTTCTGATAGGGGAGTGGTCTCTTCTTGTTCCTATGAAGCAAGAAAATTTGGCGTTCGCTCTGCCATGCCGATGAAAATGGCGCTAAGACTTTGTCCACAAGCAAAAGTGGTCAAGGGCGACATGGAATTATATTCCAAACAATCCAAATTGGTGACTGAAATTATTCAAGAAGTTGCGCCTGTGATGGAAAAAGCGAGTGTGGATGAATTTTATTTAGATGTTTCTGGAATGGATAAGTTTTTTGGCTGCTACAAATGGTCGAACGAATTAATTCAAAAAATCCACAAAGAAACTGGATTGCCCATGAGTTTTGGTTTGTCAGTCAATAAGACTGTTTCTAAAATTGCTACCGGAGAAGGAAAACCTTTGGGTAGAATGGAAGTCAAAAACAACCATGTCAAACCTTTCTTAAATCCTTTGTCGATTAAAAAAATCCCCATGCTTGGTGATGTTACTTTTCAGACGCTTTCTCGAATTGGCATCCGAAAAATTGAAACACTTTCAGAAATGCCCATGGATTTATTGCAAAAATTACTTGGGAAGAATGGAAAAGAACTTTGGAAAAAAGCAAATGGAATTGATTTTACGCCTGTAGAACCTTACACGGAAAGAAAATCTTTGTCCACCGAACATACTTTTGCGCAAGACAGCATCGACTTGATCCGCATGAAAGGTGAATTGGTGAAAATGGTCGAAAAATTAGGCTTTCAACTGCGCAAAGAAAGGTGGTTAACCTCCGTAGTGACCGTGAAAATTCGTTACAGCAATTTCGATACAGAGACAAAACAATGCAAAATCCCATACACTTCATGCGACCACGTGCTCATTCAAAAAGTAGTCACATTGTTTGATTCGGTTTACACCAGAAGAATGAGATTAAGACTCATTGGCGTTCGTTTCAGCAGTTTGGTTCATGGTACACATCAAATTGATTTGTTTGAAGATACAAGTGAATTGATTTCGCTTTATGATGCCATCGATAAAATCAAAAATCGATTTGGAGAAAATGCAATTCAAAGAAGTGTCGGTGTTTTTAATAAAAAACAAGCGATTTAAGATGTATCTAAATTGTCATTCATATCACAGTTTGCGTTATGGCACCATTCCCGTGGAGGAACTTGTGCAAATGGCAAAGGAAAAAGGCTTAAAAGTCTTGGGATTGACAGATATCAATGCCAGTGCGGGCGTTTTTGATTTCGTGAAAGCTTGCTTGAAAAATGATATCAAACCGATTGTAGGCATTGAATTTCGAGTAAACAATCAATTACTTTACGTTGGTTTAGCCAGAACATTCAATGGATTTTCAGAAATGTGTCGCTTTCTTTCTGAGCACAACATCACCAAAAAACCAATTCCTGAATTTGGTCCAGATTTTAAAGAAGTGATGGTCGTTTATCCTTTTGAAAATTCTCCAAAAAGCCTGAAAAAGCATGAATTTATTGGTGTTAAATACACTGAATTGAATCAACTAATCAAAAAAGAAAATCAAGCCAATGTCGAAAAAATGTTGCTGTGGCATCCTGTGACTTTTCGCACTAAAAAGGAATTCAAGCTGCATCAAATTATGCGGGCGGTTGAACTCAATACGATCTTGACAAAACTTGAGGAACAAGATTACTGCGGACAAGAAGAATTCATGCTTTCTTTGAATGAATTGGCGGATTTATACAAGAATCATCCTCAATTGATTAAGAATTGTAAAAGGATGATTGCCAGTTGTAATTTTAAATTTGATTTCACGACCAATAAAAATAAATTTTACTACACTAGAAATAAACAACAAGACAAAGCTTTGCTCAATAAATTGGCGCTGGAAGGCATGAGTAGGAGGTATGGCGACCAAAATTTAGAAGCCAAAAAACGGGTAGAAAAAGAAATTAAGGTCATTGATGATTTAGGATTTTCCGCCTATTTTTTAATCACTTGGGACATTATTCAATACAGCAACAGCAAAGGATTTATGCACATTGGAAGGGGGAGTGGCGCCAACAGTATTGTGAGTTATTGCCTGGGAATTACCAACATTTGTCCCATAGAATTGAATTTGTATTTTGAACGTTTTTTGAATCCAAGTCGATCCAGTCCGCCGGATTTTGACATTGATTGGTCTTGGACAGACAGAGATACAATTTTAGCCTATATTTTTGAACGTTTTGGCTATGAGCACGTTGCTTTTTGCGGAACAACTGTAGAATTTAAATACCGATCAATTATCAGAGAATTAGGGAAAGTTTTTGGTTTGCCCAAAGAAGAATTGGATTATTTATCTAAAAATAGAAAGTCAAATCCTGAATTAAATTCAATTTCCATTCAAGTGCACGAATACGGAAAAATGCTGGAGAAATTTCCCAACGCGCGCAGCATGCATTCTTGTGGGATTTTGATTTCGGAAGAACCAATCAGCAATTATACCGTGCTCGAAATGTTGCCCAAAGGATTTCCAACGGCTCAATTCAATATGCACGTGGCAGAAGATATTGGTTTCGAAAAATTTGACATTTTGAGTCAAAGAGGAATTGGACACATCAATGACAGTGTAAGATTAATTGAACAAAATCAAGGACTTAAGATTGACATTCGAAATATTGCAATAAGTAAAGATGAAGCGAAATGCAACGAAATGCTCCGCCAAGGCAAAACCATTGGCTGTTTTTACATTGAAAGTCCCGCTATGCGAGGTTTATTGAGGCGATTGAACTGTGAGAATTACCAAACATTGGTTGCTGCGTCATCCGTTATTCGTCCTGGCGTTGCGCAAAGTGGTATGTTGCGCGAATACATTTTTAGGCACAATAATCCTGATAAATTCGAATATTTTCATCCAGTTTTTGAAGAACAATTGGGCGATACGTATGGCGTGATGGTATATCAAGAAGATGTAATTAAAATTGCGCATCATTTTGCAGGAATCGATTTGGCACAAGCCGATATTCTTCGAAGAGCAATGAGTGGAAAAACCAGATCAATCAAAGAATTGGACGGCGTGAAGCACATTTATTTCGAAAATTGCCGAAAAATGGGCTATTCAGACCAACTTGCGCAAGAAGTTTACCGACAAATTGAATCTTTTGCGGGCTATTCATTTTGCAAAGCACATTCAGCTTCTTATGCAGTAGAAAGTTACCAAAGTTTGTATCTAAAAACCTATTATCCAATTGAATTCATGGTTGCTGTCATCATCAATGAAGGCGGATTTTATCGGACAGAAGTGTACATTCACGAAGCAAAAATGGCAGGCGCAATTATTTCAAATCCTTGTGTCAACAACAGTGATTATTCTACGACAGTAAAAGGAAAAGAAGTTTTTTTAGGCTTTCGGAATTTACAAAATTTAGAAGAAAAAATCGGCAAAGAAATCGCCAAAGAAAGAGCTCAAAATGGAAATTATCACAGTTTAGAAGATTTCATCAATAGAATTTCCATCGGAATTGAAAACCTGCAAATTCTCATTTTTATTGGCGCATTTCGATTTACTGGCTTGACAAAAAATGAGTTAATTCTTACTGCCAGAATGATTTTGATGAATTTCAAACCCGAAAATAGAGATTTATTGCTCATTCAAGAACCGATTGTAGAATATGAATTACCAACCTTAGAACGCTCGCCATTTGAAGATGCTTTCGATGAAATTGAATTGTTGGGTTTTCCCGTGTCTTGTTCACCATTTGATTTATTACTCACAAATTTCAGAGGGAATTATTTGACCAAAGATTTTTTAAAGTTTGAAAATCAATTTATCAAATTGGTTGGATATTTAATTAGCATCAAACATGTGCCCATCAAAAGCGGTTTGATGCATTTCGGAACTTGGATTGATGCCAACGGCGCGTATTTTGACACCACACATTGGCCTGATTCATTGGCGAATTTTCCATTTCAAGGCGGCGGTTGCTATTTGCTTTTTGGAAAAGTAGATGTCGATTTCGGATTTCCTTCTTTGGTGATACAAAAAATGGCCAAATTGCCATTCGTTCCAGATCCGCGGTATGCAGACAACAAAGACATGGCAAATAAAATTCAAAAAGAATGGAAAACCGACGTGAGTTCGACACACCGAGCGCCTTATCCCGAGGACAAAGAAATTGGTTTGCCTAGGAGTAAGATGAAGATTTGAGAAGATTGAATAATCAACAATGAATTAATTGCTTCATAATCAAAATTTAAGAAAACCATTTGTCTTATAATTAATATTATGTTAAATAGCATTACAGAACAAAAAGAAAGGAATCCTAAGACTCCTTTCTTTACATTATCAAAATAATTAAACTACTCTTTCTTCTTCTTGGATTTAGCTCCTTTTTCAATTGAAGTTTTCAATTCAGTAGCTCCATCCTCAATATCCAACGAAATTGTATCGCCTTCTTGTAAATTAGATTTGATGATTTCTTCGGCTAATGGATCTTCAATGTATTTTTGAATTGCTCGTTTTAATGGTCTAGCACCAAATTTTTCGTCATAACCTTTATCAACGATAAAATCTTTCGCTTTTTCAGTAACAGAAATACTGTAACCTAAATCATTAATTCTTTTGAACAAATTATTCAATTCCAAATCTATAATTGAATGAATACTAGTTCTATCCAAAGATTTAAACATAATCATATCATCCATGCGATTCAAAAATTCTGGTGCAAAAGCTTTACGCAATGCATTTTGAATCACAACTTTACTGTTTTCTTCCTTTTGCTCAGATTGAGATTTAGTTCCAAATCCAACGCCGGTACCAAAATCAGCCAATTGTCTTGCACCAATATTGGATGTCATGATCAAAATCGTATTTTTAAAATCTACCTTACGACCCAATCCATCAGTCAGTTGACCATCATCAAGTACTTGAAGTAAAAGATTAAATACATCTGGATGCGCTTTCTCAATTTCGTCTAACAAAATGATTGAATATGGCTTTCTTCTCACTTTTTCAGTCAATTGTCCACCTTCTTCATAACCCACATATCCTGGAGGCGCTCCAACCAATCTTGAAATGGAGAATTTCTCCATGTATTCAGACATATCGATTCTAATTAATGAATCTTCAGTATCGAATAAATATTTCGCTAAAACTTTGGCTAATTGTGTTTTACCTACACCTGTTGGCCCTAGGAAGAAAAATGATCCGATTGGTTTGTTTGGATCTTTCAATCCAGCACGATTTCGTTGAATTGCTTTCACAACTTTCTCAACTGCTTCATCTTGGCCAATCACTTTACCACGAAGCTCCTCGCCCATTTTAACTAGTTTTCCGCTTTCTTTTTGCGCAATTCTAGTAACAGGAATTCCACACATCATGGATACGACTTCAGCAACGTCATCTTCAGAAACAACTACACGATGTGCTTTGCTTTCGTCTTCCCACTTCTTTTTCTCTAATTCTAACTGCTCTTGTAATTTACGCTCGTCGTCACGCAATCTTGCAGCTTCTTCATATTGTTGAGATTTGATAACTTCCGTTTTCTTCTCTTTCAATGCTTCCAATTCAGACTCTAATGAAACTATTTCTTTAGGCACATTGATATTGGTGATGTGAACACGCGAACCAACTTCATCCAAAGCATCAATTGCTTTATCGGGTAAATGTCTGTCGCTAATGTATCTATCAGTCAATTTCACACAAGCATCAATCGCTTCTTGTGTGTAAGTTACCATATGATGTTCTTCGTAACGTTCCTTGATATTATTCAAGATTTGAACGGTTTCATCAACAGTAGTCGGTTCGATCAAAACTTTTTGGAAACGTCTTTCTAAAGCGCCATCTTTCTCGATGTATTGTCTATATTCATCCAAGGTCGTAGCACCAATTGCTTGCATTTCTCCCCTTGCCAATGCAGGTTTGAACATGTTAGAAGCATCTAATGAACCACTTGCTCCACCCGCACCGATAATGGTATGAATTTCGTCAATAAACAATATGATGTCTGGATTTTTTTCAATTTCCGCCATCACCGCTTTCATTCTTTCTTCAAATTGCCCACGGTATTTTGTACCAGCAACCAAAGAAGCCAAATCAAGAGAAATGATGCGTTTATTGAATAAAATTCTTGAAACTTTACGTTGTACGATTCTCAAGGCCAAACCTTCAGCAACAGCACTTTTACCAACACCTGGTTCACCAATTAAGATTGGATTATTCTTTTTTCGACGAGATAAAATCTGGCTTACGCGCTCGATTTCTTTTTCACGACCCACAATTGGATCAAGCTTACCTGACTCAGCCATTTTAGTCAAATCACGACCAAAATTATCCAACACAGGCGTTTTTGATTTAGGATCTGCAGGTTTTCTTTGTGCAGAACCAAAGTTTTCCCCTTCATCATCAGATGAACCTGGAAACTCAGCTCTTGGTGTTTTGTTTTCTTCTTCTAGCATGTTTTCTAATTCATCTTTAGCGTTATCGTAAATTACCCCATATTTGTTCAATGTACTGCATGCAACATTGTTTTCATCTCTCAAAATAGATAAAAGAAGATGTTGAGTTCCAATTGTTGCACTTTTTAGATTTCTAGCTTCGAGGTACATAAATTTCAAAACCTTTTCAGTTTGCTTAACCAACGGAATATTGGCCATTGGCTGCGAAAAAGATTTGACAGATTTCGTAAGTCCAGCTTCGAGTTCAAGTCTGATACTTTTTAAATCCAATTTAAATTCTTTTAAAATTTGGATGGCTTTACCTTCTCCTTCCCTTATTATTCCTAGTAAAAGGTGCTCAACGCCAATGAAATCATTTCCCAAACGCAAAGCCTCTTCCTTGCTGAAAGTGATTACGTCTTTGACTCTTGGTGAAAATTTTGCTTCCATTATTTTACTTTATTAAGTGACTAAATAAACACTTTTTAAATGATTAACAAATATAAATGGTATAAATTGTTGAAAACTCAAATAAAAAGCCAATTTTCCACACGTTTTTGTTTATAAACAAATGTACTATTTCAAACATTCTTTAGGCACAATGAAAACATGGAAAACACTTCCCTCCCATTCTCAAATTACATGCAAAAAATATCAAATGCCATTTTGTCAAAAACTCGAATAGAATAGATTCAATTTTTGCAATTATTATTCTACAACATTTTTTAAACGCTAAGAAGCTTATTTAAATGCTCGTATACGATGAATATGATTTCATAAAATAGTTGATTAAGCCCAATAAAAACATATGAATAAAGCATTTTAGTACAAGTAACGCAATGAATGATAATTATCAAATTTGATTCAACATCAACCCTATTCGAAACAACTTGAAGAAAATGTTAAACCAAAAAATGTTTAATCAAAAAATACAATTGTTAATAACTCCACAAAAACATTGATTTTCCACAGATTTTTGTTTATAAAATCGCTTTTACACTTGTTGAAGCTAGCCTTTAAATAACTAATTTCGGTGCTTGCTTTAACGCACTATAAATGTGCATAAATAAATATGTGACAACATGGCAGATGGAGAAAAGATAATACAAATTAACATTGAAGATGAAATGAAATCTGCGTACATCGATTATTCGATGTCCGTAATTGTTTCAAGAGCGCTTCCTGATGTACGTGACGGTTTCAAACCTGTTCACAGACGTGTATTATATGGTATGCAAGATTTAGGGGTTTACTCAAATAGACCTCACAAAAAGTCAGCGAGAATCGTAGGTGAAGTAATGGGTAAATATCACCCACATGGTGATTCCTCGGTTTATGACACAATGGTCAGAATGGCTCAACCTTGGTCTTTACGCTATCCTTTAGTGGATGGACAAGGAAACTTTGGTTCGGTAGATGGCGATAGTCCTGCAGCAATGCGTTATACGGAGGCACGTTTGCGTAAAATTGCAGAGGAAATGTTGGATGATTTGGAGAAAGAAACGGTTGATTTCGCTCCAAACTTTGACGACAGTTTGCAAGAGCCTACCGTGATGCCAACAAAAATCCCTAACCTTTTAATTAATGGTGCATCTGGGATCGCTGTAGGTATGGCAACAAACATGGCGCCTCACAACTTGTCAGAAGTAATTGATGGTTGTATCGCATATGTGGACAACAAAGATATTGAAGCTGAAGAGTTATTAAATTATATCAAAGCGCCAGATTTCCCTACCGGTGGAATTATTTACGGATACGAAGGTGTTCGTGATGCTTTGTTGACTGGTCGTGGAAGAATCGTGATGCGCGCTAAAACTGAGATTGAAGAATCTAATGGTCGTGAGCAAATTATCGTAACTGAAATTCCTTATCAAATTAATAAATCAGAGTTGATCAAGAAAACGGCTGATTTAGTTAATGACAAGAAAATTGAAGGTATTTCTGATATTAGAGATGAGTCTGATAGAAACGGAATGCGTATCGTTTATGAATTAAAACGCGATGCAATTTCAAATGTTGTATTAAATAAATTATTTAAATTCACATCTCTACAAACTTCATTTTCAGTAAATAATATTGCTTTAGTTGATGGGAGACCAGAAATGTTGACTTTGCGTGACATGATCATGCACTTCATCAATTTCCGTCACGAAGTAATTATTCGCAGAACGAAATTTGATTTAAGAAAAGCGGAAGAAAGAGCGCACATCTTAGAAGGTTTGATTATTGCATCAGATAACATTGATGAAGTAATTAAAATCATTCGTGCGTCTAAGAGTCCTGAAGAAGCGCGTGACAATTTGATCGCACGTTTTGCATTAAGTGAAATTCAATCTCGTGCCATTGTTGAAATGAGATTGAGACAGTTAACAGGTCTTGAACAAGATAAATTAAGAGCTGAATACGCTGATTTAATGGCTTTAATCGCTGATTTGAAAGATATTTTGGCCAATGAAGATCGCAGAATGCAAATTATCAAAGATGAATTGCAATATGTGAAAGATAAATACGGTGATGCTCGTCGTTCAACAATAGAATATTCTGCAAGCGAAATGCGCATGGAAGATTTGATTCCTGATGAAGAAGTAATTATTACTATTTCTCACGCTGGATATATCAAACGTACAAGTTTAACTGAATACAAAGTTCAAAATCGAGGTGGAATGGGCTCTAAAGGTTCTACTACTCGTGACAAAGATTTCTTGGAGCATTTATTCGATGCAACTAATCACAATTACCTATTGATATTTACCGAAAAAGGTAGATGTTTCTGGATGCGTGTTTATGAAATTCCTGAAGGAAACAAATTATCCAAAGGAAGAGCGATTCAAAACTTATTGAATATTGAACAAGATGACAAAGTGAAAGCTTATGTTAAAGTTCAAGATTTGACAGATAAAGAATATGTTCAAAACAATTTCATTATTATGTGTACCAAAGAAGGAATCATTAAGAAAACTTCATTGGAAGCATATTCTCGTCCAAGAATCAATGGTATCAACGCGATTACTATTCGTGAAAACGATGAATTGTTAGAAGCAAAATTAACTGACGGAACGAATGAAATCGTGATGGCAACCAAATCTGGTAGAGCTATTCGATTTAATGAAGAAAAAGTTCGTCCGATGGGAAGAAATGCTTCTGGTGTTCGTGGTGTAAACATGACTATCGAAGGTGATGAAGTAGTTGGAATGGTTTGTGTAATCGACAAAGCTGCTGAAACTGTATTGGTTGTATCAGAAAAAGGTTATGGAAAACGTTCATTCTTGAATGATCCAGAAGATGGTGAACCTGTTTACAGAGTAACAAACAGAGGTGGAAAAGGTGTGAAAACTTTGAATATCACTGAAAAAACGGGTCCATTATTGGCAATTAAGAGCGTGAATGACGAGGATGATTTAATGATTATTACCAAAGCTGGAATCACGATTCGTATGCACATGGATGTTATCCGCGTGATGGGAAGAGCTGCACAAGGTGTTCGATTGATTAACTTGAAAGGTACCGCGGCAATTGCTGCAGTTGCAAGAGTTCCAAGATCTGAAGATGAAGAAGAAATCGAAGATGTAGAAGGATTGGAAATAACTGGCGAAAATCCAGAGATTTTAGGAGATGATTCTGCTGATGATTCTGAAACTGGCACGGATATTGAAAACAGCGATGTGGAATAATTGCTTTTTAAGCATCTTATAAAAAATAAACTTAGAACGATGAAAAATAAATTAATCAAAATTTCATTTTTTGCAGGAAGTATCTTTTTGACTTTCAATTCATTTTCTCAAAAAATGAACGAAACTTCTGCTGCATTAGAATACAACAAGTACGCTGATATCTTGGCTAGAATGATGATGACCGGTGAAAATAACTTAGAAGCTGGGAAAAAAGCATTAATGAAAGCCAAAGAATATATCGATTTGGCTGCTGTACATCCAGAAACAAAAGAAAGTCCAAAAACACTTTTTTACAAAGGGGAAATCTACACAGGGCTTTTAATTGCTAGCGCAGAAGATTCTGTTTATTTGAAAGAAAATGGTGACATGCTTTTGGAGCAAGGAATAGAAAGTTATAAAAAAGCTTTTCCAAATAAAAAATACAAAGAGGAAGTTCTATCATCAATCAATATGAAAAAAGGACTTTTTTCAATGGGTTGTGATCAAATGTACAAAGCTGGAAAATTCAAAGAAGCTGTTGAAATTTATGATTTACAAGTCAAACTTTCAGATGCAGTTGGGGAAATTGATTCGTCTTCTATCTTTAATGCAGGTTTGTGCGCAGAAAAAGCTGGAGATATGTCAACTGCTGCAGCTCGATATAAAAAATCAGCAGAAATTCAGTACAAAGCTCCATTGATTTATGCTTTAGCTGCAAATGCATTAAGAAAAGACGGTAAAAAAGCGGAAGCCAAAGAAATCTTGGTGGCTGGGCGTGTTAAATATCCAAACGACAAAGACATTTTACTTGAATTGGTAAATTCTGATATCGAAGCTGGTGATAATGCAGCTGCTGAAAAAAGCTTAGCTGATGCAATCGCTGCGGATCCAAACAACAAACAGTTGTATTTGACTATCGGAACGATTTACATCGAATTGAAACAAGATGAAAAAGCAGAAACAGCTTTGAACAAGGCGTTACAAATCGATCCAAATTACACAGATGCTCAATACCAATTAGGCGCTTTACTTTCTGGTAGTGCAATTAGCATGAAACAAGAGGCAAGCCAATTGAAACAAGGTGATCCAAATTACGAAAAAATGTTAGCGAAAGCTGACGAACTTTACAAAAAAGCAATCGTTCCTTTGGAGGCTTACATCGCTAAAAATCCAAATGACAAACAAGTATTGATTATTTTGGCTCAAATTTATAGAAGTTTGAAAAATCCAGAAAAATCTGCAGAATACAAAAAACGTGCTGATGCATTGTAAAATTTGAAATTCATTTTTAAACGTCCTTTCTTTTGAGATTGGACGTTTTTTTTTACCTTTATTTTATGCAAACAATCGAAGAAATTCTGTTGGACTTTAAGTCAAAACGCAATTATAAATATTCAGCCAATTTGATTGCTCAAAACAAAATGTTTATTGAGGATTTATTGCGCTATTGTTTAACTGTGAAATACCCCTACCCTCAATACAGTTCTTGGCTACTGTCGCATGTTGCAGAAAATCAAAATGAATTAATCTTGCAATTCCATTCCAAAATTATTGATACTTTTTTAGCCTGCAAGGAACCTTCTACCCAAAGAAATTTATGCAATGTCTTAACCAAACTTCCAAAAATAGGATATCGGGAAGGTGAATTGTTAGATGCTTATTTTTCATTTTTGACGAATTCTGAATCAAAAGTTGCCTTGAAAGTTTATTCGATGTACCAAATCGTTCCATTTTTAAAAGATTATCCAGAGTTAAAATCTGAATTAAAAAGCCTCATTGAAACAGGAGTGCAAAAAGAAACACCAGCATTTGCCGCCGCAGGAAGGAAAGTTTTAAAACAAATTCAAAAATATTGAAAAGGATTAAGTTTGTTTAAATGAAATCTGAGTAACTTTCACTATCCAATTTATTGATGCCTATTTAAAAGTTCTGTTCATGAAATTAAGATTACTCTTTCTATCAATGTTTATGTTGCTTTTTAGCTTTAATATCATTTTGGGAAATATTTTTCCAGCTAAAATTCTTACTTGTATAACTGAAAATCAAATCGTTTGTAGGGATATATACATTCCAAGCAGCAAAGGGGCCGTTACAGATTTTGAACACATTTTTACCCCAAAGCAAATAAGAAGAATTACAAATAGAATTCAAGAAATAAAAAGTTCTACAGGAAATGAAATTGCGCTTGTTTCTCTAGATTCAACTCATTGTAATGCTCAAAATTTTGATGGATATGTTCTTCATTTAGCCAATCATTGGGGAGTTGGCGCTGAAAATCTAAATAATGGAGTTTTAATCGGAATCTCAAAACAATTCCGAAAAATCAGAATATGCAATGGTTTGGCTATAGAAACTATATTATCTAATGATCAAACCAAGGAAATAATTGACAAGAATTTCATTCCAAAATTCAAAAAAGACAACTATTTTCGAGGAATTATGAATGGATTAGACGCACTTGAAACACATTTTTTAACCCATCAAATTGTAATTATCTAATTCATTTTCAGATGCAAAATTTCAATCAAAGTCTGCAAACTTATTTTGACTTAAAAGAAAATGATTTAAGTAAAATTTCCAGTTATTTCAAATCAGAAACAATTGAAAAAGGTGAATTCTTCTTGCATGCTGGAAATCAATGTAAAAAATTGAGTTTTATCAATGAAGGCATTTTAAGGATTTTCAATACCACCGATGGCAAGGAAATTACTCAATGGATTTCAATGGCAGGCTATTTTGTTACTGAAATTTCCAGTTTTATGTTTGAAACGCCTTCCAGATGGGAAATTCAAGCACTATCAAAAACAACTCTTTTTACCATTTCGAAGGAAAAATATCAAAAATTGAATCAGGAGATTGAAAATTGGAATTCAATAGAAAAGGCATTTATTGCCAAATGTTTTGCTATGTTGGAAGACCGCGTTTATAGTCATTTATCGATGACAGCTGAGGAGAGATTTGAATTTTTCTTTCATCAAAATAGAGCACTTTTCAATGAAATTCCCCAACAATATATAGCTTCCATGTTAGGAATGTCTCCAGAAACGTTGAGTAGAATTAGAAATAAATCTTTAACAAAATAAATTTGCTGTTATTTCTTGATTTATGTCAAGAATTTGAATTTAAGTTTGATCGATCTTTGCATCAAACTTAAAATTATGGCAAAAGAAATATCGACATCCATTGTAATAAACTCCTCTCCTAGTGTTATTTGGGAAATCCTAATGAATTTTGATAATTATCCAAATTGGAATCCTTTTATCTTATCAATTTCAGGAAATCCAAAAGTTGGTGAACAAATTGAAGCAGAAATCCAACCACCTGACGCTAAAGCAATGATTTTCAAACCGCTTGTTTTAGTAAATGAATATGAAAAGGAATTCAAATGGCTGGGAAAACTATGGGTTAAAGGACTTTTTGATGGTGAACATCGCTTCCAATTAATTGACAATCAAAATGGAACCACAACCTTTATTCAGAGTGAAAAATTTAAAGGCATTCTAGTTCCATTATTGAAAAAAATGCTTGATCAAAAAACTTTAAAAGGATTTATTGGCATGAACGAAGCATTAAAATTGCGTGCCGAATCATAAATTTTACTTTCATTTGTAAATAAAAAGTAATGTTTAAAATTCATCATTTTCAAGATGCAGTAACTTCCACTTGGTCTGGAGGTAAAACCATGGAATTGTTTATTTATCCTCAAAATTCATTGTTTTCTCAACGAAATTTCGACTTTCGAATCAGTTCGGCTACGATTGATGTTGAAAATTCAGATTTTACTTCATTGCCAAATTACAATCGATTGCTGGCTATTCTGGAAGGAAAACTTGAAATTATTCATGAAGGAAAATATTCAAAATTGCTGCAACAATTTGAAAACGATGAATTTCACGGCTCTTGGGAAACTTCTAGTATAGGTAAAGTTCGAGATTTTAATGTGATTTATAGCGACGATTTTAAGATTCAGTTCAGTTATCAAATAGTCAAAGAAAATTTCAAATTAACTAAAAATGGAAGTTTTTTGTTTATTCTGATTCTAAATGAATCAATTGAAATAGAGGGATTTGAAATGAAAAAATATGATTTAATTGAAATGGACACTGATTCAATTAACCTACCTGTTGGTATGAGTTTTTTTCAGATTGAACTTGCTAAAATTTAAAGGCTTAACAAACCGTTTTCACGCAAAGTAAGCAACGGTTTTGAATTCCAAAAAAGTTCAAAATCATCGTGTTGCGTAGCTTCAAAATCGGTTTTTAATTCAGAAAAACTCCATGTTTTGGATGAATCAATCGAGAGTTTGTCAAGTGTATTTTGTAACCAAATGCCTTGATTTTTATCGACTTGAATGTTGAAATTTGATTTTTTAGTGTAGAAATCTAAATTTGCCATTTCCCACTCGTTTCCTTTCTTTCTTTTTGTAAAAACTTCCAGCGTTGGCATCGTTCCTGTCCAAACAATTTTTGCATTGGGTTTAGTAAAACTTAAATTATCTTCGTTCAATGAATTCCAGATAAAATCTTTGGAAACTTTGGTTTTCGGCAATCGAACACCCATTTCTTTTTCATCAAACCATTGATTTAGTGGGATTTCAAATCCAATACCATGCATGTAGTTATAGAGCGATTTCTTTAATCCAAAACTAAAGATTTCATGGTCAATACCAGTTTTGTCAATGTGAGTCAAATCATTGTTAGCAAAAGTTCCAATCTCCAAGTTCTCTCTTATGACGCCAAATTTTTCAGGCTCCAAACCAATTGGGCTGTGCGCAGTCATGGCAAATTGATGCCAAAATCCTGATTGCAAAATACCATTTTCAAACAATTGACGCACCATTTCCAATGAATCTATTGTTTCTTGAATTGTCTGTGTTGGAAATCCATACATCAAATATGCATGCACCATAATTCCAGATTCTGTAAAATTTCTGGTTACTTTTGCCACCTGTGAAACAGAAACACCTTTATCAATCAACTTCAACAAACGATCGGAAGCAACTTCCAATCCGCCTGAAACAGCGATACAACCTGAAATCTTCAACAATTTACACAAATCAGAAGTGAAACTTTTTTCGAACCGAATATTTGTCCACCAAACAACGACTATTTTTCTGCGGATTATCTCTAAGGCCAACTCACGCATTAAAGCAGGTGGCGCGGCTTCATCCACAAAATGAAAACCATTTTCTCCAGTTTGCAACATCATTTCCTCCATGCGATCAACCAATAATTTGGCTGTTGCTGGTTCATAGATTTTAATGTAATCCAAAGAAATGTCGCAAAACGTGCATTTTCCCCAATAGCATCCGTGCGCCATTGTTAATTTATTCCACCTTCCATCGCTCCACATGCGGTGCATTGGATTAACTATTTCAATGACTGAAATGTATTTATCTAAAAGTAAATCGCTGTAATCTGGTGTTCCTAAATCTTTTTGTTTAAAATCGGGAGTTTCAGAATTGTTGATGTATTCGACTTTATTATCTACACAAACAAATGTTCTTTTTAATTTAGTAATCAATCTTTTACCACCTATAACTTCAAGTAAATTTTGAACAGGTGCTTCACCATCATCTAAAGTGATGAAATCAAAAAATTCAAAAACACGCGCATCTGATAATGACCGCAGTTCAGTATTAGGAAATCCACCACCCATGGCTGTTTTTACACCTGGAAAATGCTTTTTAATAAATTGCGCACAACGAAAAGCAGCATATAAATTCCCAGGAAAAGGTACAGAAAAGGCAACAAAATCTGGCTGGGTAGAAATCATTTTTTGATTCAATAGATCCAATGTAATTTCATCTATGTAGGTCAACTCAAGTTGTAAAGCTTGATACATTTCATCAAAACTGCTAGCAGATCTTCCTAAACGCTCTGCATAGCGACTAAATCCAAAATGCGGGTCGACAGTTTCAATAATCAAATCCGACAAATCTTCTAAAAACAAAGTTGCCAAATGCTTTGCCTTATCTTGATTACCCATGATTCCGAATGCCCATTCGAGTTCGTCAATTTGCTCAAATCGCTGCGCTTCAGGCAAAAAATCGTCTTGACAGATGGCATGTGCTAAATTTGGGTTTTTTCCTTGAAGAAATAAGATTACAGCGTCAATTTTGTGGATATACTCTGCTTTTAGCGAAATAATTCTCAAAGCGTTTTCACTCAAATCAAATTGGTGATCATTAATTGTTTCAAATAATTTTGATAATCCTTTACTGGAAAAAAGCGTTAAAATAACTTCAATTCCCAAATCAGCTTGAGTAGATGCAATATTCTTGGTATTTAAAAATCCTTTCAGATAAGCTGTCGCTGGATACGGCGTATTCAATTGAGTGAAAGGTGGCGTAATTAATAACAATTTATTTTCCAATTGAATTTGCATTTGATTCACACAAAAATAAGCGCTTTTTTTAGTTTTAAATTATTCAAAGTGATTATTCTGCAGTCAATAGTTTTTGCAACTGCAACATCGCAGCTTGATTTCCTTTACTTTTCCACGCTCTTGCGATTTTCAATTTTTCTTGACTAGTTAAATGCCATGAGAGTGAAATTCTATCTTTCTTGGCTTCTCTCAGATTAAAAGCCACCAAATCAATTGCAAAAGGAAATCCCTTGAAACCTATTTTCATCATTTCATCTTGATCGAAATCTTGTGTTCGAGTAAAATTAGCATACATATTTCCAAATGGAAGGGTCAATTTATCAAAAAGTGAAACATGATTTAATTCATCTCCTGTCAAAATCTTTTTGGTGTCTCTAACTTGCACAACTACTACTCCGCTTGTATTTTCTTTGATCCAATCTTGCATTTCAAACAAGTATTCCAACATGATTTTCCCTCCATAATTGTCCCGGATTCCCGCATCCATCAATTGCATTTCTGGATAAGTGGGCATAGAAACCATGGGCAACACAAATGGAAAAGTTGCACTCATTCTCATAACCGTGCTAAATCGCAAAGAATCGGTGGAATTATTATTAAAAAATGTCTGGAAATCAATATTTTCGTAGGACTTAGTTAAATTACTTGGACCAGATGGATGACTTAAAAATGCCAAAGATTGCGCTGATATCAGTAATCTCCGTCCGTTGTTAGCAATTGTAGGGCTAAAAATCATCGTTGGAATAATTCCTTGCCGTTCAAATTTTTCAAAATAAGACAGGGGTTTGTCCATAATGAAATCTGTATTTTGATGTAATTGTTGTTCAAAGGCGTATCCTCGATCCTTGGTATAAACATTCTCACCAACTTTAAATGTCTGAAATCGAACAAATAAATCATTGGAATATGCTGAAACAGAAAGTTTGTTTAGTAAATCTTTGGCAATATTGGCTGAATACTTTTTATCTGTCAAGTTAATTTTTTTACCTAAATTTTGCTTTAAAAGTAAACTTCGGAAATACGAAGCTCCAACCATACCACCAGACGCACCGGTAATCATTTGAATGTTGTGCGCCAGTTTTCCATCTAATTTTTCGTTTGCGTTACTCAAGACAGCATAGGTCCACAATGCGCTTCGTGATCCACCACCAGAAGTCATCACTATCACTAATTTGGGCTTTACCTCTCCTGTTTTTGTTTTCCAAGAGTTTAACATTTGAATAAAATTTTTCTTGGAATCAATGTTGAACTGAGCATTATCAGCTTTCTTTTGGATTTCTTTAAAAGAAAAATCAATCATTTTCGTAGGCTTGTATGACAATCCATAGGCATAGTTTTCATATTGAAAAAAGGAACTTTTCTCACTCAATAAATTCATTATTAGTATTAATACAATCAAAATTGGATATGTCCAATATTTAAACCATGATTTTAAGATTGAAAATACCATGAGGATAATTGACAAAAGCAAAACAATACTCATCCCCGCCGGCAATTCAAAAAATGGGAATTCCCTGAACATTCCCATGATAAGAAAAGAAACAACAGTAACAATTTCAAAAAAAGTCGCATTAATTCGATTATGAGCAAATACTTTTTCTAAAACAGCTTTGTCATAATGTTTGATAGACCGACTTTTTCTCCATTTGCTAATTCCGGATATATAGACATACGAACGATCTTTCTCATATTTAAAAAGTAAATTCCAGTCAACTTTCTGATGAAAAAAGGAACCAATTGGCTCTTCTTTAGATAGTTCATGGTACTTTTTGCCAGTCAGTTTGAAAAAATCTTTATTAGTTGGAAAAAAATAGAGATTTGAAATCAGTACAAAGAGCGAAAAACCGAACAAATAAGCTAGTATATAAATCGTTATAATTCCATTCGTCGCAAATTCTTCTTCAATTTGAAATTGACTGAACCGAACAATGTAATAAATACTGAATGCTAATGGAATTAGTGCATTGTTCCAACAAAATTTGATAAAAGGTCGTGAAAGCGTAGCCAAAAATGGATATTTTGTTCCCAACTTCATGTAGCTATACATATTGAAAGCCATCGTGAATCCACCAATTGAAAATCCCATTAAGAGAAAAGACAGCCAACTTATTTGACCATGATATTCAGGGGAATAAAATAAGTAAGGTAATCCAAACTTGGAACCAAAACTGTCAGAAACAATTAGAAAAAGGATTAACCAATAACTCAATGCCAACAAATTATACTTCAAATGACCAAAAATCAATTGCAATGGATAAAATGCCCTTAAGAAGTAGATAATTTTACTGAATTTGTAGTTTGAAGCCATATGTTGATATTTTTCCAATGGTCAAAAATGAATGACTCCTAAATTTAACTACAAAAAAGCAAAAAAGTGATGAAAAGTGAATATTTTTTTAAAACCTAAATAGCTGATTGATTGGATTTGATAAAATCTGCAACCAAATAAGCCAAAGTTTTGCCAACTATAGCTTCTTCATTTTCATTCTTAGGAGCAGCTTCTGGCAAATGTAAATATTGCACTTTTTTAGACTTACCCATTTGTAAAATATAACTCCTTGCCTCTTCTATAGAGATACCACTGGGTGAAAAAGCACTGCTTGGCATGTATGCAATCGAATCTAGGTCAAGCTCAACACCATATTCGTCAACACTTATGCTACTGAAGAAATGTCTTAAATCTGAATAGAAATCAGCTTCTTTGGTTAAATAATCATCGAAAAATGAAAATTCAAAATCATTTAATGTTAATTGATCTAGAATAAATTGTGAATTGTAGGACTGATGAAGTCCGAGTATGGCATATTTACTTAAAAAGCCTTGACTGTGTGCATATGAGAAAGGATTCCCACTATGTCTTCCTTCCAAAGGTCTGAAATCTGCATGTGGATCCAAATTAATGACCGAAATCGCTTTGTCTATTGATTTACTTATTGATTTAATTATTGGAAAGGCATTGTTATGTCCACCGCCGATGACAATTGGCTTTAAACCTTTTTTTATCCAAGGCGAAATAATTGATTCGACGAAAAAATCAAGTTCTTCAACTTTTTTCCTCCCATTTTCAACGCTATCAAAAAGTTCCTTTGAATAAATTTCTCCTAAAATTAAAGTGTTCTCCCCAGTCAAAAATTGATTCGATTGTACATTGACAAATCTCTTCAAAAATGTACTGAAAGCCTTTGTTGAACCAGCAAAACCACCATTAGATTGTGGACCAATATCTTCGGAAATTCCGACAATAAAATATTTTGCTTTAGAATAATCGGCATCAGGTGTAAGTAATTTTTCACCAAGTTTAACCTCCCCGTTTCTGATTGAAGTCAAATCGAAAAGTGCCTTTTGGGAAAATAGATTGAACTCAAAATTAGCCTTCATGAGATTCATGTTTTTTCATTAATGAAACAAAATTAGCTGGTGGTGGTGTTGGTCTCATATTTATTTTCGAAACAAAAACCAAAGTTGTAGAAGCTTTAGAAATACATTTCCCTTTTTCATTTAAGATTTCATATTCAAAATAGATTCTAGCCCCCAGTAATGATACAATTTTTGTAATGATTGTAAGCTCATCATCATAAAAAGCTGGACTTAAGTATTTCACTTGAAATTCTGAAACTGGTAACATGATTCCTTGAAGCTCCATTTCTTTGTAACTGAAACCAAAATCTCGAAGCGCTTCTACTCTTCCAACTTCAAAATATTGTGCATAGTTACCATAGTAACAATAACCCATTTGATCGGTTTCACCGTATCGAACCCTTATTTTACTGGTGCTTTGAAAATTAATTTTCATTTGGTTTTTTTAATCGTAAACAAATGTAATGAAACCTTGAATAAAGAGTAAAAATTAACTTGTTTTGTTCAAAATAATATATAATTTAGTAAAAATTATCGATTTATTCTCAAATCTATTATTACTAGTTGATTAACTTTTTTCTTTCTTCAACTAAATTCATAGTAGGTTAAATTATTTTTGGTACAAGTAAAAATTATTAGAAAGTCAACCCCTTTTTGATTTTTTTTTTAACTATTTTATGTAAATATTTGTACCAAGATAAAAAGGAGAAACTAATCTTGTTGTTTTTAGCATTTTAAACAAAAAGAAAAGTTTTGAACATGATAAAGTAATAACTATTCAAAGGAAAATTAAATGAGTAATAACCACGAAGGCATTTGGAATGCATGTTTAAAAGTAATCAAGGATAATATTCCGTTGCAAGCGTATAAAACATGGTTTGAACCGATTATACCAATCAAATTAGAGAACAATATTTTGATGATTCAGGTTCCATCTCACTTTTTCTATGAGTGGCTAGAAGAGCATTACATTACTTTATTAAAAAAGGTAATCAAAAAAGAATTAGGAAATGAAGGTCGTTTAGAATACAGCATCGTCATGGAAAACAGCGCAAAAAATTCAACACCATACACAGTAAAATTGCCTACTTCTGACCGCAAGGTTTTGAAAAACGCACCTGTGAACATGCCATTAAATGTGAGCGAAAATCAAATCAGAAATCCTTTCATTATTCCTGGTCTGAAAAAAGTAAACGTTGATTCAAATTTGAATCCTTCCTACTCTTTCGAGAACTTTGTGGAGGGTGATTGCAATAGATTGGCTCGTTCTGCTGGTTTTGCTGTTGCAAACAAACCTGGAGGAACTGCTTTCAATCCTTTATTGATTTATGGAGGCGTTGGTTTAGGAAAAACACACTTAGCGCACGCTATTGGAATTGGAATTAAAAATCAATTTCCTAACAAAACTGTTCTTTATGTAGGTTCTGAGAAATTTGCACATCAATTTATTGACGCAATCAAAAATCAATCAACCAATGATTTCATTCATTTCTATCAAATGATTGACGTTTTGATTATCGACGATGTACAATTCTTTTCAGGCAAAGAAAAAACACAAGATGTATTCTTCCATGTTTTCAATCATTTACACCAAAATGGAAAACAAATCATTTTAACTTCTGATAAACCACCAGTTGAAATGCAAGGAATGGAACAACGCCTACTTTCTCGCTTCAAATGGGGTCTTTCAGCTGATTTAGCTGCTCCTGATTTGGAAACTAGAATTGCGATCTTAGAAAAGAAAATGTATGGAAATGGTATCGAACTTCCGCGTGAAGTTGTTGAGTACTTGGCGTACAGCATTAACACCAATATTCGTGAAATGGAAGGCGCTTGGACTTCATTGTTAGCACAAGCTTCATTGAACAAAAAAGCGATTACTTTAGAACTTGCGAAACAAATGATTGACAAATTTGTCAAAAATACTGCTCGTGAAGTTTCTATCGATTACATTCAAAAAGTGGTGTGTGATTATTTTGATTTACCAATCGAAATTTTGAAATCAAAAACAAGAAAAAGAGAAGTTGTACAAGCAAGACAAATTTCCATGTACTTCTCTAAGAAAATGACAAAATCATCTTTGGCAAGTATTGGTGCACACTGCGGTGGAAAAGACCACGCAACAGTATTACACGCTTGTAGAACCGTTTCTAATCTCTCTGAAACGGATAAACAATTTAAAATTTACTTGGAAGATTTAGAGAAAAAGCTTACAATTCAATAAATTCAAAATAATTTCAAGAAAAGCTCCGATTATCGGGGCTTTTTTTTTTATTTATTGATTTTCAGAACTTGATTTTGTTTCGGGTGAATTCATTTTTGGGGTAATCCAATATCCAATTATCCATCCAAAAGATATCGTGATAAAAATCAGAAAATTGAAAGTTTCAACTCTTGTTTCGTAATCGTATTTTATCTCGACGTCGTACAACAAATTTTCTTGTTCTTCAGCGTAAAAAAGTAAAGCAAGAAACATAAACATCACAATAGCTTGAAACCAGATGTGTTTCTTCTTCTTTTTTCGAAAAAATTCAACGATGCTTTTTAAAACCAAAGAAACCAATGAAAGAATGGTAAAAACGAGTAGCGCCAAACCTATACCAACAGCAACAACCGCTTCTACAGGTGGACCAGGTCCCCAATCGGCTTTTGCAACTATCGGCATCAGTGCAAACACTAAAAATAGAAAAAAGCGATAATTTGGTACCATCAAATACTTTTTCAATGACAGTTCATTCAACTATCTGAACACCTCAAATTTTTCGCCATCATAACTCGCAAAAACCATTGAAGGATGAGAATCTTGATGGTAAAAATTTCCTTTTGCATCTAAAACAATTGCTCCAGCAAATCCATCAAATTCTGCTAATTCTTTGAAGGTTTTTTCAACTGCGGCACCAATTTCAAATCCATCGGACATTCTAATACCGATTTTTGTTGCAACAGCTCCACTAACAATATCTTCTCCAACGCCAGTGCAACTGATTCCACAAAATTCATTCGCATAATTCCCAGCTGTTGTTGCTGAATCAGATATTCTGCCAGGCATTTCAAAACCTTTTCCACCAGTCGATGTGGCAGCTGCGATTTTTCCTGTTTTGTCCAGCGCTACACAGCCTACAGTTCCAGTTCCCAGTGATTTAAGTTTCTCTTCAAACTCTAGTCGTCGTTGAGGAATCTCAGGATTAAATTCTGCAAAATCGTTGTCTCTTGCAAATTTAATCGCTCCTTCCCCACCCAAAACCCTGTCATCATAAGACATCAATCTTTCGGCAACACGAATTGGATTTTTTACATTTTCAATATTGATAACGCCACTGAACTTTTTAGATGATCCATCCATTACAGAGGCACTCATGCGAATTTTTCCGTCACTTTGAATTTGCGAGCCAATTCCAGCATTAAAAAGTAAATCGTCTTCCAATTGCTCAACTGCATAAATTACAGTTTCAAGCGCTGAATGACTTTCTAAAAAATCATAACTATTCAATAAAATACGCTTTAAAGCCTCCTGTTTAGCAATTTTAGTTTCTAAACTGGTTGAAGATTCACTAAAAAATCCACCGTGAATAATGAGTTTCATATGCTAAAATTTTGCGGTTTTTAAACTCCGTGAATGATTAAGTCGTGCGTATTAAGATCATAAACGTCACGCTGACTCATTACATGTACAACCAAATTTTTGATGGAAATTGGTTTTCCAAGTTCAACTTGCGTTAAATTAGTGTCTGCAATATTTCTGCCGTCAACCAAAATAACCAAACCTGAACCTAAGGCTTCCATTTTGAAGCCATTTGTAATCAAAAGTCCTGTATCTTCCCCAAGTCCAATTCCCAAAGTTTTTGGATTTCCTACAACCGCTTGAAATAGTCTTCCTATCCTTCCTCGCTGAACAAAATGCGTATCAATCACTACATCATCAATCAATCCTAAACCACTGGTAATTTTAATTTCACCCTTTAAAAGAGCTTCACTACTTGAACCTTGATAAATCATACTTTGAGATGCTGCTGCAGCACCTGCAGATGTTCCGGCATATACAAATTCCTCAGTTTCATATTTTTTCAAAATCAGGTCATGCATCGGAGTACCACCTAAAATAGAAGTCAAACGCAATTGATCTCCACCTGTAAACATCACAACGTCGGCATTTTGAATTCGATCATACGTTTGTTGAAGCAGAGCTTGTTCTCTTTTTTCAATGTGCAAAACTTCCACGTTTTTAGCTCCTAAATATTTGAAAGCCTTCGCATACTCCTCGCCAACCTCATGAGGAACTTTAGATGCTGTTGTAATTATTTCAATTTGAGAATCTTCTTTTAATTTTGATTCATTGATAATTCTTTTCAATATTCCAGTTTCGAAAAAATTCAAGTTCTTTTCTACTTGTTTTTCAAACCCTGTTTCAGTGAAGCTACCCTTATCGATGGCACCTCCAATAATCATTAATTTTCCTTTTGGACTCATAGGGGTCAAAATTATTTTAAATAATTAGAAAAAGGTCATGAAAATCCGCATTGTTGCTAACAAAATGATAGTTGAATTAACAATTTCACCTTTTTTATTTGAAGTTTTAATAATTACAGATGTAATTAGAAATTGAATAAATGTTGATTTTAATCCTATTCTAAATTGAAAGATTTACATAAAAAACTTTGCGATGGAATTCCATAAGATGATTTTTACGGTTTGCTAAAAAAAAAGAGGCGATTTTCAACGAGTTTTAAAATAAATTTATATCTTTCAAAAAACTATGTTTATAAAACCAAAAAACTATTGATTGATGAAAATATTAAGCATTCAAGCATTAAGAGGTCCGAATATTTGGAGCGTACAACGCAAGAAATTAATTCAAATGCGTTTAGATTTAGAAGAATTGGAGGAATTACCTACCAATAAAATCGATGGTTTTGGTAAAAGATTGGAAGCCATGTTTCCTTCCATGATTGAACACAGGTGTTCAGAAGGAGAGCGTGGTGGTTTCTTTTTCAGGGTTGAAAAAGGAACTTGGATGGGGCATGTGATTGAACATATTGCACTTGAAATACAAACCTTGGCGGGAATGGATACTGGTTATGGTCGAACAAGGGAAACCAAAACCTCAGGAATCTACAATGTAGTTTTTAGTTATGTTGAGGAAAAAGTAGGAGTTTATGCTGCTGAATCCTCCGTTAGAATTGCCCAAGCTTTAATTGATGGTACTGATTATGATTTGCAAGCAGACATAAAAGCTATGCGAGAAATTCGTGAGGATGTGCGTTTAGGTCCAAGTACCGGAAGTATTGTTGAAGAAGCAGTTGCAAGAGATATTCCATGGATTCGTTTGGGTACAAATTCTTTGGTTCAATTAGGTTATGGAGTCAATCAAATGCGTTTTCAAGCTACGATCACTTGCAAAACCAGCAACATTGCAGTTGACATCGCCTGCAATAAAGAAGAAACTAAGAAAATGTTAGACAATGCTTCCATTCCGGTAGCCAAAGGTGACATTTGTGTGGATGAAGAAGATTTGGAAAATACAATTCGTAAAATTGGCTATCCAATTGTAATCAAACCCTTGGATGGAAATCATGGAAAAGGTGCTTCAATCAATGTAAATGCTTGGGAAGATGCGGTTGAAGGATTGGCATTCGCTAAAAAATATTCAAGAAGAGTCATCGTTGAAAAATTCATCACAGGATTTGACTTTAGAGTTTTAGTAATAGATAACAAAGTGGTTGCTGCGGCACAACGTGTTCCTGCACATGTTGTTGGAGATGGTAAAAACACCATTCAAGAGTTAATTGATTTAACCAATGAAGATCCAAGACGTGGTTATGGACATGAAAATGTATTGACTGAAATTACAGTCGATAGAGATACATTGGAATTATTGCAAAAGCTTAATTATACAGTAGATTCTATTCCTGCAGAAGACGAGATTGTTTACCTAAAATCAACTGCTAATTTAAGTACAGGCGGTACCTCCATCGATGTGACTGAAATGATGCATCCTGAAAACATCTTCTTAGCAGAAAGAATTTCTAGAGTAATTGGTTTAGATGTATGTGGAATCGACATCATGGCTTCCAATTTAACACAATCACTGAAAGAAAATGGTGGTGTGATTCTTGAAGTTAACGCAGCTCCAGGATTCAGAATGCACTTGGCGCCATCAGAAGGTTTACCAAGAAACGTTGCTGCTCCTGTGATTGACATGTTATATCCTCCAGGAAAACCTTCTAGAATTCCGATTATTGCTGTGACTGGTACAAATGGAAAAACAACAACTACAAGACTTTTAGCGCATATTGTTAAAAACAATGGATTTAGAGTCGGTTTTACAACCTCTGACGGGATTTATGTTCAAAATCACATGATGGAAAAAGGTGATACCACTGGTCCAATCAGTGCAGAATACATCCTAAAAGATCCAACAGTTGAATTTGCGGTTTTGGAAACAGCACGTGGAGGGATTTTGCGTTCTGGCCTTGGATTCAGTCGTTGTGATATTGGAATTATTACCAACATACAAGAAGATCACCTTGGATTAAGTGATATTCATGATTTGAAAGATTTAGCTCGTGTTAAATCAGTAGTTGTAAAAAGTATCAAAAAAGATGGTTGGGCTGTACTAAACGCAGAAGACGAGAATTGTGTTGAAATCGCCAAAGAACTTGACTGTAAAATTGCATATTTTAGCATGGATGAAGATAATCCAGTGATTGCAAATCATTGTAAGCAAGGCGGAATTGCAGCGATTTACGAAAATGGTTTCATTACAATCAAAAAAGGCGATTGGAAAATGAGGGTTGAGAAAGCCATTCACGTTCCTTTGACTTTGAATGGTAAAGCTAAATTCATGATTGCAAATGCACTTGCTGCTACTTTAGCAAGTTATTTATATGGCTTCAAAACAGACGACATCAAAGTTTCTTTGAACACTTTTATTCCTGGTGCCGCTCAAACACCGGGAAGAATGAACATCTTTGACTTCAAGAAATTTAAGGTGATGATTGACTTTGCACACAATCCTGCTGGCTACAGAGGTGTAGAAGAATATCTGGAAAGTGTAGAGTCTAAGCACAAAATCGGTATTATTGCTGGTGTTGGTGACCGTCGTGATGAGGACATTATTGATTGCGCTATAATTGCAGCAAGAATGTTTGATCATATCATTATCAGACAAGAAAAACACCTCCGTGGTAGAACAGAGCAAGAAATCATTGATTTGATTTTGAAAGGAATTGGTTCTGTTGATAAAAAAGTGACCTACGAAATCATCAAATTGGAAGTGGATGCAATTAAACATGCAATAAGTATTGCGGAAAACGGAACCTTTATTACAGCTTTAAGTGATGTAATTACGAATGCTATTGAGGTCGTTCAGCAACATTTAGACAATGAACTAGAACAACAATTAGAAATAAATTAAATAAATTTCAATAAGAAATCCCATTTGTTTTAAAACGAATGGGATTTTTTTTGCCGTTTTTTATAGCATTATCGATTCAACCAATCCTTGAAACTTGCAACTCGTTCGCGACTCACAACTGCATCATCGCCATCAATAAATTGGGTATTCACTTTCAATCGATTATTGAAAAAAGAACCTACTTTTTGAATGGAATCAATGTGAATGATCACTTTTCGATTGATTCGAAAGAAAATACTTGGATCCAACATCGGTTCTAATTGGTCCAAAGTGTAATTCACTGGATAACGCTTTCCTTGTTTATTCGCGAAAAGCACTATTCCATCTTCCGCCTTGAAATGATCTATTTCTTCCGTTTTTACTGAAATAATATTTTCACCCAATTTAACCATGAAACGGTTCTTGAAACTCTTGGGCTGCGTGATGTTTATCAAACTTTTGATTAAATTTTGATTTTGATTGATCTTCTGAAATTTTTGCAATGAAACTTGCAAATCATTCACACCTATTGGCTTCAATAAATAATCAATGCTATTCGTTTTAAATGCCTGAATGGCATATTGGTCAAACGCCGTCGTAAAAATTACAGGAATATCAATATTTACTTTATCGAAAATCTCAAAACTATTTCCATCTGCCAAATGAATGTCTACAAAAAGTAAATCGGCTTCCACTCCATTCTGAAAAGCTTGAATACTCTGTTTTAC
Source organism: Flavobacteriia bacterium (assembly GCA_947462925.1). Classification (GTDB taxonomy): domain Bacteria; phylum Bacteroidota; class Bacteroidia; order Flavobacteriales_D; family Crocinitomicaceae; genus JAQVCM01. The sequence goes on along the minus strand of CANHQP010000001.1, from coordinate 44,497 downwards.
CGACTCAAAACGCTGTACAACTTTTATCGTTGGATCAATTCGCAGAAGCAATAATTCCAAATGCTCTGCTGACAATTGTTCGTCTTCTATAATGATGATTTTCATGAAATAGATAAAATTGGAATGGAAACCTTGAATTGACTTTGAGTTTGCTCGATAATTACTTCTTTGTCAGTAAAAAAAGCATACCTTGATTGAATGTTTTTTAACCCCGTCTTTGAACTACTCTCCTTATCTATTCTTTTCTGTAAATTATTGACAACAAACAAATTATTACTTTCAACATAAATTTCAACTAAAAGTGGAAAATCGCTTGAAATCTCATTGTGTTTAATCGCGTTTTCAATCAATAATTGAACTGACATGGGAGGCAAATACAAATTCAATTTCTTCTCTGAAATTTGAACCTTAAAATACAAGTTGGGTGAATATCGAATATCCAACAAATAAATATATGACTCAATGAAAGTCAATTCTTCTCTCAAAGTGACCAATTCACTGGTTTTGTTATCCAACAAATAGCGGTAAACTTTTGAAAGTTGGTTGATGAAATCCACTGCTTTGTCTTGGTCTTTATAAACCAGTGACGACAAAACACTCATGTTATTGAACAAAAAATGCGGATTGATCTGATTTTTAAGATTTTCCAATTGTGCTTGAGCACTTTCAGATTTGTATTTCTCCACCTCAATCAATGTTTTTTTCCATTGTCTAAAAAATTGAGCACCAGTTTCAATAGAAAGTAAAACCACAGAAACCAATAAACCTATGGTTACTGAAATCGCGAAAAATTTAGATTGTTCACTTTCTGGCAATCTGCACACAAATTGGTTGTACAAAAACATCGTAATGTATAGAATCGTTCCGCTGTAAATAAAACTGGTAGGCAATTGAACCAAAATGCGTTTCATCGGATTTTTCTCCCAAGGAAAACGTTTATTTAGCCAAAAATCAATATTCAAATTTCCTTCCCAAATGAAAAAAGTAATCATGATTGATTCCAAAGTTGAAAGAAAAAGTGTCCAATTTGTTTGGCTTTTTTGAGGAATCAAACCGTGCAGGAGAAATGAAATCAAAACTCCCACAATGATCATCCAAATAAAACGCTGCTTATTTCTATACATGAGTTAAATTTAAAAATTATTAGCTTAAACAATCCTTTTGCGCCAAAACTTTCACTTTTTCCAACCAAGATTTTCGTTGTTCTTCTTTGGAATTTCGAATAGGACCAAAATAAGTGATTTTCTTTGTTTTTATCCCGCAAAATCCAAAAGTTGATTTCTTTAATTGGTTGATGCTTGGACGTCCAAAAGCAAAGCGATAATAAAACGCAGGTTGATCTAAAGTGGTAATGATGTGCGCTGTTTTACCAGCCAATAATTTATCCCACCAAACTGAATTTTCGCGGTATTTAAAAGCAAAACCTGGAGCAAAAACGCGGTCAATGAAACCTTTTGTCAACGCTGGAAGTCCGCCCCACCAAACGGGATGAATCCAAACAATGTGATTTGCGCGCGAGATTTTTTCTTGTGCTTCGATCAAATCTTGCTCCATTTCAATGCGCTTTTGATAACCAAATTCCAAGGATGGATTGAATTTCAATTTAGCAATTTCGATGGTTTCAATATTTACATTACCTTTTTTTGCTTCCGAAACATAAGTCTCAAAAATCGCTTGATTGAAGCTTTCCGAATTGGGATGACCGTTGATGATTAAAATCGTTTTCATAACTATTAAATGTTTAAATTAGAATTGAATTTTGTAAACGAAATTTGGGAAAAACCCAATTTGATATGCAGTATTGATGTTGTTTGTAATTGGATTGTATCTTTCTGCAAAAACGTTTTTTCTATTGGTAATATTTTGAATATCAAAGAAAATCGATTGAGACAATTTGTATTTAGCACTGTTCAAAGTGAATCCCATTTTGATATCCAATCTGAAAAAGTCGGCATATCTTTCTGAAAATGCATACGCGTCGCCTTTCAAAATTTGCTGATTTGCTAATTGCGAAAGCTGGAAATCAACTGGTGTATAGAATCTTCCACCCGCTTGAGTCATTTTCATGTCAATTGTCAAGGCATGGCGTTTCGCTTTTCCAACTTTGAATTCTTTTCCAACCAATAAATTGTACACATATTTCCCGTTAAAAGCGGTATTTCGCTCAACGTTATCACTTCCAGTGTATTTTGAATCATACAACGCTCCTGTCAATAAACCGTAAAATCCTTTGCTAAAACTTTTTTCTACAGTCAATTCAACGCCATAATTTCTTCCAGTTCCTTCATTTACCAGGTTTCCTGCTTCGATTGGATTGAAAGATGAACCTGCATTCAACATAGAGAAACTGTTGCTTGTCGCTGAAATAGGAATATTGTTCAACATTTGGTAATAAACTTCCGTTTTAAATCTCCAATCCTTGAATGGCGTGATTTCATATCCGACAACGAAATGGTTGCTTCGTGTGAAATCTAAATTCTTGTTAGTCAAAGAAATATTGCCATTCGCATCGGTCGTTTGGTAGAAATATAAATCAATTGGTTGCATTTGACTGTGCATTCCAAATCCCGCGCTCAAGGTGTGTTTTTGTCTTATTTGATACTTCAACCCAACGCGTGGTTCAATTGATTTTGAATCATTTAAAGTTAAATATTGTGCATGCAATCCAACATTTAATGTCAATTTATCGGAAAAATTATATTTTGCATGTGCGTATGGCTGCATCAATACTGTTTGATTTTTTTGATCCCAAATTTGTATCCAATTGGGACTTTTTTCTCTGCTTCTGTAATATAAATTTACATCCATCAATTCTGCCAAAACACCTGCTTTGATTGACAATCTAGCACTTATTTTAGTATTGAATGAAGTATTAATGGCGTACGTAATTCTAGTTGTCTTATTGTCAATTGTTCTTGAGGCAATTTTATCAACAGACAAACTGTCTTGCAAGTAATTAGAACCTCCATAAGTTCCACCAATTACTGTATTGATGAACGATTTTTGTCCAACTCTGATGAAATGTTTCAAACCTACCAAAGCGATATCACTCGTAAAATAGCTGTCTTTCGTAGGATCTGCAAATAAATCTGTTGAATCAATTTTGTTATGTAAAAAGTCAATATTACTTTTTCCTCCCAAACCAAATAAAATAAATCGTCCAGCTTTGGTGTTTCCACTGTTTATTTTGAAAGATAAATCTTGGTAAAATGGTGTGGCTGCTGTTCCAATTGGCAATCCAATAGCTTGCGCAACTCCTGTAAAAGCATAGCGATAGGCGAACAAATAAGAAGAACCGTTTCCTTTTTTGATTGGACCTTCCGTCATAAATTCCAAACCAGTCAAGGCACCAATTTGAAATGTATGCTCTCTTTTTTCTGAATTTCCATTTCTAAATCCCAAGTCAAAAACTCCTGCATTCGCATTTCCATATTCTGAAGGAAAAGCCGATGTCATGAAATCAGAATTTCTCAACAAATTGGTATTCAATGCACTCACTGGTCCACCAGTAGTTCCAACAGTTGAAAAGTGATTTGGATTTGGGATATTCAATCCTTCTATTCTCCACAAAACGCCAATCGGTGAATTTCCGCGAATAACAATATCATTTCGAGAATCATCTGGTGAACTTACACCGGCAAAATTCGATGCCAAACGCGCTGGATCCGCCCTACCGCCTGCATAGCGATTTACTTCTTCCATAGAAAATGATCGAGCGCTTACGGAAGTCAATTCATTGTTAATCGTCTTTTTTTGTCCGCTGACAGTAATTTCTTTGATTTGCTCCACACTTTCTTCGATCGCAATATCCAAAACGATTTCCTTTCCAGCTGTAACCAAAACGTTGGAAACCGTAGTTTCTTTATATCCGCCCATTTTTACTTTCAAATCATATCGTCCTGGTTCAATTTCAGTCAATTTGAAATTTCCTTTTTCGTCAGATTCAGCACTTTTGGTTGGATTTGAATTCAAAACAATGACCAAAACGCCTTGCAATGGAATTTGTGATTGTTTGTCAATAACTGTTCCTCGAATAATCTGGGATGCATTTTGAGCGAATGAATTTAGACTGATTAATGTCAAAATTACTAAGCTTGCTAATCGTATTCTATTTTTCATGTTGTTTGTTTTCAATGATTTTTCGAAACAAATGTATTTTTTCTTGATTTCTGGCCAACCTAGAAAATTATTCAACTGTCAAATTAGATTGTTCAATTGTACAAAAGTTTGGTTGAATTGTATATTGCAGTTTTTCTGTCTGATTTCAGGCTTTTTCTGCAGATTCACGCGTTATTGACAATGAAATAGTGGAAAAACAGTTTGGTAAGGTTTATGTAAAGCAACAAAGCTGTTAACTTTGCAATAATTAAATAGCAAATTCATAATTCAAATTAATAGAATGAAAAAGATATATTTCACATTTGGTGTAGTCGCGATTATCGTACAAGCATGTGCGCAAAACACACCTGAAAATAAAGTAAAAGAAGAAAAAAAGCCTGCAGTTGTTATTCCTAAAATGGAAATCGATTATAAATTATCTGATTTCTTGACTGAAAATGAAAATTTAGACAAAGACGTTGAAAAAATCTTCACAAACTTAGACGATACAGCAATTGTAGCTCAATTATTAATGCCAGCAGTTGGTCGATTGGGTCAAACTGAAGCAACGATCAAAGATTTGATTAATCGCAGAATGATTGGTGGCGTTTTGATGTTGAATGGAACGAAAGACGGTTTCACCAAATGGATCAAAGACTTCAATGCATTGAATATTGAAAAAGGAAATGTTCCATTTTTGTATTCTTCTGACGCTGAACCAAGTTTGGTAAATCGTAAAATTGCTGGTTCTCATATCGTGAAAAAAGCAAACGAAATGAAAACTGTTGAAGAAGTTTCCGCTTATGCAGACACTATCTCCATGGATTTAAATGCAATTGGAATCAATTACAACTTCGCACCTGTTGTGGATATGTCACCAAATAAAACCGTTGGATTCAGAAGTTTTGGCGCTGTTCCGGCGAACATTATTCCTTGGTCAAATGCATTTATTCAACAAACGCAAAAAAATGGAATTATCGCCACAGCGAAACATTTCCCAGGTCACGGTTTGGTTTCTGGAGATACGCATAAAGAATTGCAAGTTATTGACGGTGAATTGAAAGAAATCAAAAATTACCCAAAATTGATTGAAGACGGCGTTTTATCTGTAATGATTGGACATTTGGCAGTGAAAAACAATCCAAAATACGACACCAAAGGTTTGCCTTCAACACTTTCGAGTGTAATCGTGACAGATTTGTTGCGAAACGAAATGAAATTCAAAGGATTAATTGTAACTGACGCTATGAATATGGGCGGTGTAACTGCGATTCCAAATTGCGACGTGAAAGCGGTTGAAGCAGGTTGCGACATCGTTTTGATGCCTGTTGATGCGAAAAAAGCATTTGTTCAAATTTTGAAAAAATACAGAACTGATGCGAATTTCAAAAAACAAGTAGATGCTTCTGCCAAAAGAATCATCAGAATGAAATTGGCAGTTGGCGCAATCTAATTCAAATGTCTGATCTCAAATCCATCAGTTACAAAACTGAAATCCGAAGGTTGGACAATTTGAAATTGTTTTATGTTGAAATTCCGTTTGATATTTTGACTTTTTTCAGTGATGCTGAAACGAAAAACATTTACAATCAACGTTTAATGATTTCCATTAACAATTGTGATTTGTGGCACGGTGGCGTTGTTTCCTTAGGAAATCAAACTGGATACATTTCGATCAAAGGCAAGATTCTGAAAGATTTGGGTGTACATTTAGACGATGAAGTTGATGTATATTTGACTGAAGATCGTTCTGAATACGGAATGCCTTTTCCTGAGGAAGTAAAAGAAGTATTGGCTCAAAACCCAAGTTATGAAAAGTTTTTTTACAGCCTTTCGATGGGAAAAAGACGGTATGTTTTGTACTATATTGACCAAGTCAAAAATGTGGACAAACGCATTGAACGTGCTTATTTTATGCTAGAAAAGTTGATACAAAACGCATAAAATTCAGGAATTTCAAGCAACAAACCTTATATTTGTGAAGTTAATTTTTCAATCATGATCAAAAAAAGACAAACTGTTTCAAAGAAAAAAGTCTTGGAGTTTTTCCACGAAAATGAGCAAGCAATGAGTCATGACATGATTGAAGAAGCGTTGCAAGGTTCGATGGATCGCGTTACCATCTACAGAATTTTGAAAAGTTTTGAAGAAGACGGATTGATTCACAAAATCATGGGAGAAAATGGGAAATCATTTTACGCGCTTTGCAATGGATGTAAATCTTCTCATGCCCACAATCACTTGCATTTTCAATGTACACAATGTGAAAAAGTAGAATGCATTCACCATGAAGTGATTGTTCCAATTCCAGTTGGATATCAACTCAAAAACTTACAATTAACTGCCACTGGAATTTGTGCAAATTGTGCATCTCAATCGTAATATTAATGAGCATGCTTAAATCAAAAAGTATCGTCAGAAAGACAACATACTTTATTAGTTTCCTCTTTTTTCTTTCTTCCAATCTAAATGCTCAACACGTATATTTCGGAGAAAGAAATTTAGATAAACATGCATTTTCACTTTGCTTTGATCAAGAAGGAAATATTTATCCCGAATATTTCATTGCGGATACAGCCCTACAAAATTGCAATCATAGTTTGGCTATATGGTATCAAAAACATCCAATTCAGCTAAATCAGATTTGTAAAATATACAATCTCAATATTTCTTCAAAAGAATTCAATATTAACGAATTGAATGATTCTATTTCAAGTAAAAAAGTACAAAAAATCAATCAAAAAACTTCTAATTCAGTTACTTTCTTAGTTCATGGATATCGCAAAAGTTTTGAAGCTCCCGCAGGAACAGTAACGTCCGTCATTGAATTTGATTTACTTAAAAAAAACATTGATTCTCTTGGACTAAAATCTCAATTTGTGGAAGTGTATTGGGATGGAACCTACGATTGTTGTTTTTCGGTTTTCGATAAAAAGAGAAATGAATATCTATTCTCACAATTTGAAAATGCCCAAATTCATGCGCCGAATGTTGGAATCGCCTTGCGGAAAGTTGTCAATCAAATTGAAAATGAGCACATCAATTTTGTTGGTCACAGTTTGGGTTCAAAAGTCGTAGCATCTACCCTTTTCAATTTGAAGCTAAATGACATTCAAACGCCGCATCAAAAAGACATTCGCGTTTGTTTAATCGCTCCAGCCATCGGAGGAATCGAGAGTTTTGAAAATTATTGGAACAGAAATACAACATTAAATTTCAGGGAAAAGGAAAATTACAGTTGGTATATTCTATACAATGAAAAAGACTTTGCATTGCGCAAAAAAGACAGTAAAATGGGACTTTTTGGTCCAGGTTGTGTGAATTATGGAAATACTACATTAGGTTGTAATCACCAAAATGAAATCGAAAAATTGCAACAATTATTCAATAAGCAATATCCAAATTCAACTTTAAAATTTGAAAATATGACTTGGATGGGTAAAAAACATTCCTTGAAATATTATGCAGAAGGTAACATTCTTCAAAAAGCAGTTCAATTTCTAAATAAGTAAAATCAGCAAATAGAAATTGGCGAATTTTAACATTAAACGACAATTTGTCAGCAATTTATCGCTGGTATGCAATTTGACAAAATAAATCGTAATTTTATTAAAAATTTAGAAAGATGAAAAAATCTTATATTATCATTGGATCGATTGTAGCATTAGTTTTGATCCTTTTTATGACGTACAGAAATTCTTACAACAAAGCAATTTCTTACCAAGAAGTAGTTGACGAGCAATGGTCAAATGTTGGCGCACAATACCAACGAAGAGCTGATTTAGTTCCACAATTGGTTGCCACAGTAAAAGGTGCTGCTGCCAATGAAAAAGAAATTTTACAAGGTGTTACTGAAGCACGAGCTGGTATAAAAAAAGGAATTGAGAATGCAAAAACTCCACAAGACATGGAATTGATGGGTAAAAAAATCAATACTGCGATCAATTTGGCGTTTGAGGCGTATCCACAAATTCGTTCAACTGAGAATTTCCAAGAATTGCAAGCACAGTTAGAAGGAACGGAAAACAGAATTGTGAAAGCGCGAGGTGATTACAACGAAGCTGTTAAACAATACAATGCACACATCAGAGGTTTCTTTAACTCTATGTTCTTGAATAGCGCAACTTTCCCTAAGAAAGAAGGTTTCAAAGCTGCTGCGGGAACTGAGGTTGCTCCGACTGTTGCATTTTAAAATAAAATTTAAACTATCATCCGATTCAAGTTTTTGGGTCGGATGATTTAATTTTTTCCAACATGGGAATTAAAAATTTCTTTTCTGAATCGGACAAAAAATCCATTCAAGAAGCCATTGCAGAAGCAGAATTAAACACTTCAGGTGAAATTCGCGTACACATCGACGCAAAATGTGCGGAAGACGTAAAATCACATGCTATTGAAGTTTTTGGTAAATTGAAAATGCATGAAACTGCCTCGAGAAATGGCGTTTTGTTTTATTTGGCTGTGGAAGACAGAAAGTTTGCAATCATTGGCGATGAAGGAATAAACAATGTTGTTCCTGCTGATTTTTGGGACAATATCAGAGAAACAATGACTCAACATTTCAAACAAAGCGATTTTGTGAAAGGATTATCCCAAGGAATCAAAATGGCAGGCGAGAAATTGAAAGCCAATTTTCCACATCAAGCGGATGACACCAATGAGTTGAGCAATGAAATTTCCTTTCAGGAATAAATTTGATAAAAAATATCCCATGTTTAAAAAATACTTTTTCGCACTTTTTGTTTCTTTAGTAGCTACGATTCAAGTTATTGCACAAAACGGAATTCCTGAAAGACCGAATCCTCCTAGACTGGTTAACAATTTGTCCAAGGAAATGCCTGAATTCATCAGCGGACCTGAAGCTGATGCATTGGAAACAAAATTGGAAAATTTCGCGAGAGAAACTTCCAATCAAATTGTCATTGTCATTGTAGACGATTTGGCAGATTTTGAACCTGCTGAATACGCTTATAAATTGGGAGATAAATGGCAAGTTGGTCAGGAAAAAGAGGACAACGGAATTGTAATAATAATCAAACCAACTGGAGGAAAAGGAGAAAGAAAATATTTTATTGCTACTGGAAAAGGACTTGAAGGAGCGATTCCTGATGCTACCTGTCGACAAATTGAAAACAGAGAATTATTACCGAATTTTAAAGAAGGCAATTTTTACGAAGGTTTAAATAAAACCACAGATGTTTTAATGTCTTTGGCGAAAGGTGAATACAATTCCAAAAAATATGGTGAAAAAGGAAAGAAGTTTGAAATTATCAAAGTAGTTTTTGTTTTGATATTCATTATTGTTTTTGTTTTCATCATGTTTAAAAGCAACAAAGGTGGACGCGGTGGTCGAGGAATGACCATGGGCTCTAATGCCATTTGGTTTGGCGCATTAGGTGGATTTGGTGGCGGCGGACGTTCTAACGGCGGATTCGGCGGCGGTTCATCTGGAGGATTCGGAGGCTTTGGCGGAGGAAGTTTCGGCGGAGGCGGATCTGGAGGAAGCTGGTAATTTAGCCAGCTTAAATACTGAAATCAATGAAGAAAATTTGGAAAGTAAGTATTTTAATCATTCTGATTTCACTGCTCGTTGGGATTGCCATTTGGTTTTTCTCAAAACCGAAACACTTGGTTTTCAAACAAAATCAACCAACAAAGTTGATAGAGCCAAATGTTACGACATTTAATTTCCCACTTTATATTTCAGTTTCTGATTTAGAGAAATTGATCAATAAAAAACTCAAGATTTTATTGGCTGACAAAACCATTCCCTTTGACAATGGGAAAGACTCTTTGAAAGTAAAAATGTATCGCTTGGGAAAATTTTCGGTACAATTACAAAATGAAAAAATCATCTCCTCTGTTCCACTAAAACTTGAAATTCAGATTCAAAAGCATTTGATTGGTAAAAAATCAATTACCTTTTTGAAGAAAAAACCATTTATCATTCAACTAAAAGTGCATTTTTCTTCTGATTTTCAGATTGATGAATTCTTAAAATTTCATACAAAAACCAAACTAACTAGAATCGAATGGTTAGAAGAACCCGAATTGAAAATCTTGGGTGTTGATTTCAATATGAAACGGAAAATTGATGAAATAATTTCTGCTAAAACATTAGAAATCAATCGTAAATTCGACAATTTGATTTATAAAAAAATCAACCTAAAAAAGCCTACACTAAAAATTTGGAACAACCTGCAAAAAGCAATTCCTGCCAGCAAAACTCAAAAAGATTTATTTGTACGCATTCAACCGCAAAATTTAGCAGTGTTTGTAAATAAAAATTGCACTGATTCTTTGAAATTAAATCTAGTTGTCACTTCCAAAGTCTATTTAAGATTTGACACATTATTGATTTCCAAAGTAGATTTCCCGAAAAAAATTAAGCTTTTGAGTTTTCCTTCCACCGATTCAATGAGCAAAATCAATATTCATTTCTTATTGCCATTAGCGAAATTGAATCAAATTTTAGAAGAAAAAATTGCAGGAAAAACAGTAAAAATAAAAGGAATCAAGGTGAAAATTGAATCTATTTCCGTTTCAAATGGATTAAAATACTTGAATTTAAAAGTCAAACATTCTGGTGGAATCAATGGCACAAGTTATTTCAAAGGAATTCCAGTTTTATCCAAGAACAAAAAAACCATTTCAATTCAAGACATTGATTTTGAAAACAAAATAGAAACAAAAGTTTTCAATTCATTGGCTGACATGTTTCATGAAGAAATTCTGAAGTTGATCCAACAAAATATTCAATTCAAAGTTGGTCAAATGATGGATTCTATTCCAACAATGGCAAATAATGTGATTCAAAAAAGCAAGTTTTCAAAGAAAGCCTTGGTAAATCTAAATCATTTAAAAATCAATGAATTAAAAATACATCTAACAAAATCTAATGTTGAACTTTTAATTTCTGCTGAAAGTATTTTCGAAATTGCAGTCAGAAAAGAAAGTTTTAAGTTGCAATGACGTTTCAACAATGGTTTATCGCTAAATTTGCCAAAAAAAGTGCTTGGAAATAATTGATACATATAAAACCATAGAATCCCTTTCAGAAGGAATTTACAAAGAAAAAGGTTCTAAATTTATCGGTTATGCTGTTGCTTGCTATTCTGAAGATGAAGTCAAAATTTACCTGGCTGAATGGAAAAAAATGCACCATCAAGCAAGACATGTTTGTTATGCTTATCGTTTTGGTCTTGACAAAAAAGTTTTCAGAGCAAACGACGACGGCGAACCTTCAAACAGCGCTGGAATCCCAATTTTAGGTCAAATTCAATCTTATGATTTAACCAATATTTTAATTGGAGTGGTTCGCTATTTTGGTGGAACAAAATTGGGAGTCGGCGGTTTAGTTCAAGCCTACAAATCCGCAGCAAAAGACGCCATAGAAGAAGGTATAATTGTTGAAAAACAAGTATTTGATCACTTTGAAATAAAGTTCACTTACAATGAAATGCCGGAAATCATGTCATTGGTCAAAAACCAACTATTAGCGATTGAAAAACAAGATTTTGCGGAAAATTGCTTGTTACAAGTTGCAGTACCTTTTGCAAAATCTAATTTTATCCGTGAAACATTAACGGAAAACAAACACATTGAATTAAACTATTTAGGAAATTATTGAAAATATTTATGAAATTATTACAAGAATTAATAGCGGTTCGCGGCGCATCTGGCGATGAAGGTCTAATAAAAGAATTTATCTTAAATTATGTAATTGAAAACCAGTCAAAATGGAAGGTTGAACCTGAAATTTTTCACGGAAAAGGTTTTCAAGATGCCCTGATTTTAGTTTTTGGCAAACCAACAACTGCCATTTTTGCACATACTGATACGATTGGATTTACGGCAGCATACGACAATAATTTATATAAAATCGGCGGACCGAGAACGCAAGATGGATTTCAATTGGTTGGCGCTGATTCTCAAGGTGAAATCGAAACTGAATTGATGGTCATTGATGATTCTCATGGCGGACAATCATTTCAATATGTGTTGGATAGAGAAATTGACAGAGGAACGAATCTGACTTTCAAACCCAATTTTAGGGAAACAGACGAATACATTCAATCGCCTTACATGGACAATCGTTTAGGTGTTTGGAACGCTTTGAAAGTAGCTGAAACATTGGAAAATGGAGCTATCGTTTTTTCAACTTATGAGGAACATGGCGGAAATTCAGTTGGTTTTTGTGGGAGATTTTTGTGGGAGAAATATGGCGTTTTACAAGCCTTAATTTCAGACATCACTTGGGTGACAGATGGCGTTGTTCATGGCGGAGGTGTTGCAATTTCCATGCGCGATAGCGGAATTCCTCGCAAATCATTTTTGAATCGAATCATTGAATTGGCCAAAGAATCAGGCGTCAAATATCAATTAGAAGTTGAATCAGCTGGTGGTAGCGATGGTACGATGTTACAAAAAACAGATCTTCCTTTCGATTGGATTTTTATTGGTGCACCAGAAGATTTCGTGCATTCACCAGATGAAAAGGTTTTCAAATACGACATCATGTGCATGGTCGAAATGTATCGATTTCTGATGAAAAAGCTTTAAAATCAGCAGTATTTAATCCATAGACAATCTTGGAAATCTGTCAACATATGGAAAAGCAATCCAATTGCCACAATTCTTGTTTTTGGGAAAAATAGCAAGGTTGTATAAAATCCAATTGCCCAATAAGTATGTAAATAATGAAAATTAATGCTGCATCGATTGGGGTCGAATATCGGAGTTGCAAGTAAATGATCCAAATCCACGAGCATGGTTGAAACCATTATTAAACCTGCTTTGATCCATTTTTCTCGACAGAAAATCCAAGCAATTAAAAAAGGAAAAAGAAAATGTAAGCTGTAATGTAAAATGGGTTGAATCACTGACATTTTACAAAGTATAATGTTTCAATTAACGTCCAATTTTGGAAGCCAACAAATAAATCGCTGCCATGCGAACTGCTACTCCATTTTCAACTTGATTCAAAATGATAGATTGTTTGCTATCTGCCACATCAGAGGTAATTTCCACACCACGATTGATTGGTCCAGGATGCATCACAATGATTTCTTTGTCTAATGAATCCAAGATTTCTTTGTTCAAACCGTATTGCATGGAATATTCTCTCAAAGATGGAAAAAACTTGATATCTTGACGTTCTAACTGTATACGCAACATATTTGCTACATCACACCATTCCAGTGCTTTGCGCAGATTGAATTCAACCTTTACTCCCAATTCTTGAATATACTTTGGAATTAAAGTTTTAGGTCCGCAAACCATCACTTCAGCGCCCAATTTTTGCAAACAATAAATATTAGAAAGTGCAACTCGTGAATGTAAAATATCACCCACAATGACCACTTTTTTACCAGCAACATCTCCCAATCTTTCTCTGATTGAAAAAGCATCTAGCAAAGCCTGCGTTGGATGTTCATGCGTTCCGTCTCCAGCATTTACAATTCTTGCATCTACTCTTTTTGATAAAAATAAAGCTGCACCTGGATTCGGATGACGCATAACGACCATGTCCACTTTCATGGAAAGAATATTATTGACAGTGTCTATCAACGTTTCTCCTTTTTTAACAGAACTGCTTGACGCACTGAAGTTAATCACATCAGCAGAAAGTCTTTTTTGAGCCAATTCAAATGAAAGCCTTGTTCTAGTTGAATTTTCGAAAAACAAATTGGCGATGGTAATGTCGCGCAATGAAGGAACTTTTTTGATTGGACGATTGATAACCTCTTTAAAACTATCGGCAGTTTGAAAAATCAATTGTATGTCTTTCTCTGTCAGGTCTTTGATACCCGTTAAATGTTCAACACTTAAATTATCCATTATTTTCCGGTGTATAAAGTACAACTTTGTCTATTCCTTCAATTTCTTTCCACTCCACAGAAACGCGCTCTGACGCCAAGGTATCGATGGTTTTTCCAACGTAATCGGCTTGAATTGGAAGTTGTCGTTTGAATCTTCTGTCAATAAACGCAACCAATTCGACGTTTCTAGGACGACCGTAGGCCATCAAAGCATCAATTCCAGATCGAATAGTTCGACCAGTGTAAAGAACGTCGTCAATAATCACAACATCTTTATTTTCAATGATAAAATCAATATTTGTGGCGCTGGGAATGATGGGTCTTTCTCTTCTTCGAAAATCGTCGCGGTAAAAAGTAATGTCCAAATTACCGCAAGTTACAGCGTGACCTAAAATTTGTTCCAATCGATCTTTCAAACGCTTTAGTACATGAATTCCACGTGGTTGAAGACCAATTAAAACTGTTTCAGAAAAGTCGTTGTGATTTTCGATGAGCTGATAACACAGCCTGTTAAGGGTCAATTCAAATTGTTTTTCGTTGAGAATGACTTGTTTTTCCATCGGTTCAAAGATAAATAAAAAAGCTGATTTCAAAATGCGAACTATTGAAAATAACGAACCAAATCAGACGATTTTTCAACAATTGTTTCACTCCTCTATTAATTTACTGATAATAAAGCTTTTTTCACTTGCATTTCGAATGCAATTTTCTTCAAATCAAAAATCAAATTTTCAATTTTATTCTAACCAAACAGTTTCAATGATTAACTTTGTGTCATGCGAATTGATATTTTAACAATACTTCCAGAATTACTCGTAAGTCCATTCTCGGCTTCGATCATGCAACGCGCGCAAGACAAAAATTTGGTGGAAATTCACCTACACAATATCCGCGATTATTCTAACAATAAACACAAGAATGTAGATGATTATCAATACGGTGGCGGAGCTGGAATGGTCATGAGTATTGAGCCGATTGCTGCTTTGATTGAAAAATTGCAAGCCGAAAGAGACTACGACGAAATCATTTATATGACACCTGACGGTGAAATTTTGGAACAAACACATGCTAATCAATTGTCGCTTCAAGGAAATTTTATGATTTTATGTGGTCACTACAAAGGTGTCGACGAACGCGTGAGACAAATGTATATCACCAAAGAAATTTCAATTGGTTCATACGTACTTTCAGGTGGTGAATTGGCAGCTGCTGTGCTAGTTGACAGTGTTGTTCGACTGCTTCCAGGCGTTTTAAACGATGAAACTTCTGCATTGACAGACAGTTTTCAAGATGATTTACTTTCGCCGCCAGTGTACACGCGACCTCCTGAATTTAAAGGAATGAAAGTTCCAGAAGTTCTGCTTTCAGGTGATTTCAACAAAATTGAAAAATTCCGCGAAGAACAAGCGCTAGAGCGCACTAAAGCAAGACGACCAGATTTATTGAAATAATCTAAAAACATGGAAAAAGCCATTGAAACGCTGAAAAACGGCGGTGTAATTTTATATCCAACTGATACGATTTGGGGAATTGGTTGCGATGCGACAAAAGAAGATGCTTGTCAAAAAATTTCTCAAATCAAAAATCGCCCTGACAACAAAAGTTTCATTATTCTAGTTGACAGCGTACAAATGATTGAAAAATACATTCCTGAGTTTCCAGATGTTTGCTACGATTTAGTTGATTTAGCTGATAAACCACTGACAATCATTTATCCAAATGCAAAAGGTTTGGCGCCCTCTATTTTGGCAGATGACGGTTCCGTTGGAATTCGTGTTACCAAAGATCCAATTTGCTTGAAATTGATTCGTTCAATGCGCAAACCCTTGGTTTCAACTTCTGCCAATTTATCTGGAGAAGCCAATCCAAGTTGCTTTGCCGATGTAAATCAACAAATTAAAGATCAAGTCGATGCAATTGTGATGGAGAAGTTAGATGTAAAAAACAATGTTGCATCGCAAATCATCAAAATTGGATTGGATTACAGCATTCAAGTGATCAGAAAATAATCTATGGAAACGGAAGATTTATACAACAATCGTTTCGTTTTCAATGGAATGAATTTTGAAAATCTTTCAGAATTAGACATCACCAAAAGTTCTAATCAATCCGCTTTCTTCACCACCAGTGATTGTTTGGGTATCGTTCCCTCCTTTTTACAACTCAACGAAGGCATTTTTACGCATAAATCTTCTGGATTGAATTTTCCATCCGTGAGTGTGGTTCAAGATGAAAAGCAATTGACCGTTTTTTGCAATTGCAAAGCAACACACGATAAATTGTGCGAAAATCAAGCGCTGGTTTTGACTGCGATTCACAGAAACGAAGATTATCTTTTGTTTTTTCAAAAAGCTTCAAGAAATCGCAAAACTAAAAAAGTAGCTGAACAATTTGGACTTGAAAAAGAAGCTAATTTGGAGTCCTATTTTGACTTTGAATTCATCTATGGAAAATTAGAAATAACTCCCAAAGATAAATCACTGATTCCAATTACTACGGAAAGAATTAGAGAGTTTAATAGTTTACTTTCTAATAAGTTACCTACTGAAACCAAAAGTATTCATTCAGAAGATTTTTCTGTTGTTTTCAAACATCAAAAACATTCAAATTCCTTGCAAATTGACTTGGTAACAGGTTCAAAATCGAACAATGGAAAACTAAAAAATCCGTTGAAATTCATTTCTCCATTGGATGTCATTTGGAAATTTGACAACGCAGACGATTTGAAATTTTTCGCTGCGATACAACAATTTCAATCTTTAAACAAAACCGAATCCATTGAAAGTGAAATAGCTGCTTTGCGATCAATTGCTAAAAATCCTTTAGGCTGCAGTTTCTTTTTTCACAACACTGAAATCTCGGAAATAGTTCAAGTAAAATCGCTTATTCCTTTAAGAATCAAAAACTTTCAAAGTTCGTTGAGTTTAAAAGTAAGATTTTTAGATCCATTTTTTGAAATTACAGGTCAATTGGAAATCGATGGTTTAATGTATGATGTAGAAGAAATTGAAATTCGCTTCAATCGATTTTTGCATTTGGGTGAAACTTTCTATTTGACTAATAAAATACAAACGCTGAATGTGCTGGAAATGCTCAAAAAACGAGACAATAAATGGCAGATTCACCAATCAAAATTCGAAGCTTTTAAAGTTGAAATTCTAGAAAAACTAGAAGCAAAAATTGAAATTGAATACACGCATCTCCCGAAAGCAAGCAAAAAACAAATCCAAAAAGAACAATTAGACGAAATAGAAAAAATCATCTATTTAGTTGATTCAGAAAATTTTGTAGATATAATTCCAGTCATTCGTTACGGAGAAATCGAAGTTCCAATTCGTTCTAAAAAAGTAATTTCGCTCAGAGACGATAAAGGAAAAGAATTCATTGTGAAAAGAAATCAAACTGAAGAGATAAAATTTACCGCCCTAATCTACAGACAACATCCTTATTTTGAGGAACAAATAGAAAATGAATTCACTTATTTTTACTTGCATAAAAAGCACTTTTTAGAAGAAGATTGGTTCTTGAATACTTTCGAATCTTGGCAATCGAATAACATTCAAATTCATGGATTTAATCAGTTGCAAGGCAATAAGTTGAATCCAAACAAGGTGAAAATAGACATCAAAGTATTGAGTGGAATTAATTGGTTTAATGCTGAAATTCAAGTGAAATATGGCAATCAAAATGCTTCCTTGAAACAATTGGCCAAATCGATTCGCAACAAAAGCAATTATGTCAAACTCGATGATGGATCGATGGGAATTTTACCCAAAGATTGGATGGAGAAATTCAAACGCTACTTCAATTCTGGAGAAATCATTGATTTAAAAAATATTCAAATCCCAAAAATCAATTTTTCTACCGTTGAGACAATCTTTGAAACGGAGCAAATTGATGAAAAAGTGGCTGCAGAATTGGCTGTTTACCGCCAAAGATTTGCAGATTTCAGTTCAATTCAAGAAGTGCAAGTTCCTAGTTCACTGAAAGCTACACTTCGCTCCTATCAAAAATCTGGATTAAATTGGTTGAACTTTTTAGATGATTTCAATTTTGGTGGTGTTTTGGCAGATGATATGGGATTGGGAAAATCGATTCAAATCATCGCATTTATTTTACTTCAAAGAGAAAAAGTCAATTTCAACGTCAATCTTTTGGTCGTTCCTGCAACCTTGATTTTCAATTGGAAAGCTGAATTTCAGAAGTTTGCGCCATCGCTCAAGTTCACAATTCACCATGGAAATCAACGTATCAAAAAATCAAATAAATTTGATCAAAACGAAGTTATCCTGACTTCTTATGGAACTTTGATGTCTGATATTCATTTATTTAAAGATAATGTCTTCAATTACATTTTCTTGGATGAATCCCAAAACATTCGAAATCCCGAAACAGAAAGATACAAGGCTGTGAAATTGCTGCAATCCCGCAATAAAATCGCCATAACTGGTACACCAATCGAAAACAGCACTTTTGATTTGTTTGCGCAATTTTCGTTCGCTTGTCCAGGATTATTGGGAAATAAGCAATATTTCAAAGATGTTTATTTGGCGCCAGTCGATCATTTCAAAAATGACAAACGAACCACTGAATTACAACAGAAAATCAAACCTTTCTTGTTGCGTCGAACCAAGGAAGAAGTTGCGCCAGAATTGCCTGAGAAAAAGGAAATTGTCGTTTTTTGTGAGATGGAAACGCAGCAACGAAAAATGTACGACCAATACGAAAAAGATTTCCGAGAATACATTGAAAATTCAAACAAATTTGACCTGAATAAAAATTCGATGTACGTATTGAAAGGACTTACCAAATTGCGTCAAATCTGCGATGCTCCTGTGCTGGCGGATGAATTGTCACAAGGAATTCCGTCTGCAAAATTGGAAATGTTGATTGAACAAATTACCAACAAAGCGCCATCGCACAAAATTTTGGTTTTTTCGCAATTCGTGACCATGTTAGACTTGATTCACAAAGAATTGAAAGACCGAAAAATCCAAACTGCTTATTTGACAGGAAAAACAACCAATCGAGAAGCTGTTGTGCGAGAATTTCAAGAAAACAAGGAAGTTAAAGTGTTTTTAATCAGCTTAAAAGCAGGTGGAACAGGATTAAATTTGACGGAAGCAGATTATGTCTATTTGGTTGATCCTTGGTGGAATCCTGCGGTTGAAAATCAAGCAATTGATCGCGTTCATCGAATTGGACAAACCAAAAATACCTTGGCAATTCGATTAATTTGTCCGAACACGATTGAAGATAAAATCAGAATTTTGCAAGAATCGAAGAAAACCATTGCCGATGAATTAATCACCAAAGAATCAGGATTTTTCAAAAATTTAAGCAAAGAAAATTTATTGGATTTGCTGAGCGATTTGAAATGAATTGACTTTTACGAACGAATTTCAACGATTGATGTTAAAAATAACACGTATTTTTAGCTTTTCAAAAAATAAAAAAATACCTAAAATTAGAAATCAAAGTCATGAATCACAACGCATTGGGAATTGATATTGGGGGAACAAACATCGCTTTTGGAATTGTAAATCCGAAAGGAGAAATCTTGTACGAAACAAGTTTTCCAACAAAATCGTTCGAAACGCCTGAAATTTTCGTTGATTTCGTTTACAATCACCTTTCTGAAAAAGAACTTTTAACCGATTTAAAAGGAATCGGAGTTGGTGCACCCAATGGCAATCATTTTACTGGAGAAATCAGATATGCACCTAATTTACAGTGGAAAGGAATTATTCCTTTGGCCAAATTATTCAAAGAAAAGTTCAACATTGAAACCATATTGACAAATGATGCCAATGCTGCGGCCATTGGAGAAAAATTATTCGGTTGCGCCAAAGATTTGGAGAATTTTGTGACCATTACACTTGGAACTGGCGTCGGAAGTGGCGTTTTTATTGGTGGTGAAATGGTTTACGGTGAACACGGAGTTGCTGGTGAATACGGTCATATTCGAGTAATTCCGAACGGTCGCCTATGTGGCTGTGGGAGAAAAGGTTGCTTGGAAACTTATGCATCTTCGACTGGCGTGGTGCGTAGTATTCATGAATTGGATTCTCCGTTGAAAGCAACTTCAAAATTGCTGGAAATTGAAAATCCGTCTGCCAAAGATGTATTCGATTTGGCACTTGATGGCGATGCTTTTGCGCAAGAAATTGTTGAGTTTACAGCTCAAATCTTGGGTTCTGCATTGGCTGATTTTGCTTGTTTTTCAGATCCAAAAGCCTACGTTCTTTTTGGCGGAATTTCTCAAAATGGAGAAGCTTTCGCTGAAAAAGTAAAAGCCCATTTAGAAGCAAATATATTAAACATTTACAAAGATGACATTCAGATTTTGATTTCATCTTTAAACAATAAAAATGCAGCAGTATTGGGCAACGCAGCTTCAATTCTGTGGAAATCATATCAATAAAATCCCGATGAAAAAGAGCATCCTTCTTCCATTGTTTTTTGGAATTTCTTCAATCGTTTTTGGACAATTAACTGAACTTCAAAACGCTCAGGAAGTAAGAAAAAAATACATTGACCCAAGCAAAAGCGATGTTTCATTCAAAAGGATGATTCAAAAACCCAGTGTTACGAAATATGTAAATCCATTCATTGGAACTGGCGGACACGGGCACACTTTCCCTGGCGCTGCTGCACCTTTCGGAATGGTTCAATTGAGTCCCGATACGCGTTATGACGGTTGGGATGGTTGCTCCGGTTATCATTATTCAGATTCAATCATTTATGGATTCAGTTTTACGCATCTAAGCGGCACAGGCGTTCCAGATTTGTGTGATTTATTGATTGTTCCTCAACAAGGAAAAGCATTGACAACACCAGGATATTTATCAAAAAACGGTTACGGTTCACTTTTCAAACATTCAGAAGAAAAAGCCAGTCCGGGAATGTATGAAGTGAAATTGCAGAAAAACAACATTGATGTTCAACTTCTTGCCACAGAACGCGCTGGATTTTTGAGTTTCACTTTCAACGAAGCGAAAGGAAAAAAATACATTTTGATCGATTTAGATCACCGCGATCAAGTGTTGGATGCCAATTTCGACGTAAAATCCAATCAAATCATTGCTGGATACAGACATTCAAATGCTTGGGCGAAAAATCAGAAGTTCTTTTTTTACCTTGAATTGGATGTTCCTTTCACAAAAAAAACAATTATTTCAAAAGACAATCAACACAAATTGTTGTTGGAATTTCCAGAAGAAACCAAGAAAATTCAAGTAAAATCAGCCATTTCAGCCGTTGATGCAACTGGAGCTGAGTTGAATCTCAAACAAGAAATGCCAGATTGGTCAATAGTGCGTCTCAATTATTTGAGAGAATTAAAGTGGCAAACTGAATTGTCTAAACTCGATTTTCAGAGCAACGAACCTGAAGTGATGACGAATTTTTACACGGCTGTTTATCATGCTTACCTCTGCCCGACTTTGTTTACTGATGCTGATGGAAGATTTTTGGGAAATGATAGAAAGATTTACAATTATGAAGATAAATTGCAATATTCCGTTTTTTCGCTTTGGGACACATACCGCGCGGCGCATCCATTATACACGCTGACACAAACTAAACGCACGGAAGATTTTATCGAATCTTTTCTAAGAATTTACAAGCAAACGAATGATTTACCAGTTTGGGAATTGGTTGGGAATGAAACTGATTGTATGATTGGTTACCATTCCGTTTCGGTTATTTTGGATGCTTATCGAAAAGGCATTAATGACTTTGATGTGAATTTGGCTTTGAAAGCAATGATTCAAACTTCGACCATCAATGAACTCGGAAAAAAGCAATATGCCGAAAATGGATATTTAGGAACCAACATTGAGCCAGAATCTGTTTCAAAAACCTTGGAATATGCTTATGACGATTGGTGTATCGCTCAATTTGCGAAAGAAATCGGAAACGACAGCATCGCCAAAATTTACGAAAATCGTTCGTACAATTTCTTGAATGTTTTTGATCCAGAAACGAAATTCATGCGCGCACGTCGCGGTGGACAATGGTTTGCGCCATTCAATCCAGCGGAAGTCAATTTCAACTACACAGAAGCAAACAGCTGGCAATATTCGCTAGCAGCGCAGCAACACATATCAACTTTGAGATCCGTTTTGGGCGGCAAAGACAGTTTGCAAACTTGGTTGGATCGTTTGTTTTCCACTGAAAGTAAATTAGAAGGCCGACATCAAGTCGATATAACTGGATTAATCGGTCAATATGCGCATGGAAACGAACCGTCTCATCACATGGCATATTTATATAATTACACCAATCAGCCGTTTCAAACGCAAGAAAAAGTGGACCAAATTTTACGTGAAATGTACCACAATGCACCTGACGGTTTGGCTGGAAATGAAGATTGTGGTCAAATGTCGGCTTGGTACGTCTTGAGCGCCATGGGAATTTATCCCGTTTGTCCAGGAAGTCCAACGTATGCCATCGGAAGACCTTTGCAAAAGTACGCGACCATTCATTTTGAAAATGGAAAATCGTTCACCATCAGAACAGAAGACAATAGTCCTGAGCACATGTATATTTATTCCATGAAATTGAATGGTGAGCCTTATGAAAAATTGTATCTCGACCATCAAACGATGCTAAACGGTGGTGAATTGGTGATTGTCATGACCGACAAACCAAATCCTAAACTTGTTGAATACAAAAGAAAAATCATTGAAAACGAAATAATTCCAACTGATGTAATTCCAGTACCTTACTTTTCGCAAACAAAAAGAACATTTTTAGATTCGATTACAACAGAAATTAATTTTGTGCACCTGAATACCAAATCAGCATACAAAATCGTGTATACAACTGACGGAACAGAACCAACATTTCGTTCCGCGATTTATCAAAAACCGCTTACTTTTAACAAAACAACAAATTTGAAAGCAGCAGTTTTTATTGCTGAATACAACCATACAAATGGTATTTTAGACGGAAGCGTTTTCGTAGAAAATTCAAATTTATTGGGTAAATCCGTTTCGTCAACTTTTACCAAATCAAACAACAACATTTCCTTGCAATTGGAAACACAATTCGCCAATCAATACGCTGCAAGTGGAGAAAATGCGTTAATCGACGGCATTCGTTCTGGAAGCACCGATTTCAGATCTGGCGATTGGCAAGGTTTCGAAGGCGTTGACGCCAAAGGAATATTGAATTTTGAAAAACGACAAACCGTTCGTAAAATCTCCGTAAGTTGCTTACAAGACGAACATTCATGGATTTTCTTCCCTACAGAATTTCAAGTTTTGACCTCTGAAGACGGCATCAATTTCAAACCAAATGGAACCATTCAAAACACAGTTTCTCCAGCCAAAAAAGGAAATTTGACGCAAAACATGACTGTGGAATTCAATACTTCCACTCCATTCAAAGCAATCAAATTTGTGATCAAAAACCGCCAAACTTGTCCCGAAGGACATATCAGTGCTGGAGAAAGATCGTGGATATTTTTGGATGAAGTGGTTGTGGAGTGAATTCCTGACTTTCATCACCCACCCAAAATTTTACAACTTTCCTAATTCAGAAAGCTTTATCTTTGTTGGCAAAAACAAAAAGACATGAAAAAAATCAAATTTTGGCTTGCTTCGTTTGCTCTTATCGCGACGGTTCAGGCTGCGGCACAGGCTCCTTACAGTTTACCTAAATTAAATTACGATGTCAAAGCATTGGAACCTTACATCGATGCGCAAACGATGGAAATCCACCACGACAAGCACCACCAAGCATATATAAACAATTTGAACAAAGCCTTGGCAGGAACTGAATTGGAAAAATTGACAATTGAACAATTGATGTTGAATGCAAGCAGAAGAACTGAAGTAATCAGAAACAATGCGGGAGGACATTACAACCACACCCTTTTCTGGGACATTTTGGCACCAGCAGCGGAATCTAAACCAATGGAGGATTTGCAAAAAGCGATTGATTTGAATTTCAAATCCATGGATACCTTGAAAAAAATGTTGAATCAAGCAGCGATGACGCGTTTTGGTTCTGGTTGGGCTTGGTTGATCGTCACTCCAGAAGGGAAATTGATGGTTACATCTACTGCAAATCAAGACAATCCAATCATGGACGTATCGAAAGATCGCGGAATTCCAATTTTGGGAATTGATGTTTGGGAACACGCATATTACTTGAAATACCAAAACAAACGCGGCGATTTTTTGGAATCAATTTGGAAAGTTGTTGATTGGAATAACGTTTCAAAAAGATACATCGAAGCATTGAAAGATCCGTTATTAAAGGTAATCGAGAAAAATGCTTGGAAAGAATTAAATGAGTTTCACATGGTGATGTCGCAAACTTTTCACCCGATTGAAGAAAACAATTTCACGCCAATCAAAGAAAGAAGCGGTGAAATGTTGGCAAAAGCAATTGCATTGAAAAACAGCAAAATTCCTACTTCGTTTAATACAACAGAAATCAAAAAAGCGATTGACGAATTGGTTACCGGCGCAACAGAATTGCACAAAATCAATACGAAAAAAGTAAAAGACGAAGTATTAAAAGAAAAAATGGAGAAATTACACGACAAATTCCACGAAATACAAGGACTTTGTAGTCATTGATTTGGTGCCAGAGGTACCAAATATATTTGGCGATGATTCCGATAAATATTGGAATCATCGCAAGTTCGCATAAATTAATTTGTTTTTGGCGTGCGTTTTTGGTAAAAACCATGCAAAAAACCCAATTATTGTTCCCGTTTTATTTATTTAGAACGGGATTTTTTGTTTTATCAAATTATTCTACTCCCAAATTGATAACAAATTTTTCACAAAATTGCTTAACATTCCTTAACAACAAGACGATAATAGAAAAATAAAACCACGTTATTTTTGTACAGTTAACAAGTAAAATTATAATCAAACAACTATGAATAAAAATATCAAATTTCTAGGATTAGGTTTAATTGGTGGAATGTTGCCGTTAAGTTTGTCAATGGTTTTGAACGGAAATCCATATCAATCACTATCCGATCAGGTAATTGATGGAAACAGAATTGCTAACGCCAGAAATGTAAACTTTACAGGAAACGCCGCCGCAATTGGCCCTGACTTTGTTCAAGCTTCACAAAGTTCTATAAACGCTGTTGTTCACGTAACTACAAAAGTCGTTCGAACTGCAGTACAACGAGATCCTTTCTATGAATTTTTCTATGGTCCAGGAACTGGAAATAGAGAATTTAAACAATACGGCTCAGGTTCTGGATCGGGAGTGATTGTTTCATCAGAAGGATACATTGTCACTAATAATCACGTGATTGAAGGCGCGAGTGAAATCGAAGTTATCTTGAACGATAATTCCAAATACACAGCCAAAGTCATTGGCGCAGATCCTTCTACGGATATTGCAGTTTTGAAAATCGAAGCACAAAATTTGTCTCCAATTTCCTTGGGAAACAGTGATAATTTACAAATTGGAGAATGGGTTTTAGCAGTAGGAAATCCTTTTAATTTAACTTCAACAGTTACTGCAGGAATTGTCAGCGCGAAAGCGAGAAATATCAACATCTTATCAGAAAGAAGAACGCAAGACAATGTTCCAATTGAATCTTTCATTCAAACCGACGCTGCGGTAAATCCGGGAAATAGCGGTGGCGCATTGGTAAACACCAAAGGTGAATTGGTTGGAATCAACACGGCAATTGCATCTCAAACAGGAAGTTATTCTGGATATTCCTTTGCAATTCCAGTGAATTTAGTGCAAAAAGTTATGCGCGATTTAATCGATTTTGGTATCGTTCAACGTGGATTCTTGGGTGTTCAAATTGCAGATATCACGCAAGAAGTCAAAGAAAAAAATGAACTTCCAAACACCAAGGGAGTTTACATTTCAAAGGTTTTAGAAGACGGTGGCGCTGACAAAGCCGGAATTAAAGATGGCGATGTCATTTTGAAAATCGGCACCAAAGAAGTCAATTCTGTCGCAGCATTGCAGGAAGAGATCGGCAAAAGAAGACCTGGTGACAAAGTTCCATTGACGATTAGAAATGGCAAAGGAGACGAAGTGGTGAAAGAAATTTTATTGCGAAACAGCAATGGTGAAACGGCTTTGCTAGACAAAGAAACGATTTCCAAAAACACTGCCTTGGGCGCTACTTTTGTTGCGTTAACGGAAAAAGAGAAAAAAGAACTGAACATCACCAATGGAGTTAAAATTAAATCCATCAATGCGGGAAAACTTATGTCTTTGGGATTGGAAGAAGGCATGATGATTACCAAAATTAACGATAAACCAGTGATATCAGTAGAATTTTTGACATCAGAATTGAATAAAAGCAACAAAGGAGTTTTACTTGAAGTTGTTTCCAAAACTGGAAAAAGAGATTACGTAGGATTTGGTCTATAAAGCTGTAGTTCAAAATGCTCAGTAATTTAAATAGGAATTTGATTTTGAGAAATTAAAAAGTCTCCACTTCAAGTTCCTATTTTTTATGTAACAAAATCAAAAAGGCATAATTATTGTAAAGGCAGAAACTTCGAAAATAATCAAAAATATATTTGAAAATCACTTTTTTCCGTCGTATCTTTGCAGTCAATTTCCAGATTTTAAATCTAAAAAGAAGGGTTAGTTAACATGAGACAACTTAAGATTACAAAATCGATTACCAATCGAGAAAGCCAATCACTTGACAAATACTTGCAAGACATTGGAAAAGAAGAACTGATTACAGCAGAAGAAGAAGTAGAGTTAGCACGCAAGATCAAACAAGGCGATCAAAGAGCTTTGGAGAAATTGACTCGTGCGAATTTACGTTTCGTAGTTTCTGTTGCTAAACAATATCAAAATCAAGGTCTTACCCTACCCGACTTAATCAACGAAGGTAATTTAGGTTTGATTAAAGCTGCACAAAAATTCGACGAAACACGTGGTTTCAAATTCATCTCTTACGCAGTATGGTGGATTCGTCAATCAATCTTGCAAGCATTGGCTGAACAAGCGAGAATCGTTCGTTTACCATTGAATCAAGTTGGTTCGTTGAATAAAATCAACAAAGCATTTTCAAAATTAGAACAAGAATTCGAACGTCCACCTTCAGCTGAAGAATTAGCAGAAGCATTGGAAGTTCCAGAAGATAAAATCAAAGAGAGCTTAAACGTTTCTGGTCGTCACGTTTCTATGGATGCACCTTTATCATCTTCAGAAGATGGTGGTACATTGATGGATGTAATGGCAAACACTGATTCTCCAAAAGCAGATCACGCGTTGATGGCTGAATCATTGCAAAGAGAAATTGAGCGTTCATTGAGCACTTTGACAGATAAAGAAAGAGAAATTATTCGTCTTTTCTTTGGAATCGGAATGAATCACGGATTGACTCTTGAAGAAATTGGAGCGAAATTCAATTTAACAAGAGAACGCGTTCGACAGATAAAGGAAAAAGCAATTCGAAGGCTGAGACATACTTCGAGAAACAAATTGTTAAAATCTTACTTAGGATAAAATAAAAAACGGCTGTTCATTAAACATGGGCAGCCGTTTTGGCTTTATATATTTTCACTTTAATTCAAAATCAAAACAAGCAAATGGGAACTGCTCAAGGTTACGAAAATGAACTAAACGCACACATCAAACGTGAGCGTGCTGCTGTAGTATTAGCAAGCAAAACAGGAGAATTACTTTACGACAAAGGAATCGAATTGGTACTTTTCAGAAATCACTTATCTGATGTAACAATTTCTGAGATCTTAAACTTGCATGAATATGCAATCAAAGTTGTAAACAGACCAATTGACATTTTTACAACTTCAGAATTGGCTGAGGAAATTATGAAAATGAACATTGCTCCAGCTAAAATCGATATCGGTAAATTGGCAAGCGAATGGTTGGCTGAACAAACTAATTTTGCAAACAAAGCTGAATTCTTAGCTTCCAAATTAGGAAATTTAGGTTCTCAAAACAAAGAAGAAATTGAACCTCGCGATGTAGTATTGTATGGTTTTGGTCGTATTGGTCGTTTGGCTGCACGTGAATTAATCAAACAAGCTGGAAAAGGTCAACAATTGCGTTTAAGAGCAATCGTTACTCGTGGAAATTCTGACAAAGACATCATCAAAAGAGCTTCTTTGTTGAGAAATGACTCTGTTCACGGTGCTTTCAAAGGAACTGTGCAAGAAGATTTGGAAAGAAAAGCAATCGTTATCAACGGTCAAATCGTTCAAATGATTGACGCTTCCAATCCTGAAGATATTGATTACACAGCTTATGGAATCAACAATGCGTTAATCATCGACAATACTGGAGTTTTTGAAAACCGTGAAGCATTAAGCCGTCACTTGAAATCAAAAGGTGTTTCTAAAGTATTATTGACTGCTCCAGGAAAAGAAATTCCAAATGTTGTTTACGGAATCAACCAAGGAGAATTGGATTTGGAAAATGAAAATATTTTCTCTGCTGCTTCTTGTACAACAAATGCGATTTCTCCAATCTTAAAAGTAATCAACGATAAATTTGGCGTTGTGAAAGGACACATTGAAACTGTTCATGCTTACACCAATGACCAAAACTTATTGGACAATATGCACAAAAAACCTCGTAGAGGTCGTTCAGCTGCAATCAACATGGTAATTACTTCAACTGGTGCAGGTTCAGCTGTAACTAAAGTAATTCCAGATTTGAAAGACAAATTGACTGCAAATGCGGTTCGTGTACCTACTCCAAATGGTTCATTGGCAATTTTGAGCTTGAACTTACGCAAAGGAACAAATGTTGCTGAAGTAAATGCAGCTATCAAAGACGCAGCATTGAATGGTGATTTAGTAAATCAAATTTATTATTCTTTTGATCCTGAATTAGTTTCTAGTGACATTATCGGAAATACTTGTTGTTCAGTTTACGATTCTCACGCAACAATCGTGTCAAACGATGGTGAAAACGTGATTTTGTATGCTTGGTACGACAATGAGTTTGGTTACACAAAACAAGTAATTCGTTTAGCAAAATACATTTCTAAAGTAAGAAGAGCGATTTACTATTAATTGAATTCTTAATTTAGTTAACAAATTTATATTGAAGCGGAAATCATCAGGTTTCCGCTTTTTTTATTGTCTGAAGTTAGTTTCAACAATCATAAGCTCAATTCTTTTTAAAAAATTCAATTAAAACATTCAAGTTTCACGTATATTTGCAAAAAATTTCATTAAACAAAGAGATTATGGCAATTATGATTACGGATGAATGCATTAATTGCGGTGCATGTGAGCCTGAATGTCCAAATAACGCTATATATGAAGGTGGTGCTGAATGGCATTATTCTGATGGAACTTCTTTAGTTGGTATGATTACAACTTTAGATGGTGAGGAAATTGATGCAACAAATGCATTCGAACCAAAAGACATGGATGTTTATTACATCGTTTCAGATAAATGTACTGAATGTGTTGGATTTCACGACGAACCACAATGTGCAGCTGTTTGTCCTGTAGATTGTTGTGTTGACGACCCAGCGCACGAAGAATCCGAAGATGAATTACTTGCAAAGAAAGATTTCATGCACTTATAATTCTGTATTCTTTATTGAATCAGAAATAGTAACAAATCAATTGTTTTAACGTTCTCTTGAATATGAAAGGATTTGTTGTACTTTTTTTATCGATTTTTTCTTTGAGCTTAAATGCTCAGGTGGATAGTCTATTATTGAATCGTGAGAAACAATTGTCGGGCTATTTAGACAATTTAAGAAATGCTAAATCAGATTTAGACAAAGAAACAGCGAATCAAACTTTCAAAACATTTCTACAAGAAACAATTGCGTTAAAAGGTGCATTCGACTATCCTTTCGCAATGTTAAAATCTGTTGGTACCATCAAAAGTCCTGACAATCAATTTCGTTTTTTCAATTGGAACGTAGAACAAGAAGATGAAACACATAAATATTATTGTTTCATTTTAAAGTTTGATGAAAAGAAAAAAGAATGGAAAACGATTGAATTAGTTGACAATTCAATGATGTTAGCTCCTCAACCTGAAGATGTGTTAGATGAAACGATGTGGTATGGCGCATTGTATTATAAAATTATCCCAGTCGAAAAGTCAAACAAAACCTACTACACCTTACTTGGTTATGATGCCAACAACAATATGAGTCACACAAAGCTGATTGATGTACTCTCATTTTCTGGAAATCATATCAAATTAGGAAGTCCGATCTTCAAAATCAAAGACCAAGTTTTAAAGCGTGTTTTCTTCGAGCATTCTAAAAAATGTGTCATGAGTTTGAACTACGACGATGCAAGAAATAGAATCATTTTTGATCATCTTTCACCTGAATCTCAAAGTATGGAGGGATTTAGAGAATTCTATGTTCCTGACATGTCGTACGATGCATTAAAGTTTATAAATAACAAATGGGTACTGGAAGAAGATGTAATTGGAATCAACAAAAAATCAACAACAAAAAGCAATCCAGTTGTTCGATTAGACATAGATAGAAATGGTCAGTTGGTGCGACACAAAGAAAATGCAAAATGGATAGACCCTTCAAATCCAAATGCTCCTGCAGGAGAAAACATCCATACTCCCGCCCTTCCTGAAGGAGAAATAGCTGAAACTCCAAGTAAAAAGAAAAATAAAAAGGAAGAGTCAGAATTCCCACCAGTTAGGAAAAGAAATAAAAAACACAAATCTGGAATTACTGGTAACTAAATTTCTATTTTTTTCATTCTTTGATTTTTACGTTCATTTTCATTGGTTTTTAGAAATATTTCTACATATTTGTTTTAAGTTAGACACTTAATAAACGAACTATGGACTATGAAAAGAGAAACGATCGCAATGACGAAGTATATTCTAAGGTGATCAAAGCAGGAAAACGCACCTATTTTTTTGACATCAAATCAACCAGGGGAAACGACTTATTTATTACTGTCACAGAGAGTAAAAAGTCAACCGAAAATGGCACAGAATCATTTCAAAAACACAAAATTTTTCTTTACAAGGAGGATTTTGAGAAATTTCAAGAAGGATTAGAAGATGTCATCAATAAAGTGGCTGAATTGAAAAAAACTGGAGAATATTCTGAAATTGATTTTTAGACAAAGTGAAAGTTCCTGTTTAGCATCAATTTCTGTGATTTCTATACATTGAAAAAATTTCAACAAACCAAAAGTTAATAAATAAGCATACTTGGGTTGACCAAAAGCCAATTAGTTAACGTATCTTTATGGTCTAAAAATAAATGAATGGGCAAGATAATCGCCATAGCAAATCAAAAAGGAGGAGTTGGAAAAACAACCACAGCCATAAACTTGGGTGGATGTTTTGGTGTATTAGAATACAAGACTTTGCTTGTAGATGCTGACCCTCAAGCAAATGCAACATCAGGTGTTGGATTAGATCCAAAAAACACGCGAAATATTTATGACTGTTTAATCAACGACGTTCATCCTTCCGAATTAATTATCAAAACTGACAATCCAAATTTGGATATTCTCCCATCGCACATTGACTTGGTTGGTGCTGAATTAGAGATGATTAACATGGAACACCGTGAGCATCGATTAAAACAAGCGCTTGAAAAAATAAAAGATCAATACGATTTCATCATCATCGATTGTTCACCTTCATTGGGATTAATCACTGTAAATTCATTGACTGCAGCTGATTCAGTTTTGATTCCGGTTCAGTGCGAATATTTTGCTTTGGAAGGATTAGGTAAATTATTAAATACCATTAAAATCGTTCAAGGTAGATTGAATCCTGATTTAGAGATCGAAGGCATTGTTTTGACTATGTATGACACAAGATTACGTTTGGCCAATCAAGTAGTTGATGAAGTGAAAACACACTTTCAGGAATTGGTTTTTGATACAGTAATTCATAGAAATACAAAGTTGGGTGAAGCACCAAGTTTCGGGGAAACCATTGTGATGCATGACGCATCCAGTAAAGGTTCAATCAATTACTTAAATTTTGCGAGAGAAATTTTGCAAAAAAACAACGTGACAAAAATAGCAAACGACGATAAAAAAATTAATTTAGGAGATGACCTCTAATACAAAAAAACGTGGAGCCCTTGGCAAAGGATTGAGTGCATTACTTGAAAATGCAGCAACAGACATCACTTCAAAATCTCAGGAAAGTGGAGTTGTTGGTTCTATTTCTATGATTCCAATTGGTGACATTGAAGCAAATCCATTTAATCCAAGAACAAATTTCGAGAAAGAAGCTTTAGAGGAATTGAGAGAATCTATTGCTACACACGGAATCATTCAACCATTGACTGTAAGGAAATTAGGTAGAGATAAATACCAATTAATTTCTGGTGAAAGAAGATTCAGAGCTTCTCAATTGAATGGTTTAGAAGAAGTTCCTGCTTATATACGTGTTGCAAATGATCAAGCAATGCTAGAAATGGCTTTGGTTGAAAACATCCAACGCGAAGATTTAAACTCGATTGAAGTTGCGCTTTCTTACCAAAGATTGATCACAGAATGTAATTTGACTCAAGAACAGTTGAGCCAAAAGATTTCAAAAAGTAGATCGAGTATCACCAATCACATCAGATTATTAAAATTGCCTGCGGTAATTCAATTAGGAGTGCGTGATGGCTTGGTTTCAATGGGACACGCAAGAGCACTAGTTTCTGCTGGAGAAGAGCAGTTCCAAGTTTTACTTTACCAGCGAATTATAGATAATAATTTGTCTGTTCGTGAATTAGAAGTTTTAATCCGTGAAGGATATAAAGCGGAAGATTTCGATGATGAACCGAAAGAAAAAGCACCATCACCTGCTTTGAATAAATCGCAAGAAACTTTCAAAGCATTTTTAGGGGACCGTGTTTCAGCTAAAGTTGATATCAAGAAAAATAATTTAGGCAGTGGTAAAATCATGATTAGTTTCAATTCTGAAGTTGACTTAAACAGAATCATCGAAATATTGAATAAATAATGAAATTGTCGTTGCTTCTTTTTTGTTCTGCTTTTTTTATTTCTATAAATGCGCAAGAGAAAATTGTTAAAACTTCAGCGACTATTGATACTATCCATTCGGTAAAAAAAGCAGTGCTATTTTCAGCCGTTATTCCTGGTGCAGGTCAAATCTATAATCACATTGCGATGCCTCCCAAAAAGAAAAAAGCATTTTGGAAGGTTCCCTTGATATATGCCGGACTTGGCGCAACAGGTTATTTAATGTTAAAAAATAATTCTCTGCAACGATCCTTGAAGAGAGAATACAATTTGAGAGAAGCAACAGATTTTACGCAAACTTTCGATACACAATGGGAACAATATGATTATCAAGGTGTATTGAATTTGTATGACCAACATCTAAATCGAAGAGATTTATTTATTTTGGCTTTTGGAGCCGTTTACATCATTCAAGTTGTAGATGCAGCAGTAGAAGCCCATTTTGTTAGTTTTGATGTAAGTGAAGATTTATCTATGAATATACATCCAACTATGATGAGTTTAACTAATCCAGGATTGAAGTTAACTCTTAATTTTCGCTAAAAAAATTGCCCAGTTCGCTGAGTTTTATATTTTTGTCAAGCTTTAAAAAGTAATTATTTGCAAATGAAAATAGGATTGATTGGTTACGGGAAAATGGGAAAAGCAATAGAAGAAATTGCACTTGACCGTGGACATGAAATTGTTTTTCGTTCAAATAGTTCTCAACCTCTTGATTCTGATATGTTAGCTATGGCAGACGTAGCTATTGAGTTTAGTAAGCCATCCTTAGCAGTTGAACACATTGAAAAAGCTCTAAACGAAAACACTCCTATTGTTGTCGGTACAACAGGATGGAATTCAAGATTAACTGAAGTCACAGAATTAGTTAATAGAAATAATGGAACACTTTTACATGCCAGTAATTTCAGTATTGGTGTAAATATTCTGTTCGAAATCAATGCAAGACTTGCAAACCTTATTTCTGATTATCCTGAATACCAAGCAAGTATTGAAGAAATACACCATTTGCAAAAATTAGATGCACCAAGTGGAACTGCGATTTCACTGGCGGATGGGATTTTGGAAAATAACACCAATTACGCTTCTTGGATTTGTGGTGTTGGTGAAGAACCAAATCTTTCCTCAAATCAATTGGGTGTGACAGCACATAGATTGCCAGATGTACCTGGAACACATACCATTAAGTATGTGTCTGAAATTGATACGATTACCATCAGTCACGAAGCACACAGTAGAAAAGGTTTTGCCTTGGGCGCTGTTGTTGCAGCTGAATGGATTTTTAATAAACAAGGAATCTTCACAATGAAAGATGTCCTCAAAATCAAAACATTATGAATGCTTTATATTTCTACTTATTTATTTTAGTTCATCCATATTTAGCGCTATGGTTCACAAGCTTTGAAAAAGCGGGACGAAAGTCTTGGGAAGCTTTGATTCCAGGTTACAATTATTATGTCGCTTTCAAAATCAGTTGCAATAAACCTTGGTGGGCACTCTTGATGTTGTTCCCTGGTGTACACATTGTGATGTGGGCAGTTGTCAATTTGAGCTACATTAGAAAATTTGGACATTTTTCTTGGCAAGATACTTTACAAGGAATTTTCTTCCCATACATTTTGATGGCAAAATTGAAAAATGAAGAAGTTAGACCTGCAACAAATTGGGCAAATCCCAAGGAAATCAATGAAAGAAGCATTGGAGATCATATCGTTCTGTTTTTGTGTTTTCCTGTTGTTGGACATTTAGTAGCCACGCTTTTTGGTTTTTTCAGTTCAGATAAAGCAGGAAAAAAGACCAAAATCAAAGAATGGGGCGATTCAATTGTTTTCGCCTTAGTTGCTGCGAGTATTATTAGAACCTATGTTTTTGAACCATTCAAAATTCCAACAGGATCGATGGAAAAAACGTTGTTGGTTGGCGATTTCTTATTTGTGAACAAATTGGCTTATGGTCCAAAAGTACCCGTAACTCCCCTATCTTTTCCATTGGTGCATAATTTCATTCCATGGGTCAATATCAAATCTTATTCAGATCTAGAAACTTGCAATTACACAAGATTGCCAGGAATGGGTAAAGTTGAAAGATATGATGTGGTTGTTTTCAATTATCCTTCTGGTGATACTGCAGTTTACGATCCTAGAATGCCAAATGGCTTGATGGGACATGATTATCATGGAATTGTAAACAACGAAGCGATTCGTTATTGGATGGAAACAAAAGATTCCAAGATTAGAGAAATAGCCATGAAAATTGCAAATCCAATTACGGAAGAAGCTTATTTTCAAGCAAGAGGGACTGTTTTTAATGAGGATGCAATAGAATTTATCGATAATATCGAAAAATGGAAATCTTTCGCTAGAAGAAAATTGGCTGTTGAAAAAGTAGCACAAGACAACGAAGGTGTTTTGATTAATCACTATGGAGTAATCTATCGACCTGTTGATAAAAGAGAAAATTACATCAAAAGATGCGTTGCAATTCCAGGGGATGTCATTGAAATCAAAAATGCAAAATTGTATGTCAATGGAAAACCAGCAAAAATTGCTGAAAATCAAAATTTAAGATACATTGTCCCAAATCCAACTGATTTGAATAACAATTTGCCTGACAAAACTTTCCATAACCAAATGTACCAAACATATGGTTTAGAAAAAGACAGAGATTATGGTGTTTACGGCGGTGGTTCAGAATTTAAAATGAATTTAACGGCAAGTGAACTTAAAAAACTAAAACGTGATTTTCCAAAGGTGAAATTTATTTTAGAACTGGAGGAACGTTATGAACAAAGAATTGGAAAAGACTCATTTGCCAAATATGGTTATTCACCTGCAGAAATGATCAATAACTTAAATACCTTCCCGAAAGACATTTATCATGGTAACACCATGACAAATTTTGAAAAGATAACCATTCCTAAAAAAGGAACAACGGTGAAATTGACGAAAGAAAACATTGCAATCTATAGACGAATCATCACAGCATATGAAGGTCATAAATTACTTGAAAAAGCGGATGGATTTTACATCGATAGTAAAAAAGCGACTTCATACAAATTTGCCATGAATTATTATTGGATGATGGGAGACAATCGCTACAATTCAGCAGATTCAAGGGTTTGGGGATTTGTTCCGGAAGATCACATTGTTGGAAAAGCATCTATTGTTTGGTTCTCTAACAGCGGTATTGAAGAAATTGGAATTCGTTGGAATAGGGTGTTTAAATTCATCAAATAATGACTTCTATTTTTCCGACAGCATACTTCGGAAGTATTTCATATTATAAAAGTTTGGTTCAAATGGAAGCAATTTCATTTGAACTTTACGAACATTATGTAAAACAAACTGTCAGAAACAGAATGACGATCTTGGGCGCCAATGGATTATTAAATCTCAGTATTCCAGTGGTGAAGCCGAACGGAAACAAAACAATCACGAAAGATATTTCAATTTCTTACGCTGAAAACTGGCAAAAAAATCATTGGAAAGCCATCGAAAGTGCTTACGCGCCTTCACCCTATTTTGAGCATTATGAATCGGAAGTAAAAGCATTGATTTTTAGCAAAATTTCAAATTTAGTAGATTTTAATTTCCAAATTCATCAAAAAATAGTTGGTTGGTTATCATTACCCATTCAAAATCAATTCACTGAAACGTATATTCAAGATGATAAATCAATCAAAGATTTTAGGAAAATTGATTGGCCAACGATTGAAAATTCAAACTATATCAAAGTTTTCAATGTTGAAAATATGATAGAAAGTGAATTAAGTATTTTGGATGCTATTTTTAATTTAGGTCCAATGGCGAGAAATTTATTGATTCAGCCTTGAAATCCTTATCTTTGATTAAAATTTAAAACCCATGCAAATAGTTCTTACTAAAACGCAAATCGATCAAAAAATCATGCGACTTGCACACCAAATTTTAGAAAACGCAAGTGAAGAGTCAACCATATATTTGGCTGGTATTTGCGGGAATGGAATGAGAATTGCCAATGAAATATCAACCATTTTGAAATCAACTGCCACACAAAATATTGAAGTTTTTGAAATTTCTCTTGACAAAGATCACCCACTAGATTCTGAAGTCAGTATGAGTATTGACGGTGAAGTTTTAAAAAATGGTTTCATTGTACTGATTGATGACGTTTTAAATTCTGGAAAAACCATGCAATATGCATTGATTAAATTGCTGGAAAAACCGGTGAGAGCAATCAAAACTGTAGCTTTAGTTGATAGAAGACACCGCAGATATCCAATCAAGTGTGATTATGTAGGAATCACATTATCAACAACTTTGAAAGATCGAGTGGAAATCAATTTTGATGAATCCAATTACAACGCATACCTAGTTTAAAATTTCAATGAAAAAAATAACTGAATCAGAGAGCAATTACAATGCGCTAGAATCGATGTCAACTTTTGATTTGTTGAACAACATGAATCAAGAAGATCAAAAAGTGGCTGTTGCTGTTCAAAAAGTCATTCCAAATATCGAAGCATTTGTTGACGCAGCACTTGAAAGATTGTCTGCCGGTGGAAGATTATTCTATGTTGGTGCTGGTACGAGTGGAAGATTGGGGATTTTAGACGCAAGTGAATGTCCTCCAACTTTTGGTGTTCCGCAAGGTTTGGTAATTGGTTTGATTGCAGGTGGAGATTCCGCTATTCGCAAAGCCGTTGAATTTGCTGAAGACAATAAAGAACAAGGCTGGCATGATTTGACTGATTATTTAATTGATTCTAAAGACGTTTTGGTTGGAATTGCGGCATCGGGAACGACTCCATACGTAATCGGAGCTATTCAAAAAGCCAATGAAAATGGAATTTTAACTTGCAGTATTTCTTGTAATCCAGAAAGTCCTTTGACACACCTGGCGCAACATCACATCACGCCTGAAGTTGGACCTGAATTTGTCACCGGAAGTACGCGTATGAAATCAGGAACCGCTCAGAAATTAGTTTTGAATATGATTTCCACTTCGTTGATGATTAAAATGGGTCGTGTGCAAGGAAACAGAATGGTTGACATGCAATTGAGCAATTCAAAATTGGTTGACAGAGGTACGCTGATGGTACAAGAAAAACTGAATGTATCTTACGATGAAGCCAAAGAATTACTCCTGAAATTTGGAAATGTTCGTGAAGCAATCATTGAAGGACAAAAAGGATCTATCTAAACTATCAATTTAAATAAACTCACCTTTTCTTTTCTGGTTCAACGTAATAATGATTATTTACTCTCGAGAAATGTTCAAATTTATCTTTGATAAAAGTAATCAGTTCCATCTCTGAAGCAGTTTTCAAAAAGTCTTCATCGATATTTAAAAACTCCACGAAATGATCAAATTCTTTTTCGTCTAACTTCACGATTTCATAAGCAACATACACTCGCAACAATTCCTTTAACACTTTACGTTGATCATCCTTGTATTCCATTTGTGAAATCCATTGCTTATTTTTCTCTCTTTTAGAAAAAGCTTGATAAAGTGCTGTAATCGGACTTTGCAAAACCTCAATACCTGTGACTTGTCTTGTTTCTCGCAACGATAAAGCGGCTCTTTCCTCTTTGATTTGCTGTAATGTTTTCAGTGGTCTAACGACCACTTCGTCAAATTGAACTGCCTTGTGATCTAAAATTCCAACTATTTTCATTTGACAATTGGAATCAGATTTGATTCTGAAACCGTACATCGAATAACCTTTTATTGAAAGTGTAATCGAATCATTATTAGAAGTATAAACATTAAACGAACCATCTGGCTGACCAAAAACCGCTCTTCCAGTTGTACTATTGACAACCATCAAATTATAAAAACCTTGATTTTGAATCGTATCAACTACTCTACCAGTCAAAAAAACTTTTTCACAGTTTTGAGCCGACAAATTATCAATTCCAAGAAAGAAAAATGATAAAACAAAAAATAATAAAAACTTCATATAGAACGAAAATAGTGAAATTGAATGGAATAAATTATTTCTAAGACAGTATTAAGAACAAAAGTTAGTCTTTTTAGCATTTTTTATCAAACCTATTTCAATAAAAGCAATGGCAAATGGAAGCTATCTTAACAGATTGTAGAACTTTATCATTAATTTTGTGACATGAAAAGAGTTGTCGTTGGACTTTCAGGTGGGGTTGATTCAAGTGTAACAGCATATCTACTTAAAGAAGCTGGATATGAGGTTATCGGAATGTTCATGCGCAATTGGCATGACGAAACGGTCACAATTTCAAACGATTGCCCTTGGATAGATGATTCCAATGATGCACTTTTGATTGCCAATCAATTGGGAATTCCATTTCAAGTAATAGATTTAAGCAAGGAGTACAAAGAGAAAATCGTTGATTACATGTTTTCGGAATATGAGCGAGGCAGAACACCAAATCCAGACGTACTTTGTAATCGCGAAATCAAATTCGACGTTTTCCTAAAAGCCGCAGAAAATTTGGGCGCTGATTTTGTTGCCACTGGCCATTATTGTAGAAAAATCGAACATACAGATGGAACTTTTGGGCTTTTATCTGGAAAAGACGATGGAAAAGATCAATCTTACTTCCTTTGTCAATTGAATCAGGAACAATTAAGTAAATCACTTTTCCCGATTGGTGAATATCAAAAATCAGAAGTTCGAGAAATCGCCAAAAAAGCAGGATTAATCACTGCCGAAAAGAAAGATTCACAGGGATTGTGTTTTGTTGGTAAAATTAGTTTGCCCATTTTCTTGCAACAGCAATTGAAACCAATTGAGGGTGAAGTGATAGAAATTCCTGACAATTTACCTGCGTTGATTGAATACCATAGAATCAATCCAATTGTTGAAAACGTAGAGAAACTGGCTATTCCTTTTCACTTCAAAAAAGAAGAAGGAATCAAGGTTGCCACACACCAAGGTGCGCATTATTATACCGTTGGTCAAAGAAAAGGACTACACATTGGCGGAAGACCATTGCCATCTTTTGTTATACAAATTGATACTGAAAATAACATTGTTTTTTCAGGACAAGCTGATTCACATTTAGCTTTAAATAGATGGGCTTTATTTATTGATAATAAAGAAATTCACTCCGTAAATCCAAACTTTGATTTACAGATTGGAGACATCAAAGAGTTTGCAGTAAGAATTCGTTATAGACAAAAATTACAGAAAGCTACTTTGGTAAGAAAATCAGATGGAATCTATATTCTATTTGAAAAATTACAACGAGGAATAACTCCAGGACAATTTGCGGCTTGGTATGAAGGTGATGAATTGGTTGGATCAGGAGTTATTCAATAACTTATACTAATCATTTGCCGGACGAAATTCGTCAAAAGTAAAATCATCATAAAATGTAATCATTTTTACAATTCTTTTTTCCGATACTTGGGAGCCAACTTCTCTATTTACATTTGTATTTTTATTCTGATTTACATTTGTAATCAAATTTTCATTTTCTTTCACAGGGGTAATTACATCTGTCTGTTGAATTTGTCCTGAAATTAACCAAGAAGCGTTTACTTTTGGGAATTGAATGAGCATTTTTTCAATGAAATCCAAGCTTGGCTTATTTCTCCCTGTTAGCACATGACTAACATTTGATCGCTGAACACCAATCCTATCAGCAAAAGAAGCTGCATTTAGCTGGTTCATTTTCATCACCATTTTGATTCTATCTAGAATTTCCATTTGTAACATCAATTTATATACAAATGTAATAAATTTTCAATTGCAAAATAATATACATTTGTAACACAAAAAAAGTCGCCCCAAATGGGACGACTTTTAAAACAAAAAACTATGGTGAAAATTCTTAATTGTACGAGAACTGAAAAAAGATTGATTCTTTTTTGTCCTCAATATTACAAGGACCAAAATAGATAATATCCATTAATTTCGCCACTTCTATAATACTCAATTCACTATTTTGACCTTGATCTTGATGAAGTTTCAATTTGTATTGAGCTAAACTAATTGCATTATTAATCATCTTTTTATTTTTTAAAATTTCTTACTTTGTTGACTAACTTTTCACCTTTACGGAAGTACAAATGTTTTTGTTTCAAAATAATTCAAAAAATAAATTACACTATTATATTTTATCTTAATTTAAGCTTTAAACAGATAGCATTAATAAGCTATTTTAAATTAAATATTTTACAATTTATTAAAATTACATTTATACTTCGTTTTGACAATCGAAAATTTACAAACAGCACTAAACTCAGTAAAAGCCACACTTCCTCCTATCCTATTTCTTTTCGAAAACAAAAAATTCAACTGTTTAAAAGTTTAAAAATCAGATTGCCATTTCCTTGAAAAAAATGAAAATTGTATTTTTCCGTTAAATACACATTTCAATTTTATAAAATAGATTTATATCCACAGTATTTCTTAATTTTGTGGTATAACAAAATAGAATGATTTTATTTTTAAGTGATGTCGCCGGTTCTGAAGTAGTATTAATATTACTCTTCATTTTGATGTTTTTCGGTTCCAAAAGTATTCCTGGAATTGCCAAAACCATGGGAAGAACAATGCGTCAAATCAAAGATGCATCACAAGATTTACAAAACGAAATCAAGAAATCTGGTGTTGACATCAAAAACGACTTGAATCTAAATAGAATGATTGAAGAAACTGTTGAAGATTTTGAAAGACCTTTCCAAGATCAAACCAGAGAAATGAATGCTTCAATTGCATTTGAGGCACCAAGAAAATTTGAAGCGCCTATTCATCCCGAAACGTTGGATGCAAAACCGCTAGATCAAGTTTCAAATGATCAAGCAATCAATAGTGAGCCAGATCAAAAACCTATTGAAACTCTGAAATCTGCAGAATTACCAAAGCAAACGGAAGAACAAATAAACTAAAATCTGTTTTTGTATTTCAATATTGGTTTTTCTACAAGATGATAAGACAAAATTGCTAATCCAAACGTTAGCAATAAATTAAGTGGAAACTGCTGAAATTTCAGTTCACTTCCCGGACCTGTCAACAAAAACACCCCTTGAAAAACATAAAGTCCGTAGGATATTTTTCCAACGTAGACAAATGGACTAAACTCTGAAAATGAAACGAATCTCGAATTTTGATTGTAAAAAATCCAACAAACAAAAATTCCAAAACCAATAGCTTGCAAAAACGAGAAAACTTCAACTAAAAATACCGGAATAAAAAGAGGAATCAAATATAAGAACGCAACAAAAAGCAACACAAATGTCTTTTTATGAAATATTTGAATCAAGAACTTCTCATATTTGAATTGAACTAATGCTACAGCAGCACCGATCGCAATAAATCCTCCAGCAGGTAAAAACCAACGATGTGGCCGCAAATGCACTTCGAAAGCAAACTCAGGTAGAAAAATCGTTCCAACTATAGAAAGAACTATAAAAATCAACACCAAGACTAATAAAACATTGTATTTTTTGATGAACAAAATAAGAAATGGCCAAATCAAATAAAATTGTTCTTCCACTGATAACGACCAAATGTGCGCCAATTCATTTCTGTAATGCAACAATGGAACATAATTATACAAATAAAAGAATGCAAACATCAATCCTTCAATGTCATACGCGATAAACTTTGTTTGCATGAGCGAAATGACGAGTACATAAAATAACACCAACGGAGGCATTAGTCTTAAAATTCTTCGGATAAAAAAGTTCTTTAAATTGATAGTGCCTAAGTCTTTAAATTGAATCCACAAAATTCTTGTTATCAAAAAACCACTTAAAACAAAAAAGAATCTAACCCCAGTTTCACCTGAAAACAAACTGTAAAAATTGTTTTTAAGGTATTGATTTTCAAAAAATAAAATATCAATACCTAAATGATTAAGTAAAACAAAACCAATTGATAATGCACGAAGCGCGTCTAAACCTTTTATGTATTTATTTGTTTTGATAAAGAGTAAAAATTAATTCTTTGCTTTCAAAGATAACGATTTAAATTTTGGATATTTTTATTGAAAAATTTCACATTATTCTTTTATTTGTTGAAAATATTGTACAATCATTAAATATCCAAACAAGCTCAGTATATTTATGGATTTAACTATCGACTTAATTAAAAGAATGATGAAAAACAAACTACTTCTATTTATGTTTTCGTGGCCAATGATTGCATTTTCACAATTTTCAATTGGGCATACGACAATAACTTTCAATGATCCTGCAAGAACGGGAGGCACAGGCTCTGGCGGTGGCGCTGGACGTCAAATTCAAACAGAGATATATTATCCAGCTTCCACAGCTGGAGTTGATGTACCAGTTTCAAATGGGAATTTTCCTATTATTACGTTTGGGCATGGTTTTGCCATGACATGGGACGCTTATCAAAATATTTGGGAATCATTGGTAGCGGAAGGTTATATTTTGGCATTTCCGAGAACAGAAAGCAGTATCTTTCCTACCCCTGTGCACGCTGATTTTGGATTAGATTTAGCTCTGGTATCAAATAAAATGCTGACGCTAAATTCAACTGCTGGTTCCATTTTTGAAAATAAAATCAATGGAAATGCAGCAATTATGGGACATTCCATGGGCGGTGGCGCAACATTTCTAGCAGCGGCGAATAATTCCAATATTAAAACAATTGTAGGATTGGCTCCGGCCGAAACAACACCTTCCTCAATTGCAGCTGCAGCGAATGTTTTGGTACCAACACTCGTTTTTTCAGGTTCAGCCGATGGTGTAACCCCGCCAGCAGATAATCACATACCGATGTATGATGGAGTAAATGGAAATTGTAAATATTTTATTAGCATTTTGGGTGGAGCACATTGCTATTTCGCGAACACCAATTTTAACTGCGATTTTGGGGAATCAACATCTTCCACTGGAATTTCCATTCAAAGAACTGTGCAACAAGAAGTTTTGATGGATTATCTTTTACCATGGTTCGATTATTATTTAAAAGAAGATTGTAACGGCTGGAATAATTTTATCTCACCGCAAACAACTGATTCTCGAATTCAAGCGAATAGCTTATGCTCAAACACAGTCCCTCCAATTCCTGTAATTACTTTAGGTTCTAATGTTTTGGTGTCGTCTATTACAAGCAATATTCAATGGTATTTGAATGGTAATATTTTGACAGGTGAAACCAATTCAACTTGTCCTTTGACATATGGAAATGGGAATTATACAGTTGTCAGCACAGCAAATCCAACTTGTGATGCAATTTCTGCGCCTTACAATTATCAAAATGGAACTTCAGGAATTAATGAACAAGGAAGTATTCAATTTACAATTCAACCAAATCCAGCGAGCAAATATTTTGAAATTAAATCAAACGGTATTTCACAATTTGAAATTACCATTTTTTCTATTGAAGGAAAATTGATTTACGATGCTCAAAATATTACAAAAATTGAAACAAATAGTTGGGAAAAAGGGATTTACATGGTTAAACTCAATTCAAATGGAAAATCGAGTATCAAGCGATTGGTGATTGAATAATTAACTTTAAGAAGTTTCTAAAATGATGGTGCTTCTAACTCGGAGTACCATTTTTTTTTTGCAAAAAAAAAAAAGTGACTACCTAAGTAATCACTTGAATAATAATTTATTTTAATTTAAGCGTGAATTTCCTTTTCTCTATTCACAAAACCAAACAATTCAAAAAACTTAATGGCTTTCACTACTTCT